>CAIUWO010000425.1 GCA_903902895.1 Candidatus Hydrogenedentota bacterium | reverse complement strand
TCTTGATAGGGCCTGAAAGTGCCCCGTACTTCAGGTGCGCACTCGCGACGCCTAAGCAACCGTTTAAACAATCGAAACGCCTCTTCAATGCCCGCGAACAGCAAGAGTGATGCGAGTCCTCATTTTCCACCATTGGGGCGGCTTGTCAACAGGCCCAATCCAACACCGGCGACAAATGACGAAAAAAAGACTTGACATTGGAGACATCTCGGACAGATAATATCGTATATTGTGAATGGAGCGCGGGTTATGCTGACGAAAACATCGGAACTGGCCTTAAAGGCGTTGCTGGTCGTCGGACTGGAGGGACAGGGAAAACTGATGGGTCCCAAGGAACTGGCCGAGAAGATGGAGTGCTCCCTTTCCTACTTGGCGAAGATACTCGGCACACTGGTCAAGGCCCGCATTCTTCAGTCGGTGCGCGGATCGAACGGGGGGATTCTTCTGGCCCGCACACCGGAGGAGATCACGCTGCTTGACGTGGTGGAGGCGTGCCAGGGGGTGCTGACCGCCAATTACTGCCAGACTGTGTCGGACAAGAAACTTCCCGTTTGCGGCTTCCATGAGGCCATGGCGGAAGTGTACGAAAGCACAGCGCGAACGCTGCAGGGCTGGACCCTGGCACGGCTGATGAAACGGCCCACGGCGCAGTTTCCCGTTGAAGGACCCATCCGCTGCAAGATGGCCTTTTGCGGCTGCGAAAAACACAGCCCTGCGGTTTCCAGGCATCCGAAAGGCGGGAGCCGGGCCAAGGTCGCCGAAAAGCAGTTACAGGCGTAGTTATTGCAAATACGGACTTTCAGGTCCTTCCCGAAATGGGAATAACCTTTTGACATATCGGTATTGAAACGAGCGCCCCGAAGGCCTTTGTTTTGGCAAGCAGGAGCCACAAAGCTTATGCAACAATGCGAGAACATGGAATTCCCTGGTCAAAGCCAAAACAGGGCGGGTGCCTCACACATCTTCTGGCAGGCATTCGGGCGAATTGGATGTGCAAGGCTATGCATGAAGGGCTTGAATGCCGTATGGTTCGCCCTTCTTCTGGCCGCTTTGGCGCCGCTGGCGAGTTTCGCCCAAACCTCAAATGTTCCAACTCCCGCGCCTGCTGCGTCCACGCCGGCACCCGCCGCGTCACCCACCGGGGATCTGCCTGCGCCGCCACCAGAGGCGGCATCCGAAGAGGACCGCTCGGCGGACACCTTCGTAAACCGTTGTTCGGGCTGCCATACCCTGGGGTCAGGGACACTTACGGGTCCGGGGCCGGATTTGCTTCCTTCTACGCGCTGGCCGGAGCCGGACCTGCTGGCCAAGGTCAAAAGTATGGAGAAGAACGCGGGGCCAATCTCCGACGAGGACACGCGCGCCCTGACGGCGCTGATGAAGGACGCGCAGGTGAGCCAGCGCCTGGATGCCGCCCGCCAGCGCGCGGAGAAGTCCTTGTTGACCACACTGGACCCAGGCTCTCCCGTTATTGGGGAACGGCTCTTCCACGGGCGGCAGTCCCTGCGGAACGGCGGTCCGCGCTGCGCGAGCTGTCATGCGGTGAACGGCCGGGGCGGCACGCTGGCCGTGGACCTCACGGGGGTCTTCGGACGCATGGGTGAAACTGGCCTGGTCTCAGCCTGTGAACAGGCCAATTTCAACGTGATGCGCGCAGTCTTCCGCGGCAAACCTGTGACGAAACAAGAGGCCGTTCACCTGGCGAAGTTCTTCGAGTCCAAGGCCAATGCCGGACCGGTGCCGGGGATTGCTGACATTCATCTGGCGGCGGTTGGCGGAACAGTCGGCGCGGTGATGGTCATGGGACTGTTGGCGGCCGCGCTTCGGCGGCGCAAGACGGGAACCCGGGCGCGTTTGGTGCGGCCGGCCCCCAGGAGATAGCGGCAATGGGCTGGATTCAGGACCTTTTTTCGCCGAAGCAGCGGTCTTGGGAAGACTTCTACCGCAACCGCTGGGCCTATGACAAGATTGTCCGCAGCACACACGGTGTCAATTGCACCGGTTCGTGCAGCTGGAACGTTTACGTGAAGCAGGGCATTGTCACGTGGGAATTGCAGGCGCTGGATTATCCCCAGATTGACCCCGAGATTCCGCCGCATGAACCGCGCGGATGCCAGCGCGGCTCCTCTTGTTCTTGGTATATTTACAGCCCGTTGCGGGTGAAATACCCCCTTATCCGCGGCGTTTTGCTCGATTTGTGGCGTGAGGCGAAGTGTGTGCATCCCGAGGACATGGTGGCCGCGTGGCGGTCGGTCGTTCAGAATCCCGCCTCGCGCACCCGTTATCAGGAGGCCCGCGGCAAAGGCGGCTTTCGGCGCGCGTCATGGGACGAGGCGCACGAGATTATGGCGGCCGCCAACCTACACACCGTCATGGAGCATGGCCCCGACCGGATTGTGGGATTTTCGCCGATTCCCGCGATGTCGATGGTGAGCTACGCTGGCGGCTCGCGGCTTATGCAGCTTTTGGGCGGCGTTTCGCTGTCATTTTATGACTGGTATTGCGACCTCCCACCGGCCTCGCCCGAAATCTGGGGCGAGCAGACGGATGTCGGGGAAAGCGCCGACTGGTATAAGTCGAAGTTTATCGCCACAGTGGGCTCAAACGTGCTGATGACCCGTACGCCCGACGCCCATTTCCTGGTCGAGGCCCGGCATAACGGCACAAAAGTGGTGGTATTCTCCCCCGATTTCAGCCAAGTGTCGAAGGTGGCCGACGAATGGATTCCCATCCATCAGGGCCAGGACGGGGCCTTCTGGATGGCGGTGGGGCATGTGATTCTCCGCGAATGGATTGTGCAGAAGGAAACACCCTACTTTATCCGGTACATGAAGCAGTACACGGACATGCCGTTCCTGGTGGTTCTGGAGAAGGACTCAGACGGTCATTACCGGCCTGGCCGCCTGCTGCGCGCCGCGCAGCTTGACGCCCAACACGGGCAGGAAAACGCGGAATGGAAATTTGTGGTGCTGGACGGCCTCAGCAATTCCCTGTCCTGTCTTAAGGGCACGGCGGGGCACCGCTGGCAGTCGACGAAAGGCGAATGGAACCTCAAACTTGAGGACTCGCTGGACGGCCGCGTGATTGACCCGGAGCTGTTCCTGGGCGAAGCTGGCGGCGGGGACGTTCCGGTGCGGTTCTCCGATTTTTCCGAGGGCGCCAGCGACTCATTCCACCTGCGAAATGTGCCAGTCCTGACGGTGGAAACGGTAGGGGGGCCTGTTGCAGTCACCACAATTATGGAATTGGTGCTTGCGGATTACGGGGTTAACCGGGGACATGCGGGCGAATGGGCATCCGATTATGAAGATGAAAATGCCCCGTACACGCCGGGCTGGCAGGAAAAGTTCACGGGCATCAAGTCGTCGGTGCTGGTAAATTTCGCGCGTGAGTGGGGCCGCACGGCCGAGCTGACCGGGGGACGGTGCTGCATTATTATCGGCGCCGGCGTGAACCATTGGTATCACAACAATCTGATTTACCGCGCGTGCATCAATGTGCTCATGTTTTGCGGGTGCGTGGGCCGCAACGGCGGCGGGCTCAACCACTACGTGGGCCAGGAGAAGCTTGCGCCGCAGGCTTCCTGGGCGCCGATTGCCTTTGGCGGCGACTGGGGCGGACCGCCGCGTTTGCAGAACACGCCGTCCTTCCACTACGTCAATTCGGACCAATGGCGGTATGACCGGTCGTTCAATGAAATGTGCCCGGTGGCCGACGATCAAAATCCGATGGCGCACGGGCACACGATTGACAAGCAAATCGCCGCGGTGCGCCAGGGGTGGCTGCCGAGTTATCCGCAATTCAACAGGAACAGTCTGGCCGTGGTCCGCGAGGCGCGGGAAAAGGGTGCCAAGACCCCACAGGACATCATCGCCCACGTGGTCGAGCAGTTGAAGTCCGGCGCGTTGAAATTTGCCGTCGAAGATCCTGACGCGCCCGAATGCTGGCCGCGCGTGTGGTACATCTGGCGCGGCAACGCGCTGCAGGCGTCGGCCAAGGGGCATGAGTACTTCCTCAAACACTACCTTGGCACCCACTCGAACACGATTGCGCAGGAGGTGGCCAAGGACGAAGTGGAGGACGTTGTCTGGCACGACGAGGTGGAGCGCGGCAAGTTCGACCTGGTCGTTGACCTCAATTTCCGGATGGACACTTCGGCGCTGTATTCGGACATTGTGCTGCCGGCCGCCCTGTTCTACGAGAAAGACGACCTGAACTCTACGGACATGCACACGTTCATCCATCCGCTGCAGGCGGCGGTTCCGCCGTGCTGGGAATCCAAGAGCGACTGGAAGATTTTCGAGGAAATTGCTCGCCACACGGGCGCGCTGGCCAAGAAACACCTCCCGGAGCCGGTTGAGGACATTGTGGCTGCGCCGCTCATGCACGACACACCCGCCGAGATCGCGCAGCCCACCGTGAAACAATGGGTAAAAGGCGAATGCGAGCCAATTCCCGGAAAGACCATGCCCAACCTGGTGATAGTCGAGCGCGACTACACAAGTGTCCACAACAGGTTCGTGTCGCTGGGCCCCAACTTCCGCAAGGGCCTTTCGACGCACGGCGTGGGTTATGCGGTTGAGGATGCCTACGACGCCTATCTGACCTCGAACCCCGTGGAGACTTGGGGCGGGAAGACCTACCCTTCGCTGCGCGAACCCCGCTCGGTGTGCGAGGCGATTCTGCATTTTGCGGCCGAAACCAACGGCGAGATGGCCTGCCGCGCATACGAGGCGGAGTCCGTGAAGACGGGCATAGATCATTCGCACCTGGCGGCGGACTACCGTTCGGTGCGCATCACCTTCGACGACCTCGCGGCGCAGCCGCGGCGCCTGCTTACCACGCCGTACTGGAGCGGCATCACGTCCCACGGTCGCACGTATTCCGGATTCTGCCAGAACGTGGAGGAGTTGATCCCCTGGCGCACGCTCACGGGCCGGCAGCATTTCTATTTCGACCACGAGGCCTACCGTGCTTTTGGCGAGCACCTGCCCTGTTTCAAACCGCGGGCCGAAGAGCGGGCCACGCGCGATCTGGAGGGCACCGTATCGCCGGGCGATCTGGTGTTGAACTACCTGACACCACACGGCAAATGGCACATTCACTCGACGTTTGGAGACACGCTGCGGATGATGACGCTCTCGCGCGGCGTGGAGCCGGTGTGGATCAACGACCGCGACGCGGCTTTGGCCGGACTCGTGGACAATGACTGGGCGGAACTCATCAACGATCACGGCGTGGTGGTGACCCGCGTCTGCGTTAGCGCCCGCCTGCCGCGCGGCGTCTGCATGGTTTACCACGCCACGGAGCGCACGCTGGGCGTGCCCAAATCGATTGAGCGTGGCGAGCGCCGCGCAGGCGCGCACAACAGCCTGACCCGGGCGCGCCTGAAGCCGCTTTTCATGATCGGCGGCTACGGCCAGTTCACGTACGGGTTCAATTACTGGGGGCCGCAGGGCGTCAACCGCGACACCTTCGTGGCCATACGAAAACTCATAAAACTGATCTGGTGATCATGCACGGGAAAGGCCGCAAAACATGAATGTTCGCGCGCAAGTGGGCATGGTCTTCCACCTGGACAAGTGCCTGGGCTGTCACACGTGCAGCATTGCCTGCAAGAACGTGTGGACTGACCGGCCCGGGGCGGAGTACATGTGGTGGAACAATGTCGAAACCAAACCGGGCACCGGCTATCCCACGCAGTGGGAGGACCAGACCAACTACAAGGGCGGGTGGCGGGTCACGGATTCGGGCAAACTCGAACTGCGCTGCCAGTCGAAACTGTCAGCCCTGACAAAGCTGTTCTTCAATCCATCCCAGCCAGAGCTTGACGACTACTATGAGCCGTGGGACTACCGGTACGAGGACTTGTTCAATTCACCGGCGGGAAGCGACCAACCGACGGCGGTGCCGGTTTCCAAGATCACCAATGAAGTGATCAATATTGAAGCGGGGCCCAATTGGGACGACGACCTTTCGGGGTCCCCGATATACGCGGAGAACGACCCAAATCTGGCGGGACTCAGCCCGGCGGAGCGCCGCATGCTGTTCGAGATAGACGCCATCTCAATGATGTACGTCCCGCGGATCTGCAACCACTGCGCCAATCCCGCCTGCGTGGCGGCCTGTCCCTCGGGGGCCATTTACAAGCGCGGCGAGGACGGCGTGGTGCTCATCAACCAGGATGTGTGCCGCGGGTGGCGCGCCTGCGTGGTTGCGTGCCCGTACAAAAAAAGCTATTTCAACTGGTCTTCCGGGAAATCCGAAAAATGCATACTGTGCTATCCGCGTCTTGAGACGGGGCAGGCGACGGCGTGTTTCCACTCCTGCGTCGGGCGCATCCGGTACATGGGCGTGCTGCTGTACGACGCGGACCGGATTGAGGAGGCGATGAAGGCGCCGGACCAGGCGCTGGTGGCCGCGCAATTGGGGCTGCTGCTGGACCCTGCGGACCCGAAGGTGATCGAGGGCGCGCGGCGCAACGGGATCAGCGAAGCCTTTCTAGACGCGGCGAAGAAGTCGCCGGTGTGGAAATACGTGGGCGAGTGGGGCCTCGCCCTGCCCCTGCACCCTGAATTCCGCACCATGCCGATGCTGTATTACGTGCCACCGCTCCTGCCGATGATGGGCCACACGACGGACGGTTTGTATGAGCACAGCTCCGAAAGTTTTTTCGCGGCGGCCGACAAGGCGCGTCTGCCGATCCGCTATCTCGCCGCCCTGCTTGCAGCGGGCAACACCGATGTGGTCGAAAATGTTCTGCGCAAACTGGTCGCCGTCCGCAGCGCCCTGCGCGCGTCAAAGGTAGGTGACATCGACGACGCCAAGATCAAACGGATTTTGCGCGACGCGCGGCTTACGGCGGAACAGGCCGAAGAAATTGCCCGCATGACGGCGCTTCCCGGAGTCCGCGAGCGCTATGTGCTTCCGCCCATCCAGCGGGAAGAGGCCATCGAGCAGGATTTGCGCGACGCGGAACGCTGTCGCGGGATGTGCGGTTTTGGAGAAACCGATTCACCGCGGAGAAAGGGCTAATCCATGCCTCAGCAACTGGAGCAGTCCATCGAATACTATCCGCTGCTAGGCGTATTGCTTGAGTATCCCGGCACGGGCTTCGCGGGACAGGTGGCAGACGCCATGGATCATTTTGTGGCGCATCCGGACATCGCGGCGGCCCTGCGCGGTTTTCAGTCGGCCACCAGGCGGGCCGAGGCCGCCGAACTGGAGGAACTGTACACGCGCACGTTTCTGGTCACCGCGCTGTGCACGCTTTACGTGAGCGTGCACCTGTTCGGCGCGGAAAACCGGAAACGGGGCATGCTGATGACCGGGCTTGCGGAGACCTATGATCGCGCCGGTTTCGACCGGGGTTCTGAACTGCCGGACTTCCTGCCGACCATTCTCCGCTTCTTTCCCCTTTTCACCGGGGAAGAGCGCGGGGAAATGGCTCACTACTGCCTTCTCGGTCCCGTGAAGGCAGTAGAGGACAGTTTGGCGCGTGCGGACAATCCATACAGGCATGTTCTGCGGGCTATTCACCTGGCATTGTCGTGCGATTTTCCGGAAGAGGACCTGTCATGCTAGATACATTTTTCTACGTGGGCCTGCCCTATTTGTCCGTGTTTGTGCTTGTAGTGGGTTCCGTTTACCGCTTTCGCGCGGAACGGTTCTCCTATTCGGCGCTGAGTTCGCAGTTACTGGAGAGCCGGGTGCTGCCCTGGGGCTCAATCCCGTGGCACCTGGGAATTCTTGTGCTCCTGGCTGGCCACCTGACCGTACTGCTTCTCCCGGGACTGTGGATGTTCCTCACCACAGACCGGACACTACTGCTATTTGCTGAGTCCCTCGGGATTATGTTCGCCGTGCTGTGCGTGCTGGGCCTCACGGTGCTGCTGCTGCGCCGGGTTCTGTCCGCCCGCTTGCAAGCGGTCAGCACCGCGCTGGACATCGTTGTGCTGCTGCTGCTAATCGCCCAGGTGATTCTAGGTTTGGGAGTTGCACTGGGACGCGGCTGGGGCTCGGTTTGGGCGGCGTCCGCGCTTTCGCCTTACCTGTGGAGCTTGCTGACGCTTCAGCCGGACGCTGCCTACGTGGCCGGTGTTCCCGCAGTCGTAAAGTTTCACCTTGTGGGTGCGTGGATCATTTTTGCGCTGACCCCGTTCACGCGGCTGGTGCATGCGTTTTTCCTTCCGTTCGATTTCCTGCTGCGCTCCCCTCAAAAGGTGGTCTGGGTCAACACGCGGCGCCTCGAACTGCAGGCTGCGGTCCTGGGCACCATTGAGAGCCGTCGCGCTTTCCTGCGCGGCGCTCTGGGAGCCGCGGTGGGCGGAACCATGCTGGGCCTGGGAGCCATGGGCGCTGCGGGACGGTATCTGCTGGGGCCTAGCATGACACCCGAGGAAGAGGCGGAAATGATGGCCAAGCGCGTGAAGCGGCTTAAAGTGACCGAGACCGAGCGCGAACTCGAGCTGGAGCGCATGCGCAACGCGCGCATACGTGTCGCGGGCATGGCCGAGCTCGCGTCCGAAAAGGGCATTTATTTTATCGACTACCAAATGCGCCCCGCGCTTGCCTTCCGCGGGCCGGACGGCATGCCGCTGCTCATCTCCGCCAAATGCACACACTTGGGCTGCACCATTCAGAGCGCCGTCGAGGGGGGCGGGCGCATCCTTTGCCCGTGCCACATGTCCTATTTCGACCTGATCACAGGAGAGCCCAGCGCGGGGTCGCCGGCCAAGGCGCCCCTGCCGCACTTGGGCTGGCTGCTGGTGGATTCGGAGGGGAGGGTGGTGGCCAGTCGCAATGCGCAAGGCACGCTGGAAGGGAAGCCCGACCCCGCGAAGGCCGCCCAATGTACCGTTTTTATTGCCAGGCAGTTTGAAGAGGAGGCCATGTCATGAGCTCTGGAGGTCCTGCAGCTTCCACCACCCTGGCCGGGCGGGCACTGTCGTTCCTGAAGGAGCGTTTCCCTATGGAGCACGCCAACTTTAACGACATGGTTCTCGAGAAAACGGTTCCGGTGCACCGTATGAGCTGGGCCTACTATTTTGGCGGACTGGCCCTGTTCTTCTTCATGCTGCAGGCGGCGACGGGCGCCCTCCTGCTCTTCTACTACGAGCCGACGGTGAGCGATGCCCACACGTCGGTCGATTACATCACGCATTTCGTGCCGGGCGGCGCGTTTGTGCGCAACATGCATGCATGGTGCTCTTCGTTCATGATTTTCTGCGTGCTGTGCCACCTGATTACAACCTTTGCCATGAAGGCTTTCGTGCGTCCGCGGGAATTCACGTGGCTTGCGGGGGTCGGCCTGCTGATGATCACCTTCGGTTTTGGCTTCACAGGATATCTGCTGCCGTGGCACCAGATTGCGGTGAACGCAACCAAGGTGGGCCTGCAGTCGCTTGAGATGGCAGGGAACTATCTGCCGGGTTCGCTGGCGAGCCTGCCCGCCAAACTGCGCGTGCTGATTCAGGGTGAGGCGGCGGTGGGCCAGGCTACTCTAAGCCGCTTCTACGTGCTGCACGTTCTGGGACTGCCCCTGCTGCTGCTGGGCGCGCTGGGCCTGCATCTGCTGTCCGTGCAGTTGCACGGTATGAGCCAGGGCGTGGACAGGCCCTCAAAGCTGAGCGAGAAGTTCTTTCCAACCTTCGTGCTGAAGGACGTGTCGCTGTGGGTGGCCGTCTTCCTGTGGGTGTTTGTGCTCGCCCTGTGCCTGCCGTTCGAGTCGTTTTTTGCCTATCCGCTCTTCGAGCCCTACGACGCGCTGGGCGCGACCCCGCAGGGCATCAAGCCGGAATGGTATTTCTTTTTCATTTACTATCCGCTCGAACTGCTTCCGTTCTGGGTGGTTATGCTCGGCCAGCAGGCCGCGCTGGCGGTGCTGGCGCTCGCCCCGTGGATATTCGCCAAGGCCAGCCGTCGCACCCTGGGCATTCTCGCGTTGGCGGCCGCATTCTATCTTGTTGTGATGACCGTTTTTGGCCAGTACATATACGAAGCATTCAAAGGGGGGAAATGATCATGCGCGATCCTGTACGAACGTTCCTGCGGGGCGCTGCTCCGTGGATGCTGTTTGCCGTTTTGATTTTGGCCGGGGTGCCCGCCCGCGCCTATTCCGAATACCGAAGTTTTATCGAAAAGGCATCGGGACGCAATGTGGACTGTTCCATATGCCACGCGAATCCCGAGGGCCCCGAAGGCGTCAAGCCGGGACAAATCGGCAGCCTTAACGCAGAGGAACAGGCCCGGCTCACCCAGGCGCGCACAGCCTTCCAGCCGGGCGTGGATGTGCACAGCCCCATTCTCAACGATTTTGGAAATTCCATCATCCGGACTGTGGGCAAACAGAAATTCCTTGCAATGCGGCAGCATCCCGAATCGCTTCCCGCGCTGCTTCCCCAAGACAGTGACCTGGACGACGACGGCATTCCCGATGCGCGCGAACTGGTCGATGGCACGCACCCGCTGGATGCCGGGCAGGGCAATCCCTGGCTGCTCCTGTGGAACAATCTGGCAAAGAACAGCGTCCTGGTGGTCTCGGCTGTGCTGGCCGTGGGTTTCATGCTGTTTGGACTTTTGAACCTGCGGAGTTTCTTTTCGGGCCGGGAAAATGCCGGGCCGGGAAAATAGCCCGACGCGCACCAGGGGAAAGAGGTAAATGGCAGACAAAGGCAAGGCGCTCACCGTTCTCACGCTCAACACGCTGGCGTTCACTATATGCTTTGCCTGCTGGATGCTGAACGGTGTGCTGGTCACCTTTCTTGTCGAGCACCAGGTTTTTACCTGGACCGAGGGGCAGGTGGGCTGGCTTATCGGCATTCCCGTGCTCAGCGGTTCGCTGCTGCGTTTCCCCGTGGGCATTCTCACGGATAAATACGGCGGGCGCATTGTCTACACCTGCGTGATGCTGCTGTCTGCGGCGCCGATGTGGCTGCTCGGATACGCAGGCGGCTTCTGGGGCTACTTTTTCGCCAGTATGGGTTTCGGATTTGTGGGGACCTCTTTCGCCGTTGGCATCGCGTACACGTCGGTATGGTTCCGCAGGGAGCGGCAGGGGACGGCCCTGGGCATTTTCGGCGCGGGCAACGCGGGTGCAGCGGTGACCAGTCTCTGCGCGCCCCGGTTGCTGAACTGGCTGACGGAAGGCGGTGAGCAAATCGAGCAGTGGCGGCAGCTGCCCCGTCTCTATGCGGGGGCGCTGGTGATAACCGCCGTGGTGTTCGTGCTGTTCACGCACTACCGCAAGACGGACGACTCGCACATCAACACCTTCATGGAACGCCTGGCGCCCCTGCGCAACGTGCGCGTCTGGAGGTTCGGACTCTATTACTTCCTCGTGTTCGGCGGTTTTGTCTCGCTCTCGCAATGGCTTATTCCCTACTACGTGAACGCCTACGCGATGTCGATTGTGACTGCGGGCCTCATGGCCTCCGTGTTCAGCCTTCCCTCCGGGGGCATTCGCGCGATTGGCGGTTGGCTGTCCGACCACTTTGGGGCGCGGCGTGTTATGTTCTGGGTGCTGACCGCCTGTCTTCTGGGCTGCTCCCTGCTGGTGGTGCCGCAGATGACCATTCATTCCCCCGGCAAAGGCGTCATGGCCAAGCGCCCCGGCACCGTTTCCGAAGTGGCTCCTGAGCACATTGCGGTCGATGGTACACGATACCCACTTTCCGCGTTGGGCGAACGGGAGCCCGCCGGCGCTTATGGCACGGGGGACATGCTGGTCCTCCCCACCATCTCGCGCTGGCAGGAACCGGCTGTGAAGGTGGGGGACAAGGTGCTCAAGAAGCAGTTGCTGGCACGGGGCGTGACACAGATATATTTTCAGGCGAACGTGTGGATATTCACCGGGCTGGTTTTCATCGTCGGTTTCATGATGGGTATTGGCAAGGCCGCGGTTTACAGGTACATTCCGGACTATTTTCCGAATGACATCGGCGTTGTTGGCGGCATGGTGGGGGTCATCGGGGGCTTGGGCGGATTCTTCTGTCCCATTCTCTTCGGCTACCTGCTTGAGTGGACCGGAGTGTGGACAACCTGCTGGATGTTCTTCGCGTGCCTGTCGGGTGTGTGCCTCTTCTGGATGCTGAGAGTTGTCCGGGATATGCACCAAACTGCAACTCCAGAATTGATGAGATCTATTGAACGCGACATACCCCCTCCGGGGGCGAAAACCCAATAGGCGCTGCCTGGGAG
>CAIUWO010000424.1 GCA_903902895.1 Candidatus Hydrogenedentota bacterium | reverse complement strand
ATCCCCGAGTGGATTGGCGAGCCCGAGAAAAGCTGGGCCTATCCCCCTCACCATGACAATTTCTTCGACTGCATCCGCAGCCGCCAAAAACCGGCGGCGGACATCGAACAGGCCTTCCGCACGACCACGTCCGTGCTGCTTGCCGGCATCTCGCTCAAGGTCGGCCGCAAGCTGTTCTGGGACGGCGACCGCGAAACCTTCATCAACGACGAACAGGCCAACCGTCACCTCGCCCGGTCCTACCGGGCACCGTGGCACCTGTGAAACGCGGCGCCATGAGGAAAACAAACATGAAAACAAAGATGCTTTTGATGGCCCTGCTGCTGGCGGCGGTGCTTGTTCCCCTTGTCCGGGCCGACATTGCCCCTCCGTTGACCGTTGAGGGGGTTCTGGCCGACCTGGTCAAGGACAACGGCCCCATCCAGGCGCGGGCGCGCCAGCTGCTTCCGCGCTTTGGCGCCGAGGCGGTGCCTGGTCTGGTCAAGCTGCTTGGAGACAAGGATGAGCATATCTGGCGCACAGCCATGGTCATTCTGCGGGATATAGCGCACCAGCCGCTTCCCATCCGGATGGACAGCGAGGAGGGTGTTGCGGGGCGCGTGGTTGTGGAGCAGGCGCTGATGCCTTTGGTCAATGCCGACCAGTCCCCCGTTCTGGTCAAGCGTGTACTGTCGCTGCTGCCCTACGTGGTGGCCGAGGAGACGAACGTCTCCCCCATCGCCGCGCTGCTGGACAACGCGGAATTGCGCGAGCGCGCGCGGGCCTGCCTGGAAGAGTGCGGGACCGTCAATTCGGTCGATGCGCTGGCGTCCGCCGCCGAGACGCATCCGGACATGGGATTCCAGTATGCGCTGCTCAACGCGCTCTTCGGGAAGACGGCCAAGATCGGCGAGATGGGATTCGCTGTGCGCCTTTGCGACAGCCCGTCCGGCCCCGTGCGCGCCAGTGCGGCGCGCCTGCTGGCGGAGACAGCCAATCCAGGATACGAAGCGCTGCTCGTTGGCGTGATAGAGAAGGCGGACGAGGCCAGCAGTTTTGAGGCGTGGGATGCGGGGCTGCGCTACGCCGACGCGGTGGCGCGCGGGGGCGGCAAGTGGGAGGTCGCCATGAACGCATACAGGCGGATCCTCGAGAACGCACCCGATACCATCATCAAGAGCGGCGCGATTGCGGGGTTGGGCCGCTTTGGCGACGAATCCTCTATCCCCCTGTTCATCAAGGCACTGAACGGTGCCGACGGCGGGCGGGTGGCCTCCCCCATTCTCAACGCCTTGTCCAATCTGACGGGGCATGCCGCCAACCTGGCGATGCTTGATGTCTGGGAAAAACTGCCCGCCGACATGAAGGTCGGCTTGATCGAAAACATTGGCGCGCGGCGCGACCCGATGTTCCTGCCGCTGCTGACGGAACAGGCGGCATCCGAAGAAGCCGCCCTGCGCAGGGCGGCGCTCAAGGGCCTGAGCCTGAGCGGTCTGCCCGAGGCCGCCCCCCTGCTGGCCAAGGCGCTGGAGAACGCCGGAGAACAGGACAAGCCGCTTGTCGAGGGCTGGGTCAAGCGCTACGCCGACGACCTGAGCGAGCAGAACAAGCCCGAGGCGGCTGGCCGGGCCTATGTGTCGCTCTACCGCAATGCGGCTGACCCTGACCTTAAAGCGGTTGGCATGGAGGGCATCCGCAAGTACCCGGTGCCCGAGGCCTTCGATGTGGTCATGGAAATGCTCAACAAGGGCGAACTTGACTCCATCCCGGTTGGGAGCATGATTGCCATCGCGAAAGCCGCCATCGAGGCGGGACAGAAGGAGCAGGGCGAGAAGCTGCTCGGCGGGGTAATGGGGAAACTGACCACACCAGACGCCGTCCAGCAGACCGTGGCCGCACTGGGCACCATGAAGGACGGCGCCGCGCTGGCCGCGAAGCTGGGGTTTGTCAAGCAGTGGGCCATCGTCGGCCCGGTGTCCTGGAAGATTGCTGACGGTTTCTCCAAGAATCTCATCGGCGAACCGCAGGTGGACCTGAAGGCAAGTTATCCCGGGGTGGGCGGCGAGGTGCCCTGGAAGCCGGTAGCCACGGACGACCTGGCGGGAATGGTCAATCTGGCCGGCCTGCTGGGCATGGTGGACGGCGCCGTGGCCTTCGCGTATGCCGAGATCGAGGTCGCCGCGGATGAGGATATTATGGTCCATGGTGGGTCCGACGATGGCCTCAAGATATGGGTGAACGGCGAGGTGGTTTCAGAGCAGGATGTGGACCGTCCCTTCAAGGTGGACTCGGACAACGCCCCGGCCAAACTCAAGGCGGGCAAGAACGCCCTGCTCGTCATGATTTCGCAGCGTGCCGGAGGATGGGGCTTCGGCATACGTCTGAGTCGTGCCGATGGAACGGTTCCCGAATTCAAGGTCATTCAGCCCCAGCCCTGACAACGCTTCCCCAACCGGAGACGGAGGATTTGCATATGTTGAGTTTTGCGATAACGGCAGCACTGGCGGTTTCCGCCGCAGTCCCCGACGTGACGGGGCTGGTCTTCGACCGGGTGCCCATCGGCCACAACAGCACCTATGAAGCCGCATCGATCTTGGATGTGAACAACGACGGTTTCAAGGACATTTTCTCTGGTGCCTACTGGTATGAAGGCCCCGACTTCGCCAAGGCGCACAAGGTGTGCGACCTGATGTACGTCGACACCTATTACGACGACTTCTCCAACTATCCGATGGACGTCAACGGTGACGGCTATCTGGACATCGTGGCCGGCGGCTACTTTGGTTGCATCCTTCAGTGGCGCGAAAACCCCAAGGGCGGACCCGGTGAATGGACCACACACGACGTGGCCAAGACCGGCAACATCGAGCGCAACGTGTTCTATGACATGGACGGCGATGGCGTGGACGAGGTGATGCCGGTCACCAAGCCGGTGTACATCTTCAAACTCAAGCGCGACGCCAACGGCAAGGGTACGGGCGAGTTTGAGCAGTTCACCGTCGAAACCGACGGTGGCGGCGGCCACGGTTTCGGCGCCGGGGACCTGAACGGGGACGGCCATCCCGACATGATTTTCACCGGCGGGTGGTTGGAAGCCCCGGAAAACACCTGGGACATGA
This sequence comes from Candidatus Hydrogenedentota bacterium, assembly GCA_903902895.1. Classification (GTDB taxonomy): domain Bacteria; phylum Hydrogenedentota; class Hydrogenedentia; order Hydrogenedentales; family CAITNO01; genus CAITNO01. Next base: position 253 of record CAIUWO010000424.1, on the reverse strand, counting down.
AGGCCTGGAAATGGCACCCCGAGTTCAACATCGGCTCCGCCAGTGTGCCGGTGCTCGTTCTTGACGTAAACGGGGACGGCAAGAACGACATGATTGTCGGCGAGGCGCACAACTACGGCCTCTTCTGGATGGAACAGGGCACGGACGCGCAGGGCGCACGGACCTGGACCAAGCACGAGATCGAAACCGACCGTTCCCAGTTCCATGATCTGCAACTGCACGACATGGACAACGACGGCGCGGTGGAACTGGT
>CAIUWO010000423.1 GCA_903902895.1 Candidatus Hydrogenedentota bacterium | reverse complement strand
TGCTTTCCTAAATTCCAGATATAGAATTCTTCTTGTCCTATTCACCATGATGCCATTCCCGGGCCACGCGCTTAATGGTGAGCGGCATTGACGCGAAGTTCAAGAGCAATCCGCTTTCCGTGCCAATGGCCTTCATATAAGACCGCGCCTGGGCAAAGAACACATCATCCAGCGCCAGCGCCGCCTTCAGTTCCACCACCACCCGGCCCTCCACCAGCAAATCGAGCCTGTGCTCGCCAACAGGACAGTCGCGATAGACAAGCGGAATGCTTCTCTGCCGTTCAAAGACTATGCCCCGGAGCCGCAACTCCACACAGAGAGCCTCTTCATAGACGGACTCCATAAAACCCGGCCCCAGGGCCTTGTGAACCGAAATCGCCGCCGCAATAATCCGCTCCGTAATGTCCCGGTCAGTCAACTCAGCCACCTTCGGCCTCCTTTTCATTTCTTCCCCGGCCATCGTAATCATTCCCCCTGAAACCCATAATATCAGGGCCCGCAGGAGTTCCAAGCATCATTCCACCGCCCATCTCCCCTTTCCTGATTTCTTGTTTTCCAGATTCAATTTCCACTTCAGCCCTCCGGTCAATATCAATTCTTCCGTCTGAAACTGCAAACCTCCAAAAGCGCGCGGAATCCAGGCATCATTCCACGGTCCTGCTTCCTCTTCCTCTTCCTCTTCCTGATTTCCAGCTTTCCAGATTCAATATCCTCTTCAGTTCTCCGGGCAATCTCTATTCTTCAGTCTGTATCTCAGAACCTCCAAAGGCGCACGAAATACAGATATATTTCCACGGACGTGCTTCTTCTCCCTTTTCCTGCTTTCCTGTTTTCCAGATTCCAATTCCTCTTCAGTACTTTCCAAATTCCCGGACAGCGTCAAACATGGCGACGACGTTCCGCACGGGCGTCTCCTCGAGTATCGTGTCGTGGCTGGCGCCGCAGATGTAGCCGCCGCCGGGCTTCATGATCTCCAGCACCTCGCGCGTCGACTGCCGCACCGATTCGGGCGTGCCGTTGATCAGCACGTGGTGCGAGTCGATGGCGCCGTTGAACACGAGCCGGTCGCCGAAGTCATGCTTGAGCCCGGCGGGCTCCATGCCCCGGCAGGACGGCTGCACGGCGTGGATGGCGTCGATCCCGGCGTCGATAAACAGGGGAATCAGCTCGCGCACCCCGCCGCAGCAGTGCATCATCACCCCCAGCCCGTGCTCATGGCCCAGCTTGGCCAGCCGTATCAGATGGGGCTGGAGGAACTGTTCAAACAGCGCCGCCCCGAGCAGCGGCCCCGTCTGGCTGCCAAAATCGTTGCCGATGAAAAAAATGTTGATGGCCCCGTCGGCGGCCTGAAAAACGCGCTCGCTCGACGCCGCGTAGTAGTCGACCAGATGGGTGAACAGCGCCTCCACCGCCTCCGGCTCCTCGTACATGCGCAGCATCAGCTCCTCCATGCCGAACAGGTCGATGGCGTCGTGCCAGAAGGGCGACCAGTCCCCGCCCAGGATGGCGTATTCCCCCCGCCATGCCAGCGCGGCCTCCCGGATGCCGCCCGCGTCCACCCAGTCGGCGCTCGGCCACGGATAGGCGTGGATCTGGTCCAGCGTGGCGCCCGCCAGCGGGTGGGTGATGGGCTGGCCGTAGCCGATGCCCTCGCGCTCCACGCCGAACACCGTCCGGTAGACCGCCTCCGGATGCCGCAGGGGGAACTCGGGCCCGCGGTAACCCGCGTGGACCCGCCGGAAATCATCGCCAAAGAACTGGCGCAGCGGCTCGTCGGCCAGGCCCAGTTCGGCCTTGGCCTTGGCCCAAAACTCCTCCGACGCGCCGCACCAGACGGGCACCCGGTCCGGTTCCTGGTGGGAAAAGGTCGTGAGTACGCGCTCCCGTGAACTCAGTCGCAATGGAAGACCTCCTCCAGGTCGGCCCACCATTCGCCCTCATTGGCGTTCGCGATGGGCACCTGCATCGGCTTGCACACCGCCCACCACTCCTGCGTCACCGGATCGGCCGCCATCGCGGCCATGTCTCCGGCAAAGTCCGCCCCCGTGTATTCGAGGTAGCTGAACAGGTAATACGCCCCGTCCGGAAACTGCCGCAGGTAGATCGAGTAGTTCTGAATGTGGCAGTCCTTGATCATCTTGAGCACCGCCGGCCACACCGCCGCGTGCTCCCGCTTGTAGTCCTCAACCCGGTCCGGGTGAAGCCCGATTATCCAGCCGTAGCGTTGCATGCCTTTTTCTCCTTGCCCGTGTTTCCTGGCCCCATGCCGGCGCGGCAGGGACGGACACCCCATTGCCTGCGGCAGCATAGAGTAGCGCAATACGAAACGGCGCACAAAATGCCCAGCAACCTGTAATTCCTCATGGTTACTTTCTAATTGATGCTTATGCCCTTCACACGCACACAGCCATAAGAAATGCAACACTTGGTGCAGATCTTATAGGGGACAACATAATTGGAGACACCACCATGAACCTCAGCGACCTCACCCACGGGGAACCCTGGATGGACCCCGAAGAGCGCCAATGCGCCGCCGAACTCGTCCAGTCCATCCAGCAGTCCTTCACCGACCGCCAAATCGCCCCGACCCCCTTCCTCATCCTGCGCGTCCAAGACTACCTCCTGCACCACACCCTCTGCCGCCGCCTCGAACGCAGCCTAACCCCCGACCCCGCCGCCATCCCGCCCTTCACCGTCCCGCCCAGCCTCGCCGAACACATCGGCAAATGCCGTGACCGACTCCGCAAAGCCCTCAAAGAGCTCGAGGACGCCGCAGCCAAACTCGCCCCGCCGTCCCCGCCCCCACCGCCCCCCGCGCGCCCCTTCAACCTCCCCGACTTCTACAAACCCATCCTTGAGGAGGTCGGCGTCGACCTCATCAACGACCCCGTCTTCTTCGACGCCATCGAAAGGGGCGATGACGCCTTCCTCGAAACCTACCCCTACCCCCCCATGCGCAACCGCACCCCCGACAACGCCGCCGCCCCCACCCCGTCGCCAACCATCAACGGCCAATCACCCCCGGCCCCCATTTCCTACCCGGCGTTCCCCGTCAGCGGTGAATTGGCCCCTGCCCCTCCGCCCCATCGCCCATTGCCCCCTCGGCTACAGGTCCTTGTCCGTGACCGCGCCGTCTGAGGCGGACGACATCAGTTTGGCGTACTTGGCCAGCACCCCGCGGGTATAGCGCGGCTTGGGTGGGTTCCACCGCTTGAATCCCAAATGCCACTCCGCTACACTCTATTCCACGTGGCGTCGCGCTCCTCAGTGTGTTATAAAGTTCTTGTTATCAGTGCTTTATGTCATGCATGCATGGCTGTTGGCCCGTTCAGAATGGAGTGCGTGAACCGGCATATGAGATGAATGTCCTCCGACTCGTGGCATGAGCGCCTCAGCCGCAACGCTCAAGCCAGCTTGGGTGTCCCGCCAATTGGGAGAATGAGGTACAATGGGAAAGGCTGATGTGAGGCCGGATTTTGAGTGGGACCCCAAGAAGGCCCAAAGCAATTTCCGAAAACATCAGGTCCATTTTGAAGAAGCTGCCACGATATTTGAAGACCCCCAGTTTGTCACGGTGGTGGATGCGGAGCACTCGCATGACGAGGAAAGATACATAACCATCGGATTGTCTTCGAAGGGCCGTCTTCTTCTGACGGCGCATACGGAGACGGGGGACTCCATCCGGATTATCAGCGCGCGAAAGGCGACGAGGAATGAAGAAAAGTTCTACCAAGAAGCAGGATGATTACGATCTGCGGGAGGACTACGATCTCTCGAAGATGACCGTTCTGCCCAAGGGGCGTTTCGATCCCAAGCGCAGAGTTGGAAAGAACGTTGTCGTGCTTGATGCGGATGTTGCGGAGGCATTCCATGGGGACAAAGCCGTCAATGACGCGCTGCGCCTTCTCCTGGAAGCAGGCAAGATTGCACACGGAGCGGCCAAATAGGCGCCGCGCGCCCCTGTCCTGGAGCGAATAGTCCGCCTAGAGCCCTTTATCGGTGACAGCGCCGTCCGAGGCGGACGACACCAGTTTGGCGTATTTGGCCAGCACCCCGCGGGTGTAACGCGCTTTCGGTGCGGTCCACTGGCTGCGCCGTCGCGCGATTTCCCGCGCCGAAACGTCCAGCGTGAGCGTGCGCTGGTCCGCGTCGATGCGGATGGTGTCGCCGTCTTTCACCAGCGCTAGCAGTCCGCCCTCCTGCGCCTCCGGCGTGATGTGGCCGACCACGAAACCGTGGCTGCCGCCGGAAAAGCGGCCGTCGGTGATGAGCGCCACGTCGTTGCCCAGCCCGCGGCCCATCACGGCCGACGTCGGGGAAAGCATCTCGCGCATGCCGGGCCCGCCCTTGGGCCCCTCATAGCGGATGACGATCACATCGTCCTTGACGACCGTGCCGTCAAGGATGCGCTTGAGCGCCGCCTCCTCGGAGTCGAACACCCGCGCCCGGCCGACAAACTGGGTCCCCTCATTGCCGGAGATCTTCGCCACCGCGCCGCCTTCGGCAAGGTTGCCGCGCAGGATGATGAGATGGCCGCTTTTCTTTTTCGGGTTGGACAGCGGGCGCACCACGTCCTGTCCCTTGGGATAGGGCTTGACGCCGCGCAGGTTCTGGGCCAGCGTCTTCCCCGTGACGGTCATGCAGTCGCCGTGCAGCAGCCCCGCCTGGAGCAGTTCCTTCATGAGCGGGGTGACCCCGCCGATCTTGACCAGTTCGTTCATCACATACTTCCCGCTCGGCTTCAGGTCGGCCAGCACCGGCGTGCGTTTGCCTATCCGCGTGAAGTCGTCCAGCGTCAGCCGCACCTTTGCCGCATGGGCCATCGCCAGCAGGTGCAGCACCGCGTTGGTCGAACCGCCCAGCGCCATCACGACGGCGATGGCGTTCTCGAAGGCTTTGCGGGTCATGATGTCCCGCGGGCGCAGGTTCAAGCCGATAAGCTTCATCACGGCCGCGCCCGCGCGCCGGCAGTCCTCCGCCTTCTCCGGCGAAACCGCCGCCTGCGCCGAACTGTTCGGCAGGCTCATGCCCAGCGCCTCAATGGCCGAGGCCATCGTGTTCGCCGTGTACATCCCCCCGCAGGCCCCCGGCCCGGGAATGGCGCAGGACTCAATGGCCTTCAATTCCCTGCCGTTGATGTCGCCGCGCGCATGGCGGCCCACCGCCTCGAAGACGGACACGATGTCCACGTCCGCGCCCTTGTGGCATCCGGGCAGGATGGTCCCGCCGTAGACAAACACCGACGGCCGGTTGAGCCGGGCCATGGCGATCAGGCAGCCCGGCATGTTCTTGTCGCAGCCGCCAATGGCGATCAGACCGTCGAACTGCTCGCAGCCGGCCACCGTCTCGATGGAGTCGGCGATCACCTCGCGCGACACGAGCGAGTACTTCATGCCCTCCGTGCCCATCGAGATGCCGTCCGAGATCGTGATCGTGTTGAAGATGACGCCTTTGCCGCCCGCCGCGTTCACGCCCGCCTCCGCCTCGCGCGCCAGCCCGTCAATGTGCATGTTGCAGGGCGTCACCATGCTCCACGTGGACGCCACGCCCACCTGGCTCTTGCGGAAGTCCGCGTCCGAAAAGCCCACGGCGCGCAGCATGGCCCGGCTCGCCGCCCGTTCGGGCGTTTCGGTAATCTTGGACGAATACAGGCGGTGGCCGCCGGTTCTTTTGGAAGGCATGATCGAATCTCCATGGTCGCAGCACCTTCAATGGGTTCAAACACGCCCCAGCGCCCCTCTTGTTCCCCGCCGCCCCGGCATAAACGTGTTAAACGCGGCCCACGCAATTCTAGGCAGGACGCATGCGCTTGGGCGTGGCGCGGTTTCAAGTCTCCTCAAAGACGGCAGGGACAAAAGTCGCGGCTGGGCTTTGGCGCGGTGCTCTACATCCCCGCCTGAGGCGGACAAGCCCCGCCGCTTCGCGGTCGCCCCCTTCGGAAGGGGGACTTGGGGCAGGCGCGTGGTCTAGTCGTGGCGAGAAGAATTCTCCCCCCGCGACTTCTGTCCCTCGCGTCCTCGAAGGGGAATTTGGGGGGCTTTGAGGTTGGGAAAATGGGGATGCCTCCAAATGGCACTGGCTTAAAGTTTAGGTCTACGCTGTCCTGCCCGCAACACGGACAGACCCAACGTGCGCGCCCTTGTCGTCCCACGCGCCGAAGGCGCACAAGATGACAGCCCGGGGCAACGCCCCGGGAATCGGGTTGCAGCGACAGACAAGCACTGAAAGTGCGAAACAAAAGCGTTTCGCCTAATGTCGGCGCCATTCGGAAACGTCACCGGCGTCCCCTGTTTCTTGGCGTTGTCTCCCTGAATTACTCCCCAAAGTCAAACATGCAGATTGATTCCTCCTCATGTATGTCAATAAAGACATGAGAAGTCGCAAGTATCATTTCGTCCGCATGAATATCCGTAAGGTTATCGATTTGATGATTTGCGCCCCCATTCGCCATAAGGGGAAGGCGGGTCATGAAGCCAAACGAATCGAAGTATACGGAATCCAACACCATCGGAATTGGGTTGCCCAGCATTGCCTTCCCAAAACATAACAGCCCCCCCACCTTAAGAATACTGGTCCTGTCCACAAAGTCTCTCTCTATTGTCCGCTCAATTGCCACACCATCATACTCTCCCAACGCGCATATATTTCGGGGGTCTCGGTCCAGATACCCGAGCATCTTTGATTTCAGACAGTCTCGTGAGACATACCTCCAAGTCATCGGTATATGAGCCATGTTGGGGCGTTGGAAGAGGACTTTACCGGCGAAGTACTCCACCGCCCAACTACAATGCTCCTGGGCCAATATGGATTGTCGGAGACCGGCGGACATGTCTTCCGGCAGGAATGTGTAGCAACGGATTGGTTGTCTCTCAGAAAAGAGCTTGTTGAGGGCGTCGGTGTTGTTCGGCAAACAATTCGAACACAGATGCTCAAGCTTTTCGCGAACTTCCTTCACCGCCCCAGGCAGCAAGTCCGCTTCAACCACGTTAAAGCATTCATCCCTATATCTTCCCTCCATGACTAACGATCTCCTCGCAACTGCCGCCTGAATTGCTATGCCAACGCGCACACCAACTTTAGGCGTGTGTTTGATATAGTCAACATTTCTGAAATATGCGGACGCTCCCACGCTTTCTCAGCATTCCCCCGTCCCCTTGCCCGGCGCATCCAGAACGGTCCGGCGTTCACACTCCAGTCACCCGGCACCCTCCGCGCGCATCGCGGAGCCGGACAACGCAACCGGTCCTTTTCTACCACAAGGGACTGTTGTTGTCAATGGTTGTCTTTGCTGACAGCCGACCTTCCCCGGGCCGCTTCGCGTTCCGGCGGCTTTCCGCTACACGGCGGCCGCCCGCTATTGAGACTGCGCCATCCGCCATTGTATGCTAGCGCCCGGTCATCGGGCCCGAACAAAGGCTGTTCGGGAAACTTCGCCATGAGCGAACGCCAGTTTTGCCAATGAAACCGCGGACAACGCAGGACTCTCAAGTATGAACAACAGCAACCCCATCTTTGTGCTC
>CAIUWO010000422.1 GCA_903902895.1 Candidatus Hydrogenedentota bacterium | reverse complement strand
GGAACGACCAAGCCTGAACAGGCAACGCAGACGGTTGCGAAGGGGCAGGCGTGCCGCTACTTGGGGCTTCGTTGGTGCTTTCGCCACAGCCGGAAGCACCAAAAGACGAGGGCGAGCAGGCAGGCGCCGCCCAGAATCTGCATCTGGTAGGACTTGATATCCTTGACGAACGCGAGTAACACCTCGCCGAACAGGTATCCCCCCATCCCGAAAGAAACGGCCCACACGGCGGCCCCCACGGCGTTCAGCGCCATGAACAGCCACCAGGGCGTGCGGCTCATCCCCACGGCGACCGACGCGACGTTGCGCACCGCATACATGAACCGAAACGTCAGGATAAGCCAGACGCTGTGCCGGTCCAGCATGGCGAGGACCCGGTCAATGCTTGGGCGCCATCGGGGGAGCCGCAGCAGGAGCCATTCACCCCTGCTGCGTCCCACACAGAAGTAGACCGTGTCGCCCAGCATGGACCCGGTGAATGCGGTCAGGATTGCCAGGCGGACATCGAGCAGCCCCTCAAATGCGGCTATTCCGGCGATGATAAGAATCGTCTCGCCCTCGAGAAACGTTCCCAAGAACAGCGCGGGATAGCCATAGGTTGTTATAACATGCTCAAGCAAAAGGGTCCCTTCCGAGAGCGCACCGCGTCACCGGCAGTCAGCGCCTCTGCGACAGGAAAACCATGCGCAACAACTCCATGACGGCCATGGCGGCCGCGGCAACATAGGTCATTGCCGCGGCGCGGAGTACCTTTTTGGCCCCGGCAAGTTCGTCATTGGTGAGGTACCCGCCTGATGCAAGCGCCCGAACCGCGCGCCGGCTCGCGTCAAACTCCACGGGCAATGTCAGCACGGTGAACACAACGGCAAGGGAGAAAAGGACGACGGCCGCCTTGATGGCCAGTAGTCCCAGCCCCGCCGGCAGAAACATGCCGATGATGAAAAGCGGGAAGGCCAGCGTGGAGCCTATGGAGCAGACGGGATAGATGACATTGCGGAGCGCCAGCGGGCCGTACATCTTCGCGTGCTGGACGGCGTGGCCAACCTCATGCGCCGCAATTCCCAGGGCGGCGATGCTGGTCCCATCGTGCACTTCCTCGGACAAGCGCAGGACGCGCGCGCGCGGGTCGTAATGGTCGGTGAGATGCCCGCCGATGCACTCGATACCGCATGACTGGCCGCGGCCGCCGTCCCTGGAATCCTGGCTGAGCGAGACGCCCGCATCGGCAAGGATGGCCCGGGCCACCTCTGCCCCGGTCATTCCGCGCGTGTTGGGCACCTGTGCGAACTTGGCATAGGTGGACTTCACCTTGTACTGCGCCCAGACCGCCAAGGCAATCGCGGGCAGAAGCAGGACCATGGTCGGGTCAAAGAAAAGGGGCATTGGTTCGTTCTCCTGGCATTCAGTTGCTGCAATAACGACCTCGATCCTTAGCAGGATTCATGCCATACGCCGCTGCTCCCGGGCGTTGCGGGCAGGAAGAACTTTTTATCCGCGACAGGCGGGTGCGATTCCTTCACCACTCAGATTTGGTCGGCGTGACAGGTCTCGCTTATACTGCCCGCATGAAGAGAGGCATACCAGGCCGCGGGCCTGCATCAGCGAATCAATACCGTGCCGCGGCGGACTTTGCCGGATTTGGCAGCATATCCTCGCGGTGTCTGGAGCGGTAGATGAACCTTACAACGAAATTTGTGCTGGCGCTCGTGCTGGCCACGTCTGCGGTCCTTGTCGTCGACGGCTACGTCACAGTCCGGCAGGCAGTGGTCTTTTTTGAGGATGACATGCGGCGGCAGGCGGAGTTGACGGGCAGGGGCCTCGCGGACCTTGTCGAGGACGCCTGGCGGCTTGGCAATCAGGAACGCGCCATAAAAGTGGTTGAAGAGGCGCACGCAGAACGGCCGACCATGGGGATTCGGTGGGTCTGGCTGGACGCGTCTTTGGGCAATTCCCATGCACCGGTCGCTCCTGCTGAACTGCTGCGCCCCGTTTCACGGGGCAGTGAGGTCTTTTTTAAAGGTCTCGACGCCAAGGGAGACAAGCGTCTCTACGCCTACGTGCCCGTCGCGGTTGATCCCGCCCGCCTTGCGGCGCTGGAAATTTCCCAATCCCTCGCGCCGCTCAACGAATACGTCCGTTCAACGATACTGAGGACCGCATTGCTGGCAGCGCTCATTCTTGCCCTGAGCACCTGCCTCTTTCTGTTCCTGGGGGTCAAAATGGTGGCGCAACCCCTGCAGGCACTGATAGAGCAGACACGGCGCATAGGCGAGGGGGACCTATCCCCCGCCCCGGCGGTTCACGGCCGTGATGAACTGGCCAAGCTGGCAAGGGCGCTGAACGCCATGTGTGTGCAGCTGGCGCAGGCGCTGGAGCGCGCCCGCACTGAGACGGATGCGCGCATGGCGGCCACCGAGCAACTGCGCCATGCCGACCGTCTCCACACCGTGGGCCGTCTCGCGTCGGGCGTGGCCCATGAGATAGGCACCCCGCTGAACGTGATCTCCATCAGGGCGGGACAGATCGCCCGCGGCGACCTGCCGTCCCAGGAGGCGTCCGAATGCGCGAATATCATTGTGGCCCAGGTGAAACGCATAACGACAATAGTGCGCGGGCTTCTGGACTTCTCGCGCCGGCGCCGGCTCAGCCGCACCCCGAGTTCCCTGCGGGCTATTGTCCGTCAATCCCTGGACCTGCTTGAACCCCTGGCGAAAAAGAGCAGGATTTCGCTTTCGGTGGCAGGGGAAGAGATGCCCGACGTGGCGCATGTGGATGCCGACCTGGTCCAGCAGCTGCTGATGAACCTTCTCATGAACGCCCTGCAGGCGACGCCTGAAGGCGGTCGCGTGGAGGTGGCCGTCCTCCGGGAGCGCGTTCGCCCCCCCGTCGACGTGGGTGGAAGTGAGGGGGAGCATCTCTGCGTGCAGGTGCGCGACAACGGGGCCGGCATTCCCGCGGAGAACATACCGCATGTGTTCGAGCCTTTCTTCACAACGAAAGATGTGGGCGAGGGCACCGGTTTGGGCTTGTCGGTGGCCTACGGAATCGTGCGGGATCACGGCGGGTGGATAGACGTGACCAGCCGCATCGGCGAGGGAACTTGTTTCTCCGTGCACCTGCCCCTGGAGGATAGGCCATGCCCGCAAGAATCCTGATGGTCGACGATGACCAGAGCATGTGCGAGGCCTGTGGGTCGGCGCTGCGGCAGCACGGCTTCCAGGTGGATTGGCATGTGTCGCCTCAAGCGGCTCTTGAAGCGCTGCGGAACGGGGATTTTGAGGCCGTGCTTACCGACCTCAACATGCCGGGTATGGACGGCATCGAGCTGTGCCGGCAGATCGTCGCCAACAGGCCGGACGTGCCCGTTGTCGTCATCACGGCATTCGGCAACCTGAACACGGCTGTCGGCGCCATGCGCGCCGGCGCCTACGACTTCGTGACAAAACCCGTGGAAATGGAACTGCTGGCGCTGACGCTCAACCGCGCCGTTCAACACCATGAACTACAGGAGCAAATCAGGCTCATTGGCGGGGCAACCGCAGGAACCGACCGCTTCGAGCGTCTGCTGGGCGCCAGCGAGCCCATGAGAATCCTCTACGACCAGCTTGCGCGCATAGCGGACACCGACGCGTCGGTGCTGATCCTGGGCGAAAGCGGGACCGGAAAAGAGCTGGTCGCGGCCGCGCTGCACAGCCGAAGCCGGCGCGGGGACGCACCCTTTGTGGCCGTAAACTGCGCGGCGGTGCCGGAAGCGCTTCTGGAAAGCGAACTCTTCGGCCATGAACAGGGCGCATTCACCGGGGCGCAGAAAAAACGGACCGGGCTCATCCTGCAGGCGAACGGGGGGACCTTGCTGCTCGACGAGATCGCGGAAGTGCCGCCTTCCCTTCAACCGAAGCTGCTGAGAGCGCTGGAAAGCCGCCTCTTGCGGCCAGTCGGCAGCGACAGGGAAGTGCCCTTTGACGTCCGCTTTCTCGCCTCCACGAACCGCGACCTCGATTCCCGGGTGGAAGACGGGCTGTTCCGCGAGGACCTCTATTTCCGGCTCAATGTGATCCAGATCGATGTTCCCCCGTTGCGGGCGCGGGGAATGGACATTCTCGTTCTTGCGCGGCACTTTCTCGAAGAATCCGCGGCACGGAGCAAAAAGGAACTCCTTGGCCTTTCAGAAGCCGTTGCAGAAAAGCTTCTTGGATACGATTGGCCCGGAAATGTCCGCGAGCTTCGCAATGCCATTGACCGCGCCGTTGCGCTTGCCCGCTATTCAACGCTCGCCGTTGAGGACCTGCCGGAAAAAATCCGGGTGCACACCAGTTCCCAGATGTCCCTTGGCGGCTCAGACCCGACAGAATTGCTGTCGATGGATGAAGTCGAGCGGCGGTATGTCACCCATGTGATGAAGGCGGTGCAGGGCAACAAGACCTTGGCCGCACGCACATTGGGCTACAATCGCAAAACGCTCTACCGCAAGCTTGCCCGCTACAGACTGGACTGACAGCGTTCCCCTCAATTAGACCGCAGATGGCGCAAAAAGCACCGCTTTATTCAAGGTTCTCCCCTAAACTCCTGTCATGTAATGGGTTAAGGCTTTCTGCCCCATAAAGCCACAACTGTGGCAAAATGCGCCACCCCAAGTCGGCAAATGCGCCCCCCGTGGCCGGACGCCGCATTCTGCGGGCAGGCCAGATTACGCAATGGCGCCGCATTTGCGCAAAGCCCCCCCGTCTGTTTCATCCTTTGCCGAATGGGGCATCTTCCTCTCCCCCGCCTTCTGCGGTCGAGCGCGCCGAAAGGTGAAACGACTCCAATACCCCAAACGCCCAAAGCCTCTTGTCCATTGGCATGCGCCTTGCTCTTTACGCTGGTGGCTGAACGACGCAACAGCGAAGCGGCAGGCAAAGCCTGCAACATCGAGGCTGCGGCGGTATGCCCGCGAAAAATAGACTGTGGTGAGCCCGAAAAACCTGCATCAGATTTGCCGTTCCAGAATGGGACATGTCAGTGGATTGATGTGGAGCAAAAGGAAACGGACATGGACCTTGAAGACCTTCTGACTGGCAGACGCAGTCGCGAACATGGATGTCACCAAGACCGTCACGGTCACGGTGACGACCAATATAACTCAAGTCATGGAGGGCATGACGACCACTATAGCGCAGGTCATGGCGGGCATGACGACCACCGCACCCGCCGCGAGCACAAGTTTAGCTCTTCGCGGCTTCTTTCCATGGCCAGTTCCCTGCCCCATTTTAAGGCGATCCTGGCAGTGGCCGCCATAGGCGCGTTTCTGATTCTCGTCTTGGGGGTCATACTGCTGGTGACGTTGTTTCCGCTCTTTACCAGCGCGGTCGGATACGTTTCCCAAAACGGACTCCAGGGCGTTGTTGACGCTGTTGTGCCGAAAGACGGTTTGCAGGGAATGTTGAACCCGGTCCTTACCTTCCTTCAAGGGGTGTGGAAGGGCAGCGGATGACCGGCGCCTTTCTGAATGCCGGAGCCGACCATCCGGCGGCCGCAAAGGAAGCAACGACGAAGGAGGCTTGATAATGGAAAGCATCGACAGCGCGCAGCTGATTCTCCTGGCCGAAGACGACGAGGAAATGCGCAGGACATTGTCAGGCCTGCTGCGCGCACAAGGGTACCGGGTTGACGAGTGTTCAGACGGTCTTGCCCTGCTCAAGATTTTTGGCGCGCCAGGACCCCAGTCCCATGGTCCTGGATACAGTCTGCTGATATCGGATATCCGAATGCCGAGCCTGTCCGGGTTGGACATCCTGGAGGGTTTTCACGGCAGGCCCGGCTTTCCCCCGGTCATCCTAATCACCGCCTTCGGCGACGGGGAAACCCATGCCAGGGCCAGAGAGTCCGGCGCCATCGCCGTGCTCGACAAGCCGTTTGAAGTTGACTGCCTGCTGGCGATGGTGGGCCGGATTGTGGGGCAATCCACTCGAATACAGGCCGCCCTCGCGGCACAAAGATTCGGTCCTTCCGCAAGTCCCGAAATGCATCAGGGGCTTCCATCGCCATCCCGCTGACGATGCCAGGACGGGTTCCAGGATTGAGATGCGGCGCAGGTGAAAATTGTCAGCGCGCGCGGCGTTTGCCGCCCGCTGTGACAGGCGCTCAAGATGAAAAAACGTGACGAGGAGACCCTGCAAATGGACATGGAGAATCTTCAAACACACATCCGTGCGCTGGCCATGCTGCCGGCGACGGACGCTCCTGTTGTCAGCTGCTTCGTTGCCCTCGAAAACCGACGGCTCAAGGCGCCCAATCTCTTTGATGAGCAGATTCGGGCCGTCCGGACCGGACTGGCGGGGGAGATGCGACGGGCGCTGGAGGAGGCGCTGCAACCCGTCCAGGCATTTCTTCACCACGGACTTTCCTCAGACGCGAAAGGGGCGGCGATTTTCTCGCGTGCGGGAAAGGAACCGTTCCTCATGACGATTCAGTGCCGCGTTCCTCTTCCGAACTGGACTGTCGTGGACAGGACGCCCAACATCTATCACCTTGTGGAGCTGAAGGACACCTACGAGCAGTATGTCGTGATGCTCGCCACGAAAGAGAGCGTGCGCATCATTGAAATGAACCTCGGCGCGGTGACACGGCACCTGTCGGCGGAGATGCCCGAACTTCGGCAGGGCACGGGGCGAAAGTGCTCCAAGGAACACTATCAGAAACACCTGAACGAGCGGGGGCACAGGTTCGTCAAAGAGCAGATTCGGATTCTGGAACAGGTTATGGCGGCCAGGGAGCACACGCACCTGATTCTTGCGGGGCACCCCGCCATGACCGCGCGCGTGCGCGGGGAGCTTCCCCCGGGCCTTCTGTCAAGACTGGTTGATGTGGTTCGGGCCTCCGACGCCGGCGTTGTCGCGGCCACCATTGACGCCTTCATCAAGGCCGAGGAAAAGGAGTCGCAAACCATCGCCGAGAAACTTGTTCAGCAGGTTCGTTCGGGAGGTCTCGCGGTTGCCGGCACGGCAGCCTCCTTTGAGGCGCTGCAGCGAAACCAGGCGGACATGCTTGTTCTGCTCAAGACCTACGCGCCCGGCGAAATCTGGGTCTGTCAAGCCTGCGGCTTCATGGACCCGGAGGCGGGGAGGTTGGCGGCATGTCCAGAATGCGGGTCGGGCGAACTGGCCTGTGTTGACGCCAAAGAGCAGATGGTGCGGTTTGCGGAGCGGCAGCTCTGTGCGGTGGAAGTTGTCAACGAGAGCGAGTCCCTGGAGCGGATGGGCGGCGTGGGCTGCCTGCTTCGCTACCGATTGGCCCATGAATACCGGTGTGAACGCGCGTCCATTCCTGTATCCACGGCAACGTGAACTGAATTCCGGCACACCGTTGCCGGGTCCGGCCCCATGAACACAGCCGCCTTGGCGGTTGGGAAAAAGGAGAGCATTCACCATGGAATGTCCAGTATGCAAAGAACGCCTTTCGCATGCGTGGAAAGGCGACATTCTTGTCGACTTTTGCCCGGGATGCCGTGGCGCGTGGCTTGAGCGCGGTGAGTTTGAGAAGGTGCTGGCGCACTTCTCCGGCGAACGCCCACGGCCGGAGCGCGTCATGGAGGGGGCCCGGGACCACCATGGATTCGACGAGGATCGGCGAAACAAGCGGCACGACGGGCACGACAGCGGAGACGACTATGACGACCATGACAACCGTTACGGCGGACGGTCGGGCGAACACGGCGGGAAGCGCAGGCGCGGCGGCGTGCTGGGCAACATCATGGACATGTTTGGCTGAACACAGCGGTCGGGATCAGCGCACCACAGAGCCGCCGCTCCGCGGCGGCTCTCCCTGATGCTCAGGTTGTGTGGATGGCGGAAGGCGTGCGCGGCCCGCCGGATTGGGCGCGCATGAACCATGGCAGGCACAAGGCTGTTATGAAGGAGTGATCGATGCAGGAGCGTGAGAAGGAAGCAATGGCCGCCATCTGTCTGATGGCGGCGGTCGCTGACGGCTGCAAGAGCAGCGTGGAGCACGCCAAGCTCAAAGAGATTGCACAGGCCCTGGATGCGCAGATGTCTGCGGCTGTGGTGCAGCGGGTGCTGCTGCGCAAGACCACGCTTGCCGACGAGGCCGCGGCACTCTCCACTCCGGACATTCGGATGCTGGCGTTCGAGATGGCCGTCTGTGTCTGCGATGCCGACGGGGTGGCGACCCCGGAGGAGCAGGAATTCCTCAACCGTCTCAGTGACGCGTTGAGCATACCCCCCGTGGCCGCGCTGCAAACACAGTCCCATGCAGAGGACTTCGCCATGGCTGCGGCGAAAGAACCGTCCGCTCAACCGCCACCGCCGGCGCCAGTGTCCGTGCCCGTATGTGCGCCCCAAACCGCCTGGGCCGCGGAACCGGACCCGGTTGACGCCCAGGTGGACACGGTCGTCCTGAAGCACGCGATTCTCGTCGGCGGCCTTGAACTGCTGCCACAGTCGCTGTCCACCATGGCGATTCTGCCGCTTCAGATGAAGCTTGTGTACAACATTGGCGCGCGGTACGGGTATCAACTGGACAGCGGCCACATCAAGGAGTTCCTTGCCGTGCTTGGCGTGGGAATGACCTCGCAGATTGTGGAGGGGTTTGCACGAAGGTTTCTAGGTTCCCTGGCAGGGCGCGCGGGCGGGCACGCCATGGGTCACCTTTCCGGCGCCGCGACCGGCGCCGCCGTGACCTTTGCTGCCACCTACGCGCTGGGAATGGCCGCCAAGAAGTACTACTCCTCGGGAAGAACGCTCAGCATGGCTGACGTGAAGGCACTCTTTTCGAAAAGCACCGATGAGGCCAAGACCTTGTATTCGCGGTACGCCGGCGAAGTGGCGCAGAGCGCGAAGTCAACCAACATGTCGAGTCTGTTGTCCGTGGTTCGCGGCAGATGACGCCCTTGCGCTGCCTGCCGCCCCAACTGTCGCAACTGTTTGGGCAAGGTGGGAAGCGGCGCCTCAAGCCAGTCATGCCGATGACGTTTGGACGACAAACAACAAGGACCACACTGAATGCCAGACACTGCAAGCACCGTGGAAATGACCGGCCTGTCGGAAGAGGAAGCCCAGGAGCGGCTTCGCGAGGATGGCTATAACGAACTGCCGTCCGGCAAGAAGCGAAGCCTGCTTCGAATAGCCCTGGACGTGGCCCGCGAACCGATGTTCCTGCTTCTCATAGCGTGCGGGGTCATCTACCTTTTTCTGGGCGAGGCCTCGGATGCCGTGATGCTGCTGGCCTTCGTCTTCATGATTATCGGAATCACGCTTTACCAGGAGCGCAAGACCGAGCGGACTCTCGAAGCCCTGCGGGACCTCTCCAGTCCCAGGGCGCTGGTCATTCGTGACGGCGTGGAGAAGCGGATCGTAGGGCGGGAGGTCGTTCCGGGCGACATTGTGGTGCTGGCCGAGGGTGATCGCGTTCCCGCGGACGCCGTGCTGCTGCAAAGCGGCTTCATGTCGGTCGATGAGTCTTTGCTCACTGGGGAGTCCGTTCCGGTGCGCAAAGCGACCGCGCGCGGCGTCACCGAGATGGGCCGTCCCGGCGGTGAGGACCAGCCCTTTCTATTCTCCGGCACTCTCCTGGTCAAGGGGCGGGGTGTGGCCGAGGTGCTGGCCACCGGGCTCCGGACCGAAATGGGCAAGATCGGCAAGGCGCTGCAGTCCATTGAAACGGAGCAGACGCCCCTCAGCCGCCAGACGGGCCGGCTCGTGCGGAACTTCGCCATCGCTGGCTTCGTTCTGTGCGTCCTGGTTGTCACTGTTTACGGACTGACCCGGGGCCAGTGGCTGGACGGCGTTCTTGCCGGCATCACCCTCGCCATGGCCATGATCCCCGAAGAGTTCCCCGTGGTGCTTTCCATATTCCTCGCCCTGGGCGCATGGCGCATCGCGCAAAAGCATGTGCTCACACGCCGTGTGCCGGCCGTCGAAACCCTTGGTGCTGCGTCCGTGCTCTGCGTTGACAAGACCGGAACGCTGACCCAGAACGTGATGAGCGTCAACAGGCTTGTGGCTGCGGGCCAAACGGCCGAAACGGGCAGTGACTTTAAAGGACCTTTACCGGAAGCCTTCCATGAACTCGTCGAGTTCAGCATCCTTGCAAGCCACGTGGACCCGTTCGACCCGATGGAGAAGGCGTTCCGCCAGTTTGGCGAACAGTATCTTGGCGGAACAGGGAGGCTGCACCCCGACTGGACGCTGGAAAACGAGTACCCGCTGTCGGAACGCCTGCTGGCCATGTCCCATGTGTGGAGTGCGGCGGACGGCGGAACCCGGGTGGTTGCGGCCAAGGGCGCGCCGGAGGCCGTCGCCGCACTGTGCCATTTTACCGAGAGCCAACGGTCTGCGCTGGCGGAGGAGACTGACACGCTTGCCCGGGAGGGGTTGCGCGTGCTGGCAGTTGCCAGGGCTGCAGCG
>CAIUWO010000421.1 GCA_903902895.1 Candidatus Hydrogenedentota bacterium | reverse complement strand
CTCATTAGGGCGCAAGGACTTACGAAAGTTTCCTCGCGCTGTATTCCAGAGATACAAATGCCAGGTTGAGCTCTCACCCGCAATCGGATATTCTCTCTAAATGACCGGAAATCAGTGCGGAAGGGTTTTCGGGAAGGACAGCTTTAAACATGAAAAGCTTTAGATTATATTTTCTTGTCCTATTGAGTATCAGCACTATCTTGGGCTGTCATCCAGCCTTCTCTGCGGCACCGATGTTTGACCCTGCTTTAGACAGTCCTGATGAAGAATGGTGTTACGCGGCGCAATCCACCACCGTCATCGGGATTCCCTTCGTCCCCGAGCCGGTCCAGGTCACCTATGACGGGGCCATCTACACCAGGCATGCAGAGCTTGCGTTCTTCTATGGCAAAGACTTTGCTCCCGTAATGGCCAGGCACAAGACGTTTCTCGATGGCTGGATGCCGGTGGTGGAGTACGGCTGGAAAGTCGAATGTATCGACTACCACCTCGAGATCTTTAGCGCTCTCTTGCCGGAATTGGGCATAGAAAATCTCGTTCAATTTGCCCGCCTGACCATGAGCAATACCGGCAATGAACCCGCTGAAGCTAGTGTAGCAGCCGCCACACGAGGTACGGGAGCTCTGTTTCGCTTGGGCAACTTGCATGAACCCATCAAAGCCGGAACGCGGTTCAAGATGGAAGACGACTCTTTCATGCGAGATGACAGACTGGTCTATTCGTTCTCGCCAGAAGCCTTACGCTATGTGGTTCCAGATGTCACCTATCAGAGGCCTTATATCGCCTCTAAAGAGAATATTACCAAGAGCACCGCAACGGGCTTCACCTTATATCATCGAAAACTGCAGCCGGGGGAAACTTATGCTGCCACATTCAAGATGCCACGTGTACCCCTGGACCAGAAAGAACAAATCGAGGCGGTCAAGAAAGCGGATTATCAAAAGATGCTGGAGAAGACCGTTCAGTATTGGCAGGAACTCCTTGGCGGCATGGGGTTCGATATCCCCGAAAAGCGGGTGAACGATTCTTACCGTGCTGCCTTGGTCCATCTCATCCTGGCTACCCGGACACAGGACGATATGAAACGCCAGGGAAGCGGTCTCCCGTACGATGACCTGTTCCTGAACGACTATTTTGACATGCTTCTGGCCTACGACACCGCGGGGCTTTACCAATTTACGGAACCCAACGTGGACTGGCTTCTTAAGAAACAGCATCCGTCCGGCATGTTCATCGACGTTCATAATCGAGGCAACGACACATTCGTCACGTCACATGGCCAGGGGTTATACAGCCTTGCATATCATTTTCTCATGACCCGAAACCGTGCTTACGGTGACACAGTCTATCCTGCCATACGCAAAGCAGCCGATTTCATCGTCAGAGACCACCAATCCGACAAGTACGGACTTATCCGGCCATCCATCCCTTACGATGCCCCGATGGTGACCGGATATCACACATGCCACAATCTCTATGCTCTCTTGGCCTTGAGAACCTCCATTCGCGTTGCGCGCATTCTTGGTCAGAATGAGGATATCGACAGGTGGACTCAGGCCGAAAAGAGTTACCGCGAAGCCATTGTGAAAGCTCTTGATACAACCTACAAGAAGGAGGGCTTCATCACTTCGGGCCTCTATGATTGGAAACCGGGGTTTGTCCAGGGAAGGAAAGAAATGGGAGTGAATGAATTTCCCAATCAGGACTGGGAAAACAATTTGCTGGTTTACCCGTCGGAACTTCTTTTGCCCAATGATGAGCGCGTCGTAAAGACGCTGGCTACCATACGTGCCCGGAAGTACCGTGAAGGATGCATGACCTATCGCAACGGTATGCATATTCATCAATACGTCACGCTGAATCAAGCCAATCAATATAGGGCAATCGGCGACCAGAGGCATGCTTTGCTTGACTTGTACCATGTTCTCTTGCACAACGGTTCAACCCATGAAGGCTTTGAGAACCTGGTCATTCCATGGTCCAACCGGACACCGGAAGCGGGTTGTCCGCCTCCTCATGCATGGGCTGCAGCAAAGACCGCTTTGTTTATCCGCAACATGATGGTCTGTGAATATGGCGGCGATGCCGGAATAGACTTGACCCAGCGTGACCTGTACTTGTACTCGCTTGTTTCGCCTGTTTGGATGGTCCCGGGCAAACAGCTGACCATTCGCAATGCGCCAACAGAAATGGGTGTTGTCTCAAGCACACTATCCTTCACTGTTGACGGCGCCGAACTTACAGTGACGCCGAATTTCGTTGAGCCACCGCGGTTTATTGCCTTCCGTATTCCCTATACGGTCGAACTTGACTCGTTCACATCAAACGCCTCCCGTACTTCTGAGAAAGACGGACTGTTGTTCTTTACACCTGATATGACCACCGCATCAATCCATTGGCATCAGAACCCTGGCGCGAACGACAACAATTACCAGGACCTTTTGATGAGCTACCGGAGTGAGTTCAATGATGTTATAAAGGATGGCAACTATGATCTCGCCCGTGCGGGCAAACCGTTCCTGCTGGAAGACGAGAAAAACTATCCAGCGGAACCTTTGAGTTTTGAACTCATACGGAAAGCTTTCAGCAAAGAATACCGCCGTCGTTATGAAGAGTTCGTTAGGGCAGGAGGTAAACCTTATCAAGTACTGCCTCCTGAAAGAAGATGAAAACCCGCTGCCATATCTCCAAAAACGACCGCGAGCAGGTTCCAGCCATGATTGACATCGGGTTAAGGATTTAAGAGGACAGCGTCACGACGGTTTGATTGAGACGTGGCGCGGTGGGTGCCGTGAAGAGGATGTCATGGGTGCTGGGAATTGGGATGTTGGTAGTATGTATGGGAATGATGAGCTGTAAAACTTTCTCTGAGACATTTCAAACGCGTAAATTCACCGCGTATATTGTACACGCAAATATTTTTGGTCCGTAGGTTGACCGTAGTCAACGATGCAACAAAAAAAATACTCACATTTCCCCTGTATTTATTAGGTGATATACACCGTCAACATGGGCGTTTGTCGAGCTCGAAAGCCGTTGTAGGGGTAACCCTACCCTGAGTTCGAATCTCAGTCTCTCCGCCATTTTTTCTTTATCCGGTAAAGACGCTTCCATCCGCGCAGCCGGACGCACTCCGAGAATTTTCATGCCGAAGGGGTGTGTCTT
>CAIUWO010000420.1 GCA_903902895.1 Candidatus Hydrogenedentota bacterium | reverse complement strand
TTACCCCGTCGCGTTTTCCCCGGACGGCACCCGTGTGGCAACCGGCGCGATGGATGGGAGCGCGGTCCTGTGGGACGTTGCCAGCGGAAACGCCGTGCATGTCTGCCTTGGACATACGGCAGTTGTCATTGGTATAGCCTTTTCTCCCGACGGAACACAACTGTTGACCGCGTCAATGGACATGACGGCGGGTCTGTGGGACACCGGTTCCGGCGCGTTGCTGCGTTCCTTCTCGGGACACTCGGGCGCTGTGCTTAGCGCTGACTTCTCTTCGGACGGAAAAAACGTGTTGACTGGTTCCATGGACAACACCGCTCGTTTGTGGGAGACCGAAACAGGCGCTGTCTTGGGAACCTTTTCGGGACACACAGCCCCCGTAAACGCAGTGGCCTTCTCGTCGGATGGTGCGATGGTGCTAACCGGTTCCAGCGATTCCAGTGCCCGGCTGTGGGATGCGACCACCTTTGTGCAGATACGGTCGTTTATCGCCCATTCCGGCACGGTCAGTTCCGTGGAGTTCTCGCCTGACGGGCAACAGGTGCTGACCGCATCGGGGGACATGACCGCCATCATCTGGAACGCGGCCACCGGAGAGATATTCCGTGCTCTTGGAGGGCACACACAGGGGCTCTATTGCGCACGCTATAACCCGGACGGAAAGACCGTGTTCACGGCTTCTTCAGACGGAACGGTGCGGCTTTGGGGTTCTGCCAGCGGAATTGAACTGGCAGCGCTGACGGTGGCGTCTTCCGGCGTTAACAGTGTCGGGTTCACGCCAGACGGAAAACGGGCCTTCACCGGCTCCGACGATGGAAACCTCCGCTTTTGGAATGTGGGCACAGGGTTCCTGTACAGGACTTTTGTGGGACAGGAGGGTTCTGTGACCGGTGCGGCTTGCTCCGCAGACGGCGGCCGGGTGGCCGTTGTCACAGCAGGTTCCTCCGTGGTCGTGTGGAATTCCTCGACGGGGGGGAAAGTCTTTTCCACATCTGGCGCATTTAATGCCGTTGCGCTGTCAGCAGACGGTCAAACCGTGGTGGCCGGACAGAGCGGAAACACGGCCCATCTCTGGTCGCTCAATCCCATAGGTTCCATCGGGGACCTGACCGGACACACAAACACCGTCAGCGCAATTGCCTATTCATCTGACGGAACAAGAATACTGACGGGTTCGTATGACAACACGGCAATCCTCTGGAATGCGACCACCCGTGCAAAGATTCGCACCTTCTCGGGACATACCGGCCACGTAAATTCGGTCGCATTTTCAGATGACGGACTGAAGGTCATAACCGGTTCCAGCGACAGCACCGCCAGGGTGTGGGACCCGGCAACAGGAAGCGTCCTTGCAACTTTATCGGGCCACACGCAAGCCGTGTCGGGGGTATGTCTCTCGACAGACGGAACGAAGGCCGCAACCGCCTCGGAGGATGGAACCGCAAAGCTCTGGAATGTCGCAACCAGCGCTGAAATGAGGACCTATACGGGTCATTTGTTCGGCGTTAACTGCGTTGCCTTGTCCCCTGATGGCGCGAAAGTGCTGTCCGCTGCCGACGATGGCACGGCCCGGTTGTGGCCCGCTTCGGGCGGAACAGCGGGAAGCAAAATACCCAATATTGTTGGAATGACGCAGGCCGATGCGACAGTCGCCCTGAATGCGGCAGGACTGACTTCGGTTACGGTCACGCAGCAGTGCAGCGATTCGGTCACTCCCGGCAACGTCATCGCACAGGTACCGCTGGCGGATTACGTGGTTTCCTCGGGAACCATCGTGTCCATGGCAGTCTCCAGCGGTTCCTGCGCGGAGGTCGCCGCGCCCGGTGTCATTGGCATGTCCGAGGCGGATGCGGGCACCGCGCTTGCGGCGGTGCGCCTCGCGCGGGGAACGGTTGCGCAGCAGTGCAGCGACAGTGTGGTCGCGGGGACCGTGATGGCGCAGAGCCCGTTATCGGGCACGCAGGTGGTTCCCGGCAGTTCTGTCGCAATCACGGTGTCGACCGGAAAATGCCCGGGTGCTCCCTCGACTGCCGAAGCACTGACCGAGGCCATCGCGGCGGACTTTAGCACGGTCGATGCTAATGGCGACGGGGTGATCACCTATCCAGAGGCGCTTGCGGCCTTTCCAGGGCTGAACCTTTCCGTGTTTACCGCTGTCGACACCAATGGCAATGGACAGATTTCTCCGGCCGAGGCGGAAATCGCGCAAAGCGGGTGTGCGGGCTGCCGGGGTGGCAAAGGTGCCTGGTCGCTTGGCACATTAGGGAAAAGTTTGTGTGAAATCCTCCTTGCATCGCTCACCCTCAGCACAATGATCGCTCTTTCTCGGCATAAAGCCTCCTGACAAATTGCCTTCTCTTGCCCTTTTCAGGGGCAGGCATAACAGCGTTGTTGGGTTCTCCGAGGCATTTCGGATTGGAAGCATACGGGCGAGGCAGGGGACCGCATTCGTCATGTGGGAACTCGCAGCTTCGCCCGGTTTACAGATCATTGCCTTACCGATAGATGCGGATGCATTTCTCGGTACATCCCGAAATGGTCGATGCCTTGCCCGGGCAGTTGAGACAGGCGAAAGGTTATGCTGGCGGGTGCCGTATCAAACCCGGTTGAGCTGGAGGGGAAACCTTCCATAGCGATTTCATGCTTTCCTGTGGTTTCTTCTCCTGCACGGTGAACTCCCGGTAACCGAAAGTTAAAAGTTGGGGCAAAACGAAAATGCCCCCTTGTAACACCAGCCGCTCCAGTGGCGTTTTTGGCTCAGACTCTGGATAGGGACGTGAAATTCGCTTGCAGTTCCCTGCGGCGGTGCCCTACACTCCCCCATTCTCCCAGCCATGAGCGCCTGTCTCTTGGCGCCACCAGCCGAAATCGGGAATGCTTTTCAGAACGACCCAAGGACACAGTGCATTTATTATGAACGAATCGTATTTTGCGAAAATAGCCCATAAGATGAACCTGGGCACGGGCCAGGTGAAAGCCGCCGCAACACTCTTCGCCGAGGGCGGCACCATCCCTTTTGTCGCGCGATACCGCAAAGAGGCCACGGGGTCCCTGGACGAGGTGGCGCTGACCGGCATTCGCGACCAACTGGACCAATTGGCCGAGCTGGACAAGCGACGGGAGGCGATTCTGAAGTCTTTGGAAGAGCGTAATCTGCTCACGGACGCACTTAAAGCAGAGGTGGTCGGTGCCGGGACGATGTCGGCGCTGGAGGACATCTATCTCCCCTATCGTCCTAAACGGCGGACCCGCGCTACCATTGCCCGCGAAAAGGGCCTGGAGCCGCTGGCGCTGACGCTGCTGGAGCAGAAGATTACGGATGTGGCGGCGGCGGCCCGGGCCTACGTAAATCCAGAGAAGGGCGTGGCGGACCCGGAAGAGGCGCTCCAGGGCGCGCGGGACATCATTGCCGAAATGGTGAGCGAGGACCCGAAGGTGCGAGGCCGCGTGCGCGACCTGTTCCTTTCAAGGGGTGTTTGCGAATCCAAAGTTGCCAAGAACAAGGAGGAAGAAGGCGCCAAATACCGGGATTACTTCGACTGCTGCGAATCGGCCTCCAAAGCCCCCTCCCACCGCCTGCTGGCGATGTTTCGCGGGGAGAACGAGGGGTTCCTTTCGCTGCGTATCGCTCCGCCCGAGGAAGAGGCACGGGCTTTGATATTGGATGCCCGCGTGACCGGTGCGGGGCCTGCCTCAGAGCAGGTGTCCCTGGCGATAGAAGACGGCTATAAGCGGCTGCTGGGTCCGTCCCTGGAAACGGAGGTGCGCGCCGAATTGAAGCGCCGGGCCGATGCCGAGGCCATTCGAGTCTTTGCGGACAACCTGCGCGAACTGCTGCTGGCGGCGCCCTTGGGGCGCAGGAACGTGCTGGCCCTCGACCCGGGATTCCGTACCGGCTGCAAGCTGGTGTGTCTGGACCGCCAGGGCAAACTGCTGCACAATGACGTGATCTACCCGCACAGTGGCGAGGGTTCAGGCCGCGAGGCCGCTGCGAAGACCAAGGCGCTCTGCGCCAAGTTCGAGGTGGAGGCCATCGCCATCGGCAACGGCACGGCCGGCCGTGAAACAGAGGCCTTTGTGCGCACGCTCGAACTCCCCCCCGCCATTCCCGTGGTCATGGTGAACGAGTCGGGGGCGTCCATCTACTCCGCTTCCGACGCCGCCCGCGAGGAATTCCCCGACTACGACCTGACCGTACGCGGCGCGGTAAGCATTGGCCGCAGGCTTATGGACCCGCTGGCCGAACTGGTCAAGCTTGACCCCAAATCCATCGGCGTCGGACAGTACCAGCATGACGTCGACCAGCCCGCGCTCAAGCGCAGCCTGGACGATGTGGTCATGAGTTGCGTCAACGGCGTCGGCGTCGACCTGAACACGGCGAGCAAGCAGTTGCTCATGTACGTGTCCGGCCTGGGGCCGCAGTTGGCCGCCAATATCGTGACCTTTCGCAACGAAAACGGTCCCTTCGATAGCCGCGCCAAGCTGAAGAAGGTACCCCGGCTCGGGCCGAAGGCCTTCGAGCAGGCCGCCGGGTTCCTGCGTGTCCCAGAAGGGAAAAACCCGCTCGACGCCAGCGCGGTGCACCCCGAAAGCTACGGCATCGTCGACGCCATGGCCAAGGACTTGGGCTGCGCCGTCAAAGACCTGCTCGTGAAAGAACCGCTGCGCACGCAGATACGCCCCGATCGATATGTGACCGATACTGTGGGCATGCCCACGCTGCGCGACATCATCGCCGAACTGGCGAAACCGGGCCGCGACCCGCGCGAAAAGTTCGAAGTCTTCAGCTTCGCCGAAGGCGTTACGGAGATGAAGGACTTGGTGCCCGGCATGACGCTGCCCGGTATCGTCACCAACGTGACCGCAT
This sequence comes from Candidatus Hydrogenedentota bacterium, assembly GCA_903902895.1. Classification (GTDB taxonomy): domain Bacteria; phylum Hydrogenedentota; class Hydrogenedentia; order Hydrogenedentales; family CAITNO01; genus CAITNO01. Next base: position 7,722 of record CAIUWO010000420.1, on the reverse strand, counting down.
TTGGCGCCTTTGTGGACGTCGGCGTCCATCAGGACGGACTGGTCCACATCAGCCAGCTGGCCGACCGCTTCATCAAGGACCCAAACGAGGTGGTCAAGGTACACCAGCGCGTCACGGTGACCGTAACGGAAGTCGACACGGCCCGCAAGCGTATCGCGTTGTCCATGAAAGGCAAGGCTGGCGGCGCGCCGACACAGACCAAGCCCAGAAACGAGCCGCAGGAGAAACCGCAGTCGCAGCCACAGCAGTCGCAGAAGCCGCAGAGCTTGGATATTCTGAAGAAGGCGCTGGCAGAGCGCTTCAAGCGGAACTGACGGAACACCGTCCACGCGGGCATCAGCCGCTACGGCGGCGATTCGATGCCGAAAGCAGCTCGGGAATGCGGGACAGCCACCCTCGGCTGTCGCCTTCTAAGCCGTAATCTGGGACGACAGGCGAGGGCGCCTGTCCCACACCTTCTCAGCGTCAATGCAATCTTTCGCAACGCAGGCCCGAAGCATAGTCAAAGATGGAAAACGGACCCGACTCTTGCCTAGGCGATCTTCTTTCCATCCCCTTGAGGCGGTGCGGCTGGGCGAAGCCAATAAATGCCCGCACAGACCAGCAGCATTTGGGGAAGCCCGACAAGCACTTCTTTGGCCAGCACCACAAGCGTGTCACTCCAGGAAGTCGCATTGACCGGATGCATCTTCTCAATAATCCTTAACGCTTCGACGGACCAGCAGATTGCCGTGAGCAGGGCCAAGTCCGTGGCAAGCATCCGTGCGCCGGTGTGTCGGCGGGCAACCCACGCGGTCCATCGGTCCAACCGCCCGTCAACGTAGAGTGTAAACAGGTAAGCGGCGCATAACCACATGCCGGCGTTATAAATGAAATAGTAGAGCGTGGCCGACAATTGCATGATTTCCGGGAAGATAAGCAAAGGCACGCGCGCAAGGGCTTCCCTGACAATGCCAAAGCACAGCAAGGCGAGAATGCCGGTCAGCATCCATCGGGCGCGCGCCCTCCAGACGACATCAGGCTGTGCCTTGGCAAATTCTTGGGACAAGTCCTCGTGGTCGCCCAAACGGCGGCAGGCGAGTGCAAAGCTTTGCGCTTCGGACAGCCCTTCGCGGGTCAGGGCAGCCACATCCTCCCGGAGATGCTCCTCCAATTCGAGCGCATCGTCTTCGCCCACGCCCTCGCCTGCCAGCAGACGCTCGCGCCACCGGGCAACGGCCGTATCCAAATCAAACGCCGGAACGACTGTGGAGTCATCCATCCTGCGCTTTTTCCTTGGAAGCAGGTAGGCCAGTATCCAAATGCACACGCTCCATCGAATGAATTGATATGCCGCGTTTGGCAGGTCTGCGCCCATCGCTATGGGCAACGCATCCAGAAGGCCTTTATGATATATGTTATTGATCGCGTACGCCCTCATGAAGATCGGCCCCAGCACCAGAATCGACATCACAGCCGTGAGGTCTCTCACGAGCCTTCGGCGCACAGCATAACGGCGGGCCAGTGCGTCTGACAGCCCGTTCAGCCGTCCCGAGGCAACGCCCCAGACCCAGGCCACCCCGGCACAAGACATAATAGCGAACATAAGCCAGTACACCATGATCGACGCTGAGGGAACTGAGTAATAGAGTGCCAAAGCTGTGAAACTCCTCAGCGACCCGAGTATCTGGAACCCCAGAAAGCCCAGTGCCATCCACAGCGCGGGCCAGTGCGGCAGTCCGGTGTCAACGGGATTTCCCGCGTCCGCACCACCGGCGGCCAACCAGTCCTCCTCCTCCGCGGAGATGCCGGTGTGGTTCAACCCGCGGCCAGAATCGGATGCATTGCTGTCGGACATGACCGTCTCTCCTGCCATAGTTGATTCAACATCCCGTCGACAACCCGCCAATGCGCGCGCTCCGTTTCAAGCACCTGCGACCCTTCTTTGCGCAGCGTGTAATACTTGCGTTTGCGTCCCGTCTCCGACAATCCCCACCGCGACTCGATGAGACCCTGTCGCTCCAGCCGGTGAAGGACCGGATACAGCATCCCGTCGGTCCAGACGACCTCCCCATGCGACAGTTCCCGGACACGGCAGATGATGGCGTATCCATAGCTCCCCCCCTGCGCGATAATCGAAAGTACCAATGGTGTCGCCGAAGCGGCAACCAACTCTTTGGAAATCTTCATGGCACTCCTGTTCCTCTACATAGCATCATTATACATGGCACCGCTATGTATGTCAAGACTAGTGATAACGGGGACGTTGCCCAAAACGCAGAGCAGGAAACCAAGCCCTATCAGGGTTTTTCTGTAACCTCCCTTTCTTTAATGGAATGATCCGCACGGGACCAAGGAGCCCGGACGGCGGCAACGGCTCGAAGCCGAGCAGTATCTTCTCAACGCGCCCAGACTTGTCTACCCCCTCCCCCAGTCGCTCCTGCACATCGGGGGCGATTCCGGGGAACGCATCCAGTCCCGAGACGCGGTTGATGAGCGTATTAGTGACTTCCACGACAAGAGTGTTCTTGCCGGGGTGGAGGAACTTTTCCGCGGGAAAGTCCTGCTCCCGCATCCAGTGTATGCCGACGGGCAGGCCGTTGATCCGAATCTCGGCCACCGTGCCCACCGAACCGAGCGAAAGTTTTAGCCGCAGGTCCTCCGCGCAGTACTCCTGTGGCAGGGAGAACTCGGCGGTGTACCGGGCTCGGCCACTGAAATGGCGGACCTCTTCCACATCCGTCCAGGAGCATAGGCCGGGCCATTGGAGAACGTCGTCCGTCGCATCGTCCCGAAGGAATTGAAGCTGCCAGGGGCCGTTTACTTCGAAGATCGCCGGAATCCCGTTAGCTTCCGCGGTGCCGGTGTATGTTTTGGTGCCGTCAAAGAATTCATAGGCGAAGTTGCCATTGTGGGTGGTCAGGGCGGAGAAGCCCATGTCTGAGGTCTTGATAATGTCCGCAAAGTCACCGGCGACGACATGGGGCTGTTCGGTCTGTTCGGCGCCGTGTTCGAAAATCATGAAGGTTGACTCGTAGGGCCTCAGTTTCAACAGAACACGGGTGTATTCGCCGTCGCGGTCGTACATCGGCACCAGGCGCCGTTCTCCGGAGCGGGGGTCCCAAAAGGAGGGCCGCCCCGCGGCAACATGGAAACCGACGCGCCGGTCCACGGCAACGTCCTGCAGGTTAGTGACGAAATAGATATCCATGGCCGGGTCGTGACGATGGGTGCAGACGAGGCCGTCGTTGGTTCTCTTGCCCGCGCGCACCAGTTCGGGGTCCATGTCGGGCGGCACGCACTTTTTTAGCGCGTTGATAAGTGGGTCAAACGCCGCGCTGCGGAATTCCAGCGGGTCAAGGCGCTGCAGAACGGTATCCATAAACCAGGTATTGCCCGCGCCACAGGTCCGCACCGCGCGGTCGTTGGCAATGGCCGGTGAACCGAACAACTCTTCGACCAGTGTCTTTACTTCCTCATCCTGAGCGGCATACTGGTTCAGGCCCGTCGATTCGCTGGGTACCCTTTCCAGGGCGATAACGCGCCCCCCTTGCCGCACATAGTCGGCTATCTGACGCAGTGTCTGCACGGGCAGCGCGGTGACGTCGGGCAGGATGAGCACCTGGTAGGTCATGGCCCCCAGCCGCAGGTTGGGCCCGTCCGTCTGCATGTGATTTTGTAGCACGTCGTCGTTGACCAGGTCGAATGCATAGCCGTTGGAACTGAGCAACTGGTTCAGTCCCCCCCACTCAAACTCGCGGGTCCATTTGCGGGCGTTGAGCACGCTTTGCGTCCACTGGTTGGCCAGCGGCGAGTAAACCGCCACGTCTGCCACGTAGCTTCCCTGGCGCAGCATCCAGCAGCAGCGCGCGGTGTACTCCGCCACGAGGTGGTAATAGGGCCACCAGATGTTCTCGGGACTGATGCGGATGGCTTCATAGAATCCGCGGGTGGGCACGATGACACCCCGCTCAGGCGAGGCGATGAATCCGTGATTGTAGATCTTGTTCGCCCCGGCGCGCAGAAACCCGTCGGTCGCGATCTTCAGTTCCTCCAGCGTCTCCCGGTAGGGCTCGTGGTGCAGGAAAGTGAACGCCTCGGCGGTGACGACATTGCGTCCATAGAGATGCGCCCCGGAGGCGACATATTCCCTTGGACCGATGCGCGTGTCATACCAGGGCACGGCGTCCTTTTCGCCCGGGGTAATTTCCATTTCCGGCAACCCCGCCATGCCCGCGCCTTCGATGACATCGGTGACGAACCCGTAGGGCTGAATGCGGCCACGCACGCCGTGGTCTTCGCACCAGCGGAGAAAAGGGCCGAAAAAGGCGGTCATCCCCTGCGTGTGCAGGAATTCGTTTACGTCATAACGGACCCTGGGTGAAAGGCCGTCCACATCCCACCAGAGCGCGGGCAGCCAAGGCACCAAGTCGTAGCCCTTTTGTTGCTGGAAACTTTCAAACAGCCCGTCGGTCCAATAAAGACCGTTGCGGTGGATGGGGACTTCAAAACTGTCACTGAACAGTGACTCCACCGTCGTGCCAAGGTGCTCTCCCAGGGCGGCAACATACTGATTTCCCAGCTTTTCGCAGTAGCGCTCCATGGCCCCGTGATTGAGGTGATCGACCGCATTGCTGTTGTCCCTTTGCGTCAGCCAGAAGGCCATGACCTGCCACCTGCCCTCGGGAACCTGCCAGGTAAGATTTCTATCCTGCACTGATGCGGTGAGGTCCACCATGGAATCCGCGCGCAGCCGCCCTTCCTCCAACTGTCCCGCCACGACCGTAAGCAGTCGGTCTTCCTTCCCGATGAACGGCGTCGATCGAGGCAGGTCGTTCGGGTTCGGCGTTGCCTTCTCGGAGAGCGGTCCGGAGAAGGCCAGGGGGCCCTCGACGGCCAGCATGCTGGCAAGCATCACCTTGCTCTGGTCCGCCTTGGGCACCCATTTGCCGCCCCAGATCCAGCCGGGACCGCCGAAGTTCAGGGAGACTTCCAAACCGCGTTCACGGGCGCGCTCCACGGCATGGCGCAGCAGTTCAAAATACTCGGGCGACAAGTAGTCATGGTTGCCCCTGGTGTACACCTCGGGCATGGACACCTGTTCCACGCCCCCCATGCCCTGTTCCTGCATCTGCCCCAGTTGCCAGTCAATATCATCCTTGGTCAGGGCATTCCCCATCCACCACCAGCGGGTGTGGGGACGGCAGTCCACGGGTGGCTTCTCGAACCCGGCCCACAGGGATTCCAATGGCGATTCCGCCCGTGCAGGACCAGTCATGAGAGCAAGCCCAGAAGACAATGCGGCAATAGCCAGGCCTGTGAAGAAGAACTGTTTCACGATTCCGGTACTCCCATAAAGAATGTCGCAGCCCAAGTACGGGTTAAAGTCTAGCGGAAAGGAAGCTGGTGGGAACAATTCCCCTGCGGCACTATATTGCCTCGCCGGACAGCTATTGTCTATGCTCCCTGCAACCCGCAGAATAGTGCAGGCATATCAACGTTGGGAAGAAATTCTTAATGCATAAATCCTTACGGGCCGCAGTTGTCCTGGTGCTTTTAGTCTGGATTCAGTTCTCCGTCCGGGCACTGGACGCCGACTGGCCGTGCAATCGGCAGAATGGCACCTTGGACGGACACTCCCCGGGCAAGGGAAACATCACCGCGCCCGCGATTCAATGGTCCTATTTTGCCGGCCAGCGGGAAACGGTCTTCGTGGCCGAGCCGGACAAGGAGAACAGCCGGCTTGCCCTCCCCCCCGCTGCTTGGGACGCAGACGCCCCGTATGAAAATGACCCGCGCTGGGGACGGGCCGGCCCTGAGGGTATGGTGGCAGGAAAGATGCAGCCCTGCGGTTCTAGTTCCACCGTGGTGTACGCGGATGTCATTTCCGAATCGCCCGGACTGGAAAAGGTGGAGTTCGAGAGCGGCTTTAATCTGCCCACGGTGAATGGTCAATGGCAGAAGGCGCGGGGACGCTGCTTCAAATGGGATGGCGCCGCCTGGCAACAGTTCTGGGAAACGGACCCCTTTGACCTGTTGTTCCTGGCCATGCCCCTCGCGGGCGATTTTGACGGGGACGGCGCGCAGGAGATTGCCTTTCTGCCTTGGAATGACCTCATCCTGCTCGATGCGACGACGGGAAAGGTCAAGTACCGCTGTCGGTTCACCGAGGGCCGCAGCTACGGCTTCTTTGGTGCTTACGACTTGGACGGCGACGGCAGGAGCGAGTTCGTTGTCCAGGCCGATTTCTGCAAACACGTGGAAGTGTTGGGATTCAAGGACGGGAAACTGGCCCTCCTTTGGCAGCAGATCATCGAGCCTGACATCTCGAATCCCAAGGGGGTATTGCGCGTTAATCCCAATCCCGTTGCCGATGTGGACGGTGACGGGCACAAGGAAGTACTGGTTTGCCTGTTTAATGAAAACGATGACGGCCAGTGGCGTACCGTGGCACACGACGGGATATCGGGGGCCGTGAAATATACTTTGGACAATGCCTATCTCCAGGGAACTGCCGATGTTGACAACGACAGACGGGTCGAACTGCTTACCGTGCCGACCACCGGCGGGGGTGTTCCCGAGTTTGGGCCGATTCGCGTCTATGGTATGAAGGACGGGGCGCTTGCCGTCCTGTGGCAGGCCGAGTCGTTGGGATGGCAAACCTGGGAGCCACCGTTCGTGTCGCACGTGAACTCAGGCGCCACACTGGCGCGCCAGACAGCCCTTTGCCGTCCCTTCGCAGACGGTGCCCGGGCCATCCTTCGCGCGAAAGACCCCTCGGGGCGAGTATTTTTGACATCGGCGCAATGGCGGAACGGTGGATTTGAGGTTCTTTCCACCCTGCGTGGGCCGGGCCTGAATGCACTCGGAATAGAGGCTTCGGGGAGCATTCTTGCCACCGCCCGGGTCCCCGAAGGCGCAGCAGACGAGGTTGCGGCCGAGCGGGGAAAGCTGTGCCCGCTGGCGACGCGTCCTTTGGGCATACCCGCTGCGCCCCCGGCAGTCGCTTGCGGTACCGAATCGGCGCGTCCTGTGATTGCCGTTCAGGGGGACGGCGAGGAAATTGTCCTTTTCCATCCGCCCCAGGAAGAAACGCCGGCAACCGAGTTGCGCCGCATCCGCGGGCGTGGACAGGGTGAAAACTGGCCCAATAGCCATGGTCCGGTCCTTGCCGACCTGGACGGCGACGGCAAGCTGGCTATTATATATGCCTCTTCCGCGCCCGGCGGTGCGGCGCGAATGGTGGCGGAGGAACTTGTTTCGGGTGCATCCCGATGGACGCACGATTTCCCGGCCATTCCTGGCACGCCGCCCGTCTGGAACATGGGCGGGATCATTCTGTGGCAGACGGGACACTTTACCGACCCTATCAGGCTGGATGTATTGGTAGCCGTGCGGCGCTCCATGATGCACAGCGAGGAGACTTACTTGCTGTCCGGAAAGGACGGGCATGAATGCTGGCACCGGGACCGGCAGGTGAGTTCGCGCGGCGTTGGGGGGACCCCGTTCGCCATTGCAGACTATGACGGCGACGGCCTTGAGGATGCCGCCTCCTTCCATCCCAGTATTGCCTATATACTCCGGGGAACGACGGGAAAAGATCTGCTGGCCAAAGACGCATCTTGGGGCCAGGTGCCCTCAAAGCCGGTGTACTGGGGATTACCTGTGGCGTTGAAACTGCCCGAATTCCCCAACGCCCAGGTCTTTATGGCGGGTGCCTCGATGACCGGTTTGGTACAGCCT
>CAIUWO010000419.1 GCA_903902895.1 Candidatus Hydrogenedentota bacterium | reverse complement strand
GTCGGCGACAGTAAAGTCCTTGGTGTCGAAGGCGAGATAGCCGTCGCGGCCGAAGGTGAAGCGGTAGGTCAGCGGGCCGAAGAAGTTCTCGTAATTCCGCCCGTCGCGGTCATGGTTGCCGGTGGTCACAAAGGTGGGCAGATTGCAGGTGTCCAGCACTTCCAGCAGCGTGCGGAACTGGTCGGGCGTGCCGCCGTGGGTGAGGTCGCCGGTGATTACGGCGAAGGCCGCGTCCGAATCGTTCACCGCCGCGATGGTCTTGCGGAAGATCTCGTCCGCCGGCTTCTTGTCGAAACCGATATGCACATCGCTCAGGTGCGCGATGATGTAGTACTCGGGAAATGCTGCGAAGACATACACGGCGCGGACCGTGGTGTCCGTCTTGCCGCCGGCGGTGCATTCGATGGACCACGCGCCCGCCGCAGTCTCGGCGGGAACGGTGCAGTGCGCGCGGAATGCGCCGCCCGGCAGCGCCGTCCATTCGGCCGTGAGCGGCAGTGATTTTCCATCGCGTGACAACTGCAGTTCGCCCTTCTCGCGGAGCACCGCGTCAAAGGCGCCGCCCGGTGTCACCATGGCGGGCATGCCGTTGTTGGGCGTGATGACGAGGTCGAGCGCGCCCGAGGCGTCGCGGGCATGGCCGGACAGGGGGAGCAGGATGAGCAGAGCCGCCAGGACAAGGGGTGCGCGCCGCACCCACATCCCCCGGCCCTGCGGGGCGCCTCCTTCAAAGGCAGGGAGGGCAGAAGGTGCGGTTGGGCTGTGGCGCGGTGGTCTACATCCCCCGGCCCTTCGGGCCACCCCCTTCGAAGGGGGACTGGGGCAGGCGCATGGTCCAGTTATGGCGAGAGTTAAATTTCCCCGGCGACTTCTGTCCCCCGCGTCTTCAAAGGGGGACTTAAGACTGGCCATCCGTCGGGGTTGGGGCGTGGTGCTCATTTGCCCGACTCCTTCGTCTTCTTCGCCTTCGGCTGGAACGCGGGCGCAAGGGCGTAGCCGGTTTCCTTCGTCAGCTGCACCGCGTCGCCGCCCGCCGCCGGCACGGCCCAAATCTGGGGCGACCCGGAACGGTCGGAGACATAGGCTACCCACTTGCCGTCGGCCGACCATGCCGGACTCCAGCAGTCATACTCCGCGCCGGTGTCCATGGGGGTCACGTTGGCCGTGCCGACCAGGACCCTGTACACGCCGCGCCGTCCCCCGCGAAACGACTCAAAGGCGAGCCACTTGCAGTCGGGCGACCACACGGGATTCCAGTCCGCCGCGCGGTGGTTGCTCACGTTCACGATGCCGCGCCGGCCGATGACGAAGATTTCGCGGTCGCCGCCGTCGTTGGACTCATAGGCGAGCTGCTGCCCCTTCGCGTCCGGCTCGATGCACCACTCGGCGTAGCGGGCGCTGTCCTTGACCAGCAGCGGCAGCATGGGCACCGCGTTCGACGCGGTAACCAGCAGGACCTCGGTGCTCAGTTTGCCCGGCGCGCCCATCAGTCCCTGCGCGACCAGCGCGCCGCCCGCGTCGGCCTCGCCTTTGAGCGCGTTCAGCGCGGCCGCGGCGCCGGCGTCCTGCTCGGAGGGGTCCATCGCCTTCATCAGGTCCAGTGTGGGCAGCCAGACGGGCCGCAGCGCGGCCGTCTTCTCCCCGCCCCAGCGCGTCTCGGCGCCCGATTCCACGTCGCCCACGACAATGGCGGGCTGCAGGGGCTCCTCATCCTCGGCAATCCAGGCGAGCCGTTTCCCATCGGGCGCCCAGCGCGGGTCCGTGTTCGCGCCGTGCGCCGCGCCCAGGGTTTTCGGGTTCGCGCCGTCGGCCCCGGCCACGCAGATGAGCGTGCCCTTGTCGGTGTTTGTTTCAAAGGCGAGCCGCTGCCCGTCGGGGGACCACTGGGGCGCGCCGTCGCGGTCTCCCCTTCCGGCGCGCACCGCCTGGCCCGAGCCAAGGTCGAGCACCATCACGCACTGGTCTTCCTGCTCCGTCCCGGCCACGTAAGCCAGCGTGCCGCCCGGCCCGGCGGCCGTCAGCCAGCCCACGGCAAGCGCGGCGTGAAGAATGAAACTCATGAAAACAACTCCGGAGGCCTCACTCCTCGATTTCCTGCCGCGTGCGGGCGCGCAGTATGCGGATGTCGTGGATGTGGAAGGCGTCGTTCGCCTCAATGGTGATCTGGCGGTTGAACTTCTCCAGGATGACGTCCAGAATGCCGCGGTTCTCCGTTTCGAGCCTGCGGGCCACGTCGGGATGGGCCTGCAGGATGACGTGCTGCTCGCTGGTCCGGCAGAACAGGCTCTGCAGGCGGCGGAAGGTGTCAAAGGTGACGGTGGTCACGCTGCGGACCATGCCGCTGCCCTCGCAGTAGGGGCAAGGCTGGGACAGCGCCTTGACGAGGTTGTGCTTGACCCGCTTGCGGGTCATCTCAATCATGCCCAGCTCGCTGACCTCGGACAGCGTGATCCGCGCCCGGTCCCGCTTGAGCGCCTCGCCGAAGTGGCGCAGCAGCGCGCGGCGGTTCTGGGGAATCTCCATGTCGATGAAATCGACCACGATGATGCCGCCCAGGTCGCGCAGGCGCACCTGCCGCGCGATCTCCTCGGCCGCCTCAAGGTTGGTCTGCAGCACCGTGTCCTCAAGCTGTTTCTTGCCGAGAAACTTGCCCGTGTTCACGTCGATGGCGATGAGCGCCTCGGTCTGGTCGATGCCCAGGTAGCCGCCGCTGCGCAGGAACACCTTGCGGCGCAGCGCGCGGGAGATCTCCTCCTCAAGGCCCATCTTCTCGAAGAGCGGCTGCTTGTTCTTGTACAGCTTCACGCGGCCCGTGAGCTGGGGCGCGAAATTCTCCAGAAAACTCTGGATGCGCTCGTAGTCGGTCTCGCTGTCGATGACGAGCTTCTCAAAGTCGGCCGAGAACAGGTCGCGCACGGTCCGCAGGATCGGCCCCAAGTCCTCGCGGAGCATCCCCGCGCCGCGCGTGCGCTCGTATTTGTCCTTGACGCGCTCCCAGATGCGGGCGAGGAAGCCGATGTCGGCCTCGAACTCCTCGCGCGTGCGCTCCTCGCCGGCCGTGCGGGTGATGATGCCCAGTCCGGCGGGGCGCAGTTCTTTCAGAATCTTCTTGAGCCGGTCCCGCTCCTTTTCGGAGTCAATCTTGCGCGACACGCCCAGCGTGCCGACGGTGGGCATGAGCACGCAGTAGCGGCCCGGAATCGTGATGAAGTTGGTGAGGCGCGGCCCCTTCGTGCCGAGCGGGTCCTTGACGACCTGCACCATGATGTGCTGGTCCTTCTTGAGCATGGTCTCGATGGGCTGCTGGCGGGCGCGCTTGGCGCGGGTGCGCGCGCGGGGCACGCCGTCGATCAGCTCCACATCGCCCGTGCCCTCGGCCCCGGCGATGTCGGACACGTACAGAAACCCGTTCTTTTCGAAGCCGATGTCGATGAAGGCGGCCTGGATGCCCGGAAGCACCGAGTCAACCCGGCCCCGGTAAATGTTGCCGACGATGCTGGGGTTTTCCTCGCGCTCAATCACCAGCTCCGCAAGGCGTCCGTCCTCGATGAGCGCGATGCGCGTCTCGAGCGGGGTGACATTGATGACAAGACTCTTGTTCATTCGATCTCCAAGGCACGGCAGGACCGGCTGCCTGCATGCCGTTCAAATAAGTTTTCGCGGCGCGGTTTCCACCAAAACACCCCCGCGTGGGAATATGATACCCGCAACCCGACCGCTTTCACTAATAATACAATGCCGCGGGCGGCCCGCGGCCCTAGCCGACCAGGAAGCCCTTGCCGCGCGCGGGGACGTTGAGCAGCACGCCCACGCCGGCCATGGTGGTCAGGTAGAAGGACCCGCCAAAGGACAGGAAGGGCAGCGGAATGCCCGTCACGGGCATGAGCCCGATGGTGATGGCGATGTTCACAAACACGTGAAACGCCAGTATGGTCACGACGCCGGCCGCCAGCAGCGTGCCGGCCATGTCGGGGCAGTCGCGCGCGAATGACAACCCCCGCAGCAGGAACACCAGAAACAGGGCGATGACGATGATGGACCCCACGAAGCCCTGCTCCTCGGCGAGCAGGGAGAAGATGAAGTCGGTGTGGTGCTCGGGCAGGTAGTTGAGCCGGGTCTGCGTGCCCTCGAGATAGCCCTTGCCCGTGAGCCCGCCGCTGCCGACGGTGATCTTGCTCTGAAGGGTGTGCCAGCCCGACCCGCGCGGGTCGTACTCGGGGTTGAGGAAGGCGTACACGCGCATCTTCTGGTAGTGCTTCAGCTCGTAGAAACCGCGCGGCTCGCGCGGCGTGTCCGGGTCGAAATCGTGCATCTGCCACCACATGACGGGAACGATGGACAGGCCGATGAGCACGACGGCGGCCAGGTGCCAGACGCGGCAGCCGGCGACGAAGAGCATCACGATGACCAGTGGCGCGAGCGACGCGGCCGTGCCCAGGTTGGGCTGCTTCAGAATGAGTGCCATCGGCAGCCCCGCCACCAGGAAGGTCAGCAGGAACCAGTGCAGCTTGCGGATGCGCGGCCCCAGTTTCACAAAGTACCAGGTGAGCGCGTAGATCATGACCAGTTTGGTCGTCTCGGAGGGCTGGAGCCGGAAGGGGCCGAGCACGAGCCAGCGCTCGCTGCCCTTGGCCACGGTGCCCACGGCCAGCACGGCCAGCAGCATGATCACCGCCCCGATGTACATGAGCGGGCCGAGCCCCACCAGAAAGCGGTAGTCGACGCAGACAATGGCGACCGTGACGGCCAGGCCGAGGAAGAAGTACATGATCTGCCGGTTGAAATAGGAAATGTCGCTGCTGCGGCTGGCGCTGTACATGGTGATCCAGCCGGCCGTCGCCAGCAGCAGCACCATCAGGGACAGCAGCCAGTCCACGCGCAGCAGGTTGCGCCAGTTGAAGACGCGCAGGCTGACGTCCTGGTATTGCACCTCGAGCCGGTGGGTGGGCATTGCCGGGTTACTCCCTTGCCGCCGGCGCCGCGTCCGGGGGCGGGGCGGGCTCGGGCGCGGGTGCCGCGCCCTGGTTGCCGTAAAAGTGCTCGATCACCTCCTTGGCGTAGGGCGCCGAGGCCTGGGCGCCGTGCAGCCCGTGCTCGACAAGGACGCAAATGGCGAGTTTGGGCTCGCGGTCGAGCACGCCGGCGACAAACCACGCGTGCTCGCGCATCTCGTAGGGGATGTCCTCCTCGTTCTTGTATTTCTCCTGGAAGGACTGTGACGCGACCTGCGCGGAACCGGTCTTGCCGATGATGTCGAACCCGTCGATGTGCGCGCGGTTGCCGGTGCCGCTGGGCGCCGGCGGCCCCTTCTGGACGCATTTGCGCAGGCCCTCGGTCACGGTGCTGATCGTGGACTCGCTGAAGAGCCGCTCCGATTTTTGCGGCCCGAGCTCCTCGCAAAGATAGGGGCGCACCCGGTAGCCGCCGTTGACAATGCAGGCCATGAGCGCGGCGCACTGCAGCGGCGTGGCCGCCGCGCTGCCCTGGCCGATGCTCAGGTTCACCGTGTCGCCGTCGTACCAGTTCTGCTCCGAGCGGTCCTTGTCGGCGTAGAGCTTGGCCTTCCATTCGGGGTCGGGGATGAGCCCCGGCATCTCGCCCGGAAGGTCCAGGCCGGTCTTCTCGCCCAGGCCCACCGCGTGGCACCACTTGGCGATCTTGTCCACGCCCAGTTTTACCCCGACATTGTAGAAGTACACGTCGCACGAAAAGGCCAGCGCGTCCACGACGCCTACCGTGCCGTGGCCGGAGCGCTTCCAGCAGTGCCACGGGCGGCCGCCGCCGGAAAGCTGGTAGTGGCCGGGGCAGAAAAAGGTGGTGCCGGGCTTGATGGCGCCCTCCTCCAGGGCGGCGGCGGCGAGCAGGATTTTGAACACCGAGCCGGGCGGGTAAATCTCGCGGAAGGCGCGGTGGGTCATGCGGTTCGGGTTGCCGCCCATGAGCAGGTCGGCGCGCTCGGCGTCGTGGCCCCGGGTGACGAACACGCTGGGGTCGTAGTTGGGCGTGCTGGCCATGGCCAGCACCGCGCCGGTGTCGGCGTCGAGCGCGACAATGGCCCCCACCACGCCGTGCAGCAGCTCCTCGCATTTCTTTTGCAGGCCCAGGTCGAGGGTCAGGTGCAGCGGGCGGCCCGACCGGGGCGGCACCGGGTCCGCCTCCACCTCGAGCAGATGGCCGCGCGTGTCGCGCTGCGCGATGTAGGGCTGGCCCGACTTGTCCGTCAGCAGCTGCGGCTGGCCCGACGCGTACTTGGTCACCACCATGTAGCCGTCCTGGCCGTGCAGCACGGGCTCATACTGGCGCTCAATGCCGTCCTTGCCCACCAGGTCGCCCAGCGAGTAGCCCTCATCCCTGCGCGCGTCGAGCTCGTTCTGGTTAATCTCGCCCAGGTAGCCGAGCAGCTGCCCGGCCGTTTCGCCCTGCAGGTAGCGCCGCTGCGGATGGACGATGATCGCCACGCCCGGCAGCTCGTACTGGTGCTCCTCGACGCGTATGCGGTCGGCCTTGGTCAGGTCGCGCTTGACGATGATCTGCGTGAAGGGCGAGCGCCGGTGCTTGGCCACCTCCGACACCACCCATTCGGGCGGCGTGCTCGTAATCTCGGCAAGACGGGCGCACACCTCGTCGAGGCGTTCCTTCGGGCACTCGCCCGGCGCAAACACCGCGTCGGCGCTGGCCCGGTTGTCCGCCAGCACCACGCCGCCCCGGGCGAAGATCAGCCCCCGGTCCGAGGCCAGGCGCGTCTGCCAGACCCGGTTGCGCTCGGCCAGCGCGGTGAACTCGCTCAGGTTGAGCACCTGCAGGCTCCACAGCCGGACGCAGAGCACCGCGAGGGCCAGCATGAGGAGCACGCCGAAAAACTGCACCCGCGTCTCCACGCCCTCATAGCGGGGGGGCTCGTTCTTTCCCGAGATCAGCATCTCAGGCGACGCCCCGCCCGATGGATTCGCGGCGCCCCATGACGGCGTCCAGCGCGAGGAACATGAACGGGGCCACCACGGCCGTGTAGAACGCGCAGGGCACCGCGGCGGTCAAAAGCGGGTACATCATGCCGCGCTGCGGCTGCTGCACATACTGGATGAACAGGAACAGGAGGCCCTGGCCCAGGCTGGCCAGCAGCACGAGCCCCGCCTTGATGGCGGCGTGCTCCGTGATGAGCCGCGTCGACACGCGGCCCACGGCGTAGCCCACGAGCACGTGGCAGACCACGTGGTGCCCCATCACGGTGTGCACGGCCACATCCTGGTAGAGCCCGCCCACCAGGCCGGTGAACATGGCGCGCTCCTCGCCCTCGGCGATCGCGTAGTAGACGACCATGATCAGCACGAGGTCGGGCACCACCTCCTGCAGCTTGAGCGCGTCCGGCCAGTTCGTCTGCACCAGCGCGAAGAAAATGACGGTGGCCAGCCATGCCAGGTGGCGGGTCCATGGGTGCTGCTTCCATCTCATGGGGCAAAGCGCTCCTGCAGGGTTCGCGTGTCCGGCGTCTCCCCGCCGCGCGCCACCGCCCTGTCCGCGGCCGCCTGCGCCGCGGCCGTGTCGGCCAGAAAGTCCCCGCGCGAACCCGCCAGATAGGACGGGTCCTCGATGTCGCGGCGGACCAGGAACACCTCGTCGAGCTTGTACGGGTCTATGGCGGGGACGATCTCGGCGCTCTTCCACAGGGAACCGCCGCCGTCGTGCACCGCGCTCACCCGGCCCACCAGGTAGCCCGCCGGAAACAGGCTCTCCGGGCTGGTGACCACGACGTCGCCGACGCGCACGTCCTCCTTCATGTCGATGTACTCCATCGTGCAGATGCGGCTCAGATCGTTGCCGCTTGAGTGGACGACCCCGTCGTAGGTGCGCAGCCGGTTGCGCTCCACCATGGCGCCCACCCGGCAGTCCATGTGGTGCAGCGTGGCGACGGTGCTGGTGAAATCGGCCACCTCGGTGACCACGCCCACCACCCCCTCGTCGGTGATGACCGCCATCGACGGGCGCACCCCGTTCACCGCGCCCCGGTCAATGCGGATCATGCCCTTGTAGCTCTCCAGCACCGACACGGGCTCCAGCGTGAGCTGCGGCCGGCTGCGGGTGAAATTCAGCATGCCGCGCAGCCGCCCGTTCTCCCCCTCCAGCGCGGCCAGCCGCGCCACGCCGTTCTTGAGGCGCGCCACCTCGACGGACAGGCCGCGGTTCTCGTCCTGCATGGTTTCATACTCGGCCACAAAGTGGTAGGCGCGGGAAACCGTGCCGGAGACGCGGTTCTTTGCCGACAGGAAGGGATAGGCCGTCGCGGCGATCGCGCGCACCACGCCGCGCTGCACGACGGACGGCTCGGTGCCCCGGATGAGCGACAGCAGCGAGGCGCCGACCAGCGCGATCAGCACCACCACGGGCCGGTGCTCGCTCAGTATGCGCACCAGGTTCAACACGACACACCCTTTCTCGCCGCCGCCGGCGCCGCGAAATCAGCCGCAACCGGTGCCGCCTAGATTTCCTCGGGCTTGGTGTGCTTCAGCTCTTCGAGAAACTTGCCGCCGCCCAGCACCACCGCGCCGAGCGGATCCTCGGCCACGGTCACGTGCAGGCCCGTCTCCTTGGCGATCAGCTGGTCCAGGCCGCGCAGCAGCGCGCCGCCGCCCGCCAGCACCACGCCGCGGTCCACGATGTCCGCCGAAAGCTCCGGCGGGGTGCGCTCCAGGGTCACGCGCACGGCCTCGACAATCGCCGCCACCGGCTCGCGCAGCGCCTCGCGGATCTCCTCCGAGGTGATGTCTATCGTCCGCGGCAGGCCCATGACCTGGTCGCGGCCCTTCACCTGCATCTGAAGCTCCTCCTTCAGCGCGTAGGCCGAACCGATCGCAATCTTGATCTCCTCCGCCGTGCGCTCGCCCACCATCATGTTGTAGGTGCGCTTGAGGTGCTGGATGATCGCCGTGTCCATCTCGTCGCCCGCCACGCGCACCGACTTGGCGAACACGATGCCGCCCAGCGAGATCACCGCCACCTCCGTCGTGCCGCCGCCGATGTCCACAATCATGCAGCCCTGCGGCTCCTGCACCGGCAGCCCGGCGCCGATCGCGGCCGCCATCGGCTCCTCGATGATGTACACCTTCGTGGCGCCCGCCTGCATGGTGCTCTCCACCACCGCGCGCCGCTCCACCGCCGTGATCCCCGACGGCACGCTCACCGCCACGCGCGGCCACGCCAGGCGGCGGCGGTTGTGCACCTTCTGGATGAAGTAGCGCAGCATCACCTCCGTCACCTCAAAGTCCGCAATCACGCCGTCCTTCATCGGGCGGATCGCCACGATGTTGCCCGGCGTGCGGCCGATCATGTTCTTGGCCTCGTTGCCCACGGCCCGCGGCAGGCCCGTGTCCTTGTTGATCGCCACCACCGACGGTTCGCTGAGCACGATC
>CAIUWO010000418.1 GCA_903902895.1 Candidatus Hydrogenedentota bacterium | reverse complement strand
TGAGAAGGCGTGAACCGCCGTTTGATGACGTTCTTTCCGAGGCCATAGGTTGCCACCGTTTCCTGTAAAACGTCTTTGTGAAACTATAGGCAAACCGGGCGTGGTGTGTCAAATCGGGGGCGAAAACGCCGAAAAGCCCCCTTCCGAAGAAAGGAGGAAATACGTTACAGCCTGACCACGCGGAACCCAACGATAACGGAGAGCCCGTTCGGCGCGCCGAAAGCGCGGGCGGCCGAACGGCAAGCGTAGCCGTCAGTGGACCAAGCGCCCCCCCGTGCGACCCGGTTTGTGCTCCTGGGGGAATTCACCCAGGCACTGCCATCCGTCGGTGCCCCGGTGTAACTGGTGTGCCAGTCGTCTTCGCAGAATTCCCACACATTCCCGTTCATGTCGTACAGGCCAAAGGCATTCGGCCGCTTCTGGCCCACCACATGGGCATACAGTTCGCCTGCCGGCACCGCATTGCCGTTCCACCACGCATAGTCATTGATTTCTGTATAACCCGCATCGTCTCCCCAGTAGCACCGGGTGGTCGTCCCGGCGCGGCAGGCGTATTCCCACTGCGCCTCGCTGGGAAGCTGGAAGGCCTTGCCTGTCAGACCGTTTAGGGCGGTGATGAAGTCCTTCATGTTGTTCCATGACACGAGGACGGCCGGAGAGTCCGGGTCGTCGAGCACATTGGCATTACCTGCCCAGGGCGTGGTTCCCATCACGGCGGTCCACTGGCGCTTGGTGAGTTCATACCTGCCCATCCAGAATCCGCCGACGATCGCGGCGTGCCGTGCTCCTTCCGTGGCGGCCCTGTCCTGCTCCGTATCAGGACTGCCCATAAAGAATGATCCCTCCGGCACCCAGACCATTTCGAGGGGCACATCGCCGGGAAGCTTGATCGTCTCGCTCTTTTGCGAGCACCCGGAAAGAACCGCGCCGGCCGCGCATGCCGCGGCCGTCAGACACCATGCCATGCTCTTCATTGCACGCACTCCTCTGTTGCGACACACTCCCCGCGTTCGGGGCGTCGGCTCACGCCCCCCCCGTCAGCCACATGCATCCTATGACAAATGTCGTATTTTTGCAACCCCGAAAAGGCCCTCCGCGGCTCTGCGGCAGGAAACTCAACTGCTGAAACACCAAGGCGCGGAGGCGCCAAATGCGCATTTCCGATTACTTTACCGCGAGTGCGTCCCCCGCGGCCTTCAGCAGTTCCTCGCCACGCAGGTCGCGGGCGCAGATTTTGCCTTCCGGGTCAACCAGGAAAATCCTCGGGGCCAGACAGGCGCTGTAGTAGGTTGCCGCAATCTTGCGGCCCGCGTCATCGCCCACCCAGCACTGCGTCCACGGAAGTTCTTCCTTCTTGAGGAACGCCTCGGTGTCCGCACGGGCTGTATCCGTGCTGAGGCCGAGGATAACGAAGTTGTCCCTGGAACCAAACCGCGCTTGCGCCTGTTTCAGCACGGCTATCTGCGACGCGCATACTTCGTAACCCGATTGCCAGAAATACAGGAGAACATACTTCCCCTTGAAATCGGCGAGCCGCGCCGTCTTGCCGTCCAGGGTGGGCACCTCGAAGGCCGGGGCCGCGTCGCCGGGGACCAGGTTCGCCTGCATCACGACCGGCACTTCGCCAAGGTCCACCGGTGCGTTGTCGTCGCCCGGAGGAACGGTAAACTTCAAAAACGCGATGCCGGCCGGTCCGAGGCCTTCGAAGAGGGTGTGCGCATCGTTGCCCACGTCTATCTGCAGCGTGTAGTTCCCCGGAGGGAGATCCACCGCCGAAAAGGCGCCATCCTCCTCCACCTCGGGCGTGATGAACAGGCTGGCGGCGCTCAATGTGTTGTACGCATCACTCTTCACGAACGCGTCTTCCCACTTTTTGGCATCTTCCTTTGACAAACCCTCCGGCGGGCGGGGCCTTGGGTGGTCCGCGAGAATTTGGCGATCCATCGTGCCCTGCCAGGAGATCTTGACCTTGTTGTCCG
>CAIUWO010000417.1 GCA_903902895.1 Candidatus Hydrogenedentota bacterium | reverse complement strand
TCCGTTGCGGTCCCTGTACAGCGCCGACCTTGGCAACCTGTTCATGGCCGGGCGCAACCTCAGCGCTTCCCACGTGGCGCTGACCTCCACCCGCGTCATGGCCACCTGCTCCACGCTGGGGCAGGCGGTGGGCACGGCCGCAGCCTTCTGCGCCCAGCGGAACATGATGCCCAAAGAGGCGGCCGGCGACCCGGCCCGCATGACCCAACTCCAGCAGTTGCTGCTGCGAAATGACCAGTCCCTGCTCGGCGTCGCCAATGAGGACCCGGACGACCTTGCACGAAAAGCCCGCGTGACCTGTTCTCATCAGACCAAAGACGGCAGGGCCGAACAGGTCATCGACGGTCACAACCGCGATGTCGGCGACGGCAACACGCACCAATGGCAGGCGGCCATGGCCGACGGCGAGCCCTGGCTGCGCCTCGACTGGGACCAGCCGCAGACCATTCGCCAGGTGCAGTTCACCTTCGACACCGCGCTCCAGCGCAGGCTGTTCCTGAGCGGCGAAGACTGGGCCTACAACGCCCAAACCCGCGGTCCCCAGCCGGAAACCGTGGCCGACTATGTTATGGAAATCCTCACAGACGGCCAATGGCGCGAAGTGGCGCGCGACACGGACAACCATCTCCGGCGCGTTCCCCATACCTTCGACCCCGTGACCGTTACGGCGCTTCGCCTGCGCGTTCTTAAGACCCAGGGAGACGCGCTGGCCCGTGTGTTTGAGGTGCGCTGCCACGCATAAGCGCGGACCGAGCCTGGCTGCACTGGACACGGCGCAAACGGTGGTGCTACAGTCCATGCCTCGCAGCAAAGGGACCCATGCACGATGGCCAAAAAGGCCCATACAGACATACCGGTCACGCGTCCGGCGATGGAAGGCTTGAAACGTTTCCTGCACCGCCGGCTCGGCGTGGAGGGGCTTGACACGCCCGAAAACGACACCGTGCTGCGCTTCGGAATCGTTTTCGCGCTGCTGGCCGTGCTAATCCGCTGCTTCTTCTGGGCCTACACGGGCCGCACCTGGGAAGACTCCCTCATCACCGTGCTCCACTCCGAAAATCTCATGGGCGGACTGGGACTGACCCACTATCTTGGCAAGGGCGAACCGCCGCTGCACGGCTTTACCAGCCCGCTCAGCGTGCTGGTCCCCCTTATGGGCGACATATTCAAGGTGGGTTTCGGCCTGTCGTTCATAAAACTTGTGTCGGCCCTTGCCGGAAGCCTGACCGTGCTCTACGCGATGGCCCTTGCCATTCACCCGAAAATAAAGCTGCCGGCCCCGATGGCCGTCCTGGTCATGGGTTATCTCGCGCTGGAGCACCACCAGACCCTCTGGGGCATGGCGGGCATGGAAACGCAGATGACCACGCTGGTCCTGCTCATGTCCCTTTACTTTGCGGTGGCGGAAAAGACCATCCCACTGGGAATAAGCCTTGGTTTCTGCATGCTCGCCCGGCCTGACTTTGCCTTCTGGACGGCCATAGTCGGCCTGTATGTGATGGCATTCCACCCCCGCAAACTGGTCGCGGTCACGGCCACCGCCGTTGCCGTGTATCTTCCGTGGATCATCTTCACCACCTGGTACTACGGCTCGCCGCTGCCGAACACCATCATGGCGAAGGAACTTGGCTATCCCCTGTGGACCACGTGGCCCCAGTTCACCCGCACCCCGGCATTGGTGCTCGGCAGAATATGGTCCGCCGTCACCGGTTCCTACGGGGAGGGTGCCGTCTTTCAGCCGTTGGGCCCCTCTTTTGCCGGTCATGGAACCAGCTACCGCGCGGTGTTCAACGACTATGGCATGATCTGCAATTTTATGGTTGTCATGGCGGTGGCGGGAACGGTGTCCATATTCCGCAGGAGGCAGTGGGCATACCTGCCCCTGGTCCTGTTTACGCTGGTGTACACGGTCTATTACGTCTTCTTTGTCGCCATTGTGTTCAGCTGGTACCTGTCCCCCTTTGTCGCGGCGGTCATCTTTCTGTCCGCGCGCGGAATTCAGGCGGCATGCGGCCTCATACGCGGGTCAGGTGCCCGGACCGCCGCGCAGGCCGCGCTTGCCGTGCTGTATCTGGCCTGCATGGTGGCCGTCCTGCCCACAACCATCGCCACCGAGAAGAGCATCCAGGAGAATGTCGAAAATCATGTGCGCAAACAGATAGGCCTCTTTCTCAACCGCGTCATGGACACGGAGGAGACCGTCGGGTCCGAATCTCTGGGCTATGTCGGCTATTACTCCCGGCGCATTGTCTACGACTGGCCGGGGCTGTGCAGCCGCAAGGTGGTCGGGTTCAGCAGGACCCATCCCCGCGAACAGCGTTCTCTGGTGAAAATGCTCGAATTCTGCAGGCCCGATTTCATGGTGCTGCGGCACCATGAATTCAGAAAAGTAATGGGGCAGCCCTGGTTTGAGGAGAATTACCGCGTCATTTCCTCCTTTGAAGTGCCCTATGACCGCAACAACCCCCTCTTCAAGAGTCCAAACGTTGACCTGGGTTTCCTGGTCTTCGCCAGGAACACCTGGCATCCCGGCGCCACCGAGTTCAACGGAGAACAGCTCGGCATTAACCCGAAACACGGCAACGCCCTCAATCTTGAGGGGTTGCGGCTGTGGAAACTCGGCAAGGCGGAAGAGGCGGCAGCCTGTCTCGCACGCGCCATAGCGGCCAATCCGGACATTCTTGAGGCCCACAACAATCTCGGACTGATCCTGTTCAATGGAAAGAAATTCAACGAGGCAATGGCCGAGTTCAGAAAGATCCTCGAGATAGACCCCAACTCCGCCGCCGCCTACAACGGCATCGGCATGCTGCTTGTAATGCAGGGAGACGGCGAGGGGGCGGTAAAGAACCTGCGCGAAGCGCTCCGCTGCGACCCGCAATGCGTCGAGGCCCTTATCAATCTGGCGAGCCTGCTCCTCAACCGCGGAAGCCTGCCGGAGGCGAAATCTCTTCTGCAATCGGTTCTAAAGATTCAACCGGAAAACCGCGCCGCGGCGGACGGCATCAAACAAATAGACGCCGCCATGGGCCGGTAAACGAACGCACACCGGCCGATGGCCGCGCCTGGAAGATTATCCCATCCATGAAAACGCGCCCGGAAACAGCTGTGCTGTCTCCGGGCGCTTCATTTCACAACGGTACGGTTTGTCAGGCGATACCATGCGCTTTTTCGTACGCCGAAATCTTGTCCTCATTCAGCAACGTCAGGCCGATCTGATCCCAGCCGTTCAACAGCCGCTCGCGCAGGAAGGGGTTCAACTCGAAGGGGATCGACGCGCCGCAGGGCTTCACAATCTGCATGCCCTCCAAGTCGATGATCAGCTTGTAGCCCTCGTGCTCGCGCACTTCCTTGAACATCTGCTCGACCACGTCGGCAGCCAGCCGGATCGGCAGCATGCCGTTGTTGAAGCAGTTGTTGTAGAAAATATCGGCGTAGGACGTGGCGATGATGCAGCGGATGCCGTAGTCGTGCAGCGCCCAGGGGGCGTGCTCGCGCGACGAGCCGCAGCCGAAGTTGTCCTTCGAAAGCAGGATGCTCGCGCCCGCGTAGCGGGCCGCGTTCATCTCAAAGTCCGGGTTCGGCGTCTTGCCGTCGTCGAAATAGCGCCAGTCGTAGAACAGCACGTCGCCATAGCCGGTCCGCTCGATGCGCTTGAGGAACTGCTTGGGGATGATCTGGTCCGTGTCGACGTTCAGCGCCTCCAACGGGGCCACAATACCGGTCAACTTCTTGAAGGGTTCCATGATCTTTCTCCATTCTTCCGGGCCCGCGCCCGGCGTGCTGTTGGTTCTTTTCTCTTTCTCTTGCTCCTGCTCTTAATCTTGCTCCATTTTACATCAGTCTCGCCATGTTAAAGATTCCAGAACTGGAGCAAGAGCAAGATTAGGAGCAAGAGCAAGAAGCACAATTATGCGCTGGCGGCTTTCCCGGTTAGTCCTTGTAGGCCCACGCGCGGATGTCGACAAAGCGGCCGGCGATGGCCGCCGCCGCTGCCATGGCCGGACTCACCAGATGGGTGCGCCCGCCCTTGCCCTGCCGTCCCTCGAAATTGCGGTTCGACGTGGCCGCACAGCGCTCGCCCGGGCTCAGCCGGTCATCGTTCATCGCCAGGCACATCGAGCAGCCCGGTTCGCGCCATTCAAAACCCGCCGCGATAAATATCTTGTCCAGCCCCTCAGCCTCGGCCTGCTCTTTGACGGCATAGGAACCGGGCACCACCATCGCCAGCACGACGGAATCGGCCTTCTTGTAGCCTTTGGCCACCGCGGCCGCCTCGCGCAGGTCCTCGATGCGCCCGTTGGTGCAGGAGCCGATAAACATCTTGTCGATGTCGATCTTCGTGATGGGCGTGCCCTCGGCGAGGCCCATGTACGCAAGCGCCTGCTTGGCGGACAGCTTCTCGTTCGCGTCGGCCAGTTCGGCAAACACCGGCGTCTTGCCGCTGACGCCCGTCACCATGCCCGGCGACGTGCCCCAGGTCACCTGCGGCTCAACGTCCACCGCGTTCAGCTCTACCAGCGTGTCATAGGTGCAGCCCGCGTCGGACGCCCAGGACAGCCAACCCTGGGACAGTTCCTCGAAGGACTTGTCCTTCGGCAGGTAGGCGCGCCCCTTCAGGTATTCGACCGTCTTGGCATCCGGCGAAATCAGCCCGGCCCGCGCGCCCGCCTCGATGGTCATGTTGCAGACCGTCATGCGGCCTTCCATGCTCAGGCCGCGGATGGCCTCGCCGGTGTACTCGATCACATAGCCTGTGCCGCCGGCCGTGCCAATCTTGCCAATCACCGCCAGCACCAGGTCCTTCGCCGTGACGCCCGCCGGCAGCGCGCCGTTGATGCGCACCTCCATCGTCTTCGACGGCTTCTGCAACAGCGTCTGCGTGGCCAGCACATGCTCCTCCTCGCTCGTACCGATGCCGTGCGCCAGCGCGCCAATCGCGCCGTGCGTCGACGTGTGCGAGTCGCCGCACACGATCGTCATGCCCGGCAGCGTCAGGCCCAGTTCCGGCCCGATGATGTGCACCACGCCGTTGCGCGGGTCGTTCATGTCGAAGCAGGTCACGCCAAACTCGGCGCAGTTGTTCTTGAGCGCCGCAATCTGCGCCTTCGACAGCGGGTCCGTAATCGGAATGGACCGGTCCGTCGTGGGGATGTTGTGGTCCATCGTAGCGAAAGTCAATTCCGGATGCCGCGCCTTGCGCCCCGCAAGCCGCAGCCCCTCAAAGGCCTGCGCCGAAGTCACCTCGTGCACGTAGTGCCGGTCGATGTACAGAATCGCATCCTGCCCCTCCGGCGTGTGGACCAAATGGGCGTCCCAGATCTTCTGATAGATGTTCTTCGCCATGGCTCAAGCCTTTCTGTTGGTGTTTCCGCGCAGAACGGGCGGAAGACGCATTTTACCAGAAGCCCGAGACGCGTTTCCCGTTTCACCCGAACGGGCATGTAGGACAGCCGCCCCCGGCTGGCGCTCCGGTGTGGGACAGCCTGCTTGCCTCGGCGAAGCCCTTGGCGTAGACGGCCCCCCCGGCTGTCGGCCTGCGACGCATGCCCTGGGATTGACAGGCGGGGGCGCCTGTCCCACATTCTTGAAGTGCCTTTGGCAAAACGCAGCGGCGACACCGCTTTGGCTGGCCTTACGCGCAATATCAGCCAGAGCGGCGTCGATGCCGCCGCAGTCCATAGTATGGACAACCCCCTTGCGCGCGCCGCCCGCAAGAAACGCGACAAGATACCGCGTCTAGCGACCCAATTTCGAGGCGTTCCCCTTGCATTTCACAAAAGTGAAAAGCTTTCGAACGCGTCCCAAGGCATCCCAATTTGGCTCGATGGGTCTGAGATAATTACCAAAGAGTTCTTGTGAAACTGTGCTCTGCTCCCCAAACCAACCGAGGAGCTCGGTTTCCTCACTCGCCAGTTGGTTTTTCTCAACTCCAAGGGGCAGTCTTTCAGTTCGTTTACTTAGCTCGTAGAGTTTAACGGCCTTCGTGTCGATAAGTTTGAGAAACTCATCAATACCGGATGAATTGTCGAAAAGAAACGTGCTCTGCGCAGTACGTATCCGGAACTTCTGAAGCTCCTCCAGAGGGAGCCTAGCCTCAACAACAAGGTATAGAAGCAGGCCCTCAACACCTTGGTATACCTGAAATCTCTTGTCATACCATTCAAGCCTCAACTTGTTTCGACTCAAAATGTACTGATGCCAGGCCATCCAGGCACCGAAAACGGCGAGAAGTGGAACAAGCAAGAGCTTAATGAATTCGATAAACTCGCACATAATCTGGACCTTTCTGCTTCCGCATCGCGTCACATCTGGGTGGTCCTCCTTTGGAGGACAACCCCATTTCATCAACATATGGCGAGAGGGTTGTAGCCCCGTCCAACATTGCGCTATCACGTTTCTTGGCACATTCGAATCTGCGCTCCGATATTGACCCAAAAAGAGTACGTGGTAAAACAGCCACGTACTACGGCCTTGACAGGCGGAATCCGACGGAGCTGAGCGTATGCGACGGGTAGTCCGCACAGCTATGGGCCGAACGCAAGTCGAAGTCAAAGCTGTTCCAGCCGCCGCCCCGCCGGACACGATTCAAGCCTGTAAGCGTTTCCCACGCGCTGCCATCTGTCGGTGCCCCAGAATAAGTGCTGTGAGCCTTGTCTTGGCACCACTCATGCGCATTCCCGCTCATGTCGTACAAGCCAAATGCATTGGGCAGCTTCAGGCCCACCACATGCGAGTTCATCAGATTTACCCCACTCCCCTCCGCAAAACCGTAACAATTGACCTCATACCACGCATACCCTTTGATATATGTGGATTGATCGGCATCTCCCCAGTAAAAGCGCGTTGTCGTTCCCGCGCGGCAGGCATATTCCCATTGCGCCTCGCTCGGCAGACGGAATATCTTGCCCGTCACGCCGTTCAACGCTGTGACAAACGCCTGTGCGTCATTCCAAGACACCCATACCGCCGGAGAATCTAAGTCGGCGAGGACATTGTCCTCCCCAGTCCATGGCGCAGTCCCCATCACTGCCGTCCACTGCCGCTTAGTAAGTTCATACTTCCCCATCCAGAATCCGTTAAGCGTTACCGCGTGCTGCGGGCTCTCATTCCCTTCGCGGTCCTCCTCTGTGACCGGGCTACCCATCGTGAAAGTCCCACTCGCCACCCATACCATCGCCAAGGGCACGTTGCCCGGAAGCATCATTATCTCCGTGGTGCCAGGGGCCAACTCGACCAGCTTAATGTAATCGTTGTACACGGGGGAGTAGTTGTTAGCTCCGTCAAGATACTGCACCCGCACTGTGTGGTATCCGAGCCCCGCAGGCAGCGTGTGGGTATGTGCGGCCGTGAGTGGCATCCATGCGGTCCATGTGGACCCGTTGTCGCTGAAGCGCATACGGGTCACGCCGACGCCGACGCCATCCGACCACGTCAGCCCCAATGTGACCGATCGGTTCATCGAGCTCACATCACCGTTGTTGATGGTAACAGTGCCTATTGGCGGCGTCGTGTCCTGACGGATGTAGTCGTTGTATATCACCGAGCGGTTGTTGGCCTTGTCGAGATACTGGACCCGCACTGTCTTGTGCCCCTCCCCGCTGGGTAGCGTGTAGGCCCGCGTCTCCGCCAGTGCTTCCCATACAGACCAGGTTGCCCCGTCATTGCTGAACCGCATGCGCGACACGCCCGATCCGTCTATGCCGTCATCCCAAGTAAGCACCAGCATGACATTGGGCGTGTTCGTGGCGGACCGGTTGTTGTTGATGATGATCGTGCCCGTCGGGGGCGTGGTGTCCACCACCGCGCGAGCCGATGCTTGCGGCAACCCTACAAGCGTCAGACACACCAACAGCATCCCCGTCACCGTCGTCAATGGCGTGCCTTGCATCAGATGAATCTCCTCTGTTGAACAGCCCCACAACGTATGCCCTACCCCGGCAACCTCACTCCGGACCCCGGTCAGGGCATGCCCACGCATATGCCGACAATTAGTATAGGCCGGGACTTCGCCATGATCAAATTCGGGCGATATGTCGGGCGACATGTCACTGAGAAAATGCAATAGCACACTCGCCGCACTCAGTAGGCGTATGCAAACTCGGGTTGGTGCGTCACCGGCGCACACCCTTGGTCGGGTGTCAGAGAGGGGTACAGTACAAGCCCCGCGTAAGCTCAAAGAACTCCGCACACTCCCTGGACTGAACAAACCCGGCCTGCTTTAGAATACTGATTCCGTCACAATTCCCGCATATGGCTGATATCCGCACAATTTCCGGGCGCCCGAACAGGTATTTCAGCAGGGCCTTGCACGTATCCGTCCCGAATCTTCGGTTGTGAAACTCAGGCAGAATCTCTATCGTTATTTCGGCATCATCACCGTCTCTTAGCGGGGAAATTGTTACGAGAGCGAATCCGATTAAGGTTGGCTCTGGTTCCTTTGCAACAATCAACCAAATCCCCTTGCCCTCCGCATTTTCACCTGCCATCGTGTGAGACTCGTTGATCGGCGCCCCCCACTCAACAGTAAGTTCTGTTGGTGGCCACTCTTTCGGGACCCTAAAACCTAAGGGGCCAACCAAGCAGCCCTGGTTGGCAGCCTGAATAAGGGCAGCCTGGAAAAGTTCCGCTGTTGATGCAACAAGCAGAACTCTCTCAATCTCACCATCCTTGATACCCATTGTATTCTCCATTTGTCGCGCTTGGAACCCGGGGGACGCTTCCCCTATTTCAGTGTTGTGCTTGCGTCGGAAACCCTCTGTTGTGGCATGGTCTCCGGACCATGCCACTCTTCCGACCGAAGGTCTCCTCTTCACCACATCATCTGCGTGATGTTGACGTCGTTTCCCTCACTGTTGCCTGTAGCGTAATAGCGGGCGGATGAAAATCGCCAGTCCTCGGGATACTGCACAAGCCCCTTGCGGACGGGATTTGCATGAATGTAATCTAGTTTCTGTTTCCAGAAGCGCTCTGTGCGGATGGCGATGGGGTGCCGCGTGGGTTGCCAAAACCGGCGGTGCCGGTCAGGACCGGCCGCTTGCCGGAAGACTTCGGAGAACACGGGCGGTTGGTTTCTGACGGCGTCGTCGGCCAGAATTCGTCCAGTGTAACGCCTGAAGTCGTTGAGGGACTTGGCGAGGCTGGCCGCATCGCACTCATGATCAAAGACCATCACGTGCAGGTGCGTCGGCATGATGACGTAGGCGTTGATGCGCAACCCTTTCTGACCATGGCAGAAGGCAAGACTGTCCGTCAGAAGACGACACGCCCGTTCACTCACGAACACGGGCAGCCAGGACACCACGCTGTAGGTGACGAAATAGACCGACGCGTCGTCGTGTATGCGGTATGTCTCCATGGGAACAGGGTAGTGAAGAGTGGTGGGGGATGTAAAGCGACAGGAAGAGGAGACCTTCGGTCGGAAGAGTGGCGTGGTCTGGAAACCACGCCACAACATGGCGGCGTCGCTGCCGCCGCAGTCCATAGAAGACCGGCGGCACCTCCGATGGGCCATGTTGTGACAGCGGGCCGCCGCTGGAAGTGCGGGGCGGGTTTCGGTATGCTTTCGGCATGGCACAACGGGAAAGGGCATTTCCCGCATGGAAAGGAATCCACATGATCCACATGAATCGTATTGCGGCTATACTGGGTGTTTGGGCGATGGTCGCGCTGGCCGGCGGCATTTGCGTTGCGGAGGAAACGGCCGCGGCGCCCAACTGGCATGAAAACGCCTTCTTCGGCCTGCACTATGACCTCCACCCCGGTGCCACGGACACCGAACTGGGCCGGGAAACGACCTATGAAAGCATCCGGGCCATGCTGGACATCGTGAAGCCCGACTTCGTCCAATATGACTGCAAGGGCCATCCCGGCTACGCCGGATATCCCACCAAGGTGGGCTCGCCCTCGCCGGGCATTGTCAACGACGCGCTCAAGGTCTGGCGCAAAGTCACCAAGGACATGGGCATTCCGCTGTCCATCCACTATTCGGGCGTGTGGGACACGCGCGCGATTGAACTGCATCCCGAATGGGCGCGTATCGGCGCCAATGGAAATCCCGACCCCAACAACACCAGCCGCATGAGCAGGTATGATGAGGAACTGCTCATCCCGCAGTTGGTCGAGGTCGTCAAGGAGTACGACATCGACGGCATGTGGATTGACGGTGAGAATTGGGCCTGCAAGCCCGACTGGAGCGATGCCTGCCAGAAGGCCTTCACCGAGAAGACCGGCATTACCGAAGTCCCGAAGAAGAGCAGTGACCCGCACTGGCAGGAATGGCTCGCGTTCAACCGCGATCTGTTCGTACAGCATGTGGCGCGTTATGTTGACGCCGTGCATGCGGTCAAGCCCACCTGCATGGTCACGAGCAACTGGATGTACAGCGTGCGTCAGCCCGAGGCGATGCAGGCGCCCGTCGACTATTTGAGCGGCGATTTTGACCCCTCCTTCGGCGCCGAACGCGCCATGGCCGAGGCGCGCTTCATGGGCAGCCGCGGCAAGCCCTGGGATCTTATGGCGTGGAGTTTCCTGCAGACGGGCAACCAGGGCTGGACCTTCAAGACCGCGCCCCACATGTGCCAGGAACTGTCCACCGTGCTCGCGCAGGGCGGGTCAATATTCATCTACGACACGCCGCG
>CAIUWO010000416.1 GCA_903902895.1 Candidatus Hydrogenedentota bacterium | reverse complement strand
GCTGTACTCCCGCGTCACGGTTCCAAGGAGCAGGCCCGCATCCGACAATGCCGTATCGGCCGCCTCCTGCACCATGCCGACCACATCCGGCACCGGCACCGGCGGCGGCGGGCCCAGGGACAGCACCAGGTCCACGGGGGTTTGCTGCGGCACCTGAGCGCCCGCCGCGGGCGTCTGCCCGGCAACGTGGCCGGCCGGCACGGTGGGATCGTATTCTTCCGTCTCTTCGCCCACGCTCAAATTGGCGGCGGTGACCAGGTCCCATGCGCCCGCCGGGGTCAGCCCGTGCAGGTCCGGCACGGTCACCGGCACCCCGGCTTCGTAGGCGCCCATGTCGAATCCCGCACCCTGCGGGCGGAACACTCCCAGAATGTCCGTGGTCGGGGCGCCAATGGCGGTGCCGGCGTCCACGCAGGGCGAGGCGCTGGAAATCGCGCAGCCCAGCCCCTCGAAGAGCGGGTCAACATTGAGGTTGCCCGTCCCGGCATAACCGCCCTGGATGTCGCTGTGGGAGGCGGTCAGCGTGACCAACCCACCGGCGGCGCCCAGCAGCGGCCCCGTATTGCCCCACACGATGCAGTTGCGCAGTTCCACCTGGGCCGCGACCCCGGACGAATAGAACACTTCCCGCGTCGCCGTGTTCCCCGCAAAGGTGCAGTTCGTGAAAACCGGTGTCAATAGCAGACTGCTGGTCGGGCCATACAAGTAGACCGTCCTGCTCGAGCACTGCGAGAATTCGCAGTTCTCCAACCGTGCGGCGCTGATTCCCGTCCACGCGGCCGCCGTGTAGCCCGTGCCATTTGCCCTGAACGCGCACCGCGTGATGGTCGGACTGCATTCCCCCTCCCAGGCGATGTCCTGCACGCCAGCGCTGTTGCCGGTGAACAGGCAGTTTTCCAGCCGGGGTTTGGCCACCATTCCTGCAAGCGAACCGTTCCCCATCGCGCTCCCATTGTTGCTGAAGGTGCATCCCGTGATCAGGGGGCTGGACGGCGCCGCCTCTTCCGCGAAGTTGATGACGGCCGCCGTGGCATTGTTGTTCGTGAAAGTGCAGTGGGCAATGGTGGGGGAAACGCCGGAGTTGTCCACGGCGAATCCCGGCGGGGGTGATGTCGTCACGGAGACGAAAAGATCCGCCCACGAACTCTGGTTTCCCAGGCGGAACGGACCGTTGCCCCGGGTGATGGTGAATCCGTCGAGCCGGGCGGTGTCCGCGCCGTAAACGCAGGCGCTTTCGCCCAGGCCGTCGATGATGGCCGCATGGGCCGCGATGTCGCGCTGCTCCCGCCTCGTCTCCACGCCCGCGAAGCCGCCGTAAAGGTCGCAGAAAGACGCCATGGTGGCAACCACCGTTCCGGACGTGTCGGCGGTGTAGGTGCCTTCGGCCACCCACACCTCCCCCGTCTGGCCCGAGGCGACCACGGCATCGATGCCCTGCTGGATGGTGGGGAAGGCCGTGGCCCACGCGCTTCCATCCTCAACCCCGGAAATGTTGTCGGCGTCAACACGCACGACAATTTCCCCCGGAGTCCGGTAGGTGAAGGCCGCGGGGCTTGTGCCGGCACTGTCGTCCGGGTTGATTACCGTGACATCCACGACACCCGCGGCATGGGGCGGCAGGATGCAACTGATGTCGCCGCCCGACACCGTCACCGCCGCAGCCTCCGCATCGCCGAAGAGCACCCGCACGCCCGATGCCGCGAAACAGGTGCCCGAAACCGTGACGGGCGTGCCGCCCTCCGCCGGACCCGCAGCGGGCGCCACACCGGTCACCTGCGGGGCTGAATAGGTGAATCCATCCTCCAGCGTGCCGCTTTGTCCGTCCCCGTTCACCACGGTGACGCCCACCGCACCCAGCACATGGGCCGGTGTGCGGCAGGTGACCGCGATTGGACTGCTCACCAGGACTTCCGTGGCGTCGATCCCGTCGAAGGTGACGCGGGTCGTTCCGTAGGGGCTGAAACCCGTTCCGTTGACCGTGACCGGCGCGCCGCCCGCGGTGGCGCCCGAGGCCGGAGACAACGAGCCAAGAGTCGGCGCCGGGGCCGCGGTGTAGGTGAACCAGGCCGTCCGGGTGGTGCTCTGGCCGTCCGGGTTGATGACCGTCACATCGACATCGCCCGCCGCGTGGGCAGGCGTGACGCAGGTGACATACAGCCCTCCGTACCCGCCGGAAATCACCCGGACGCCGGTGGCGTCCACCCCGTCGAAAGCCACCCGCGTGGTGCCGTATTGGGAGAATCCCCCGCCGCTGATGTTCACACTGGTGCCGCCGGTGGACAGGCCCGTGGCGGGGTTGCGGGTGCTCAGGGTGGGCGCGGGCGCCTGGGTGTAGGTAAACCCGCCGGAACGCGTTCCGCTTTCACCGGTGGGGTTGATGACCGTAACGTCCACCGCGCCCGCCGCATGCACCGGCGTGCGGCAGGTGATATAGAGGTTCCCGTACCCCGCGTTCACCAGTTGGACGCTGGTGGCTTCGGCACCGCCAAAAGTCACCCGCGTGGTGCCCGATTGCGTGAAGTTTGTGCCGTTGATGGTCACCGTCGTGCCGCCGAGGGACGGGCCCGTGGCGGGGGCGATGACGGTCAGCGTGGGCGCGGGCGCGGGGGTGTAGGTGAATCCGTTGCTGAGGGTGCCGCTTTGCCCGTCGAAGTTGACGACCATCACATCGACGGCGCCCGCCAGATGCGTCGGGGTCGTGCAGGTGACATAGCTGTCCCCCGTTGCCGGCGTGTTCAGCCACACATTGGTGGCCTTTACGCCGCCGAAGTAGACTTGGGACACGCCGTCCCTGGAAAAGCCGGAACCGCGTATGGTCACGTATGTCCTGCCCGTGGTCAAACCGGTGGCCGGGGTCACCGACGCCGGCGCGGGCTTGGGCGGGGCAAGATAGGTGAATGCGGCAGGCAGGGTGCCACTCAAGCCGCCGGGCCCCGTGACCACCACATCAACCGTTCCCACGGCATGGGCGGGGCTGGAGCAGTAAATCTGCATGTACCCTTCCCCGGTGTCCTGCACCGTGGTGGTGCCCGCGTCCACACCGCCGAAGGTCACGCAGGGCGGACGGCTGGGCGTGAACCCCGTGCCGTTGATAATGATCGAATCGTCGCCGTAAGTGTACCCCTGGTCGGGCAGGATGGCCGTGGGGTTCGGCGTGGGCGGGTCAAGGTAGGTGAACCCGCCCGAAAGGGTGCCTGAAAGGGTGCCCGAGCCGCCGTCGGAACTGGTGACGGTCACGTCCACCGTGCCCGCCGGGTGCGGCGGCGTGAGGCAGCGAATCCGAATCTTGCCGCTGTCGGCATCGTACACGTAGAAACTCGTGCCCAAAACGCCGTCAAATGTCACTTGTGTCGTCACATAGCGACTGAAATCCCATCCGTCAACATAGACTAAATCGCCGCCGTCGCTGTAACCCTGGACGGGGGTGATGGCGGTCGGATTGGGCGGCGGCGAGACGGTGTAGGTGTACCATCCGGTGCACGTGGCGCTTTGTCCGTCGCCGTTGGTGACCACCACATCAACCATACCGACCGCGTGGGGCGGTGTGGTGCAGGATATATAGGGCCCCCCGTAGCCGCTGCTGTAAACATGCACGTTGGTGGCCTCCACGCCGCCGAAAGCAACCCGGGTAGTGCCATATGAGCTGAATCCGGTGCCGGAGATATTCACTGCCGTGCCGCCGGTGGAGCGACCCGTGGCGGGCGAGATAGAGGTCGGATTGGGGGGTGGCGGAACCACGTAGGTGAATCCGTTGACCCGCGTGGAGGAACCGCCGGAGTAGGGGTTGATCACCGTCACGTCGACCGCGCCCGCTGCATGGGCGGGCGTGGCGCAATAAATGTAAAGGTTTCCGTAACCGGAGCTGTACACGTGCACATTGGTGGCGTCCACGCCGCCGAAGATGACCCGGGTGGTTCCCGATGAGCTGAATCCACTGCCGTAGAGGTACACCCCGGTGCCGCCTGTGGTGGGACCGCTGACGGGGGACAGACTGTCCAGATAGGGCAGCGCCCTGGCCTCCTCCGCGACCGCCACCGTGAGCAGCGCAAACACCATGCCCGCCACCGCGTTCAGGGATACCCTTCCAATCATCACGCACCTCTCCTTTTCCGGGGACGGCCAGAAGCGCCACCGACCCATTCGTGCTCGACACGACCGCTCGTATTTTAGTACGACCATTTCCGGCAGTCAATGGTGATCTTTGCACCCACGGCTCCGTGAAGAGACTCCCACTTCTTCGCCGTTTCCGGTCCGGCCCATTGCGAGGCGTCGCTCTTCAGAGGTTATAATGGCTTTTATTCACTTTCAGGAGTCAGGCCATGTTGCCCAATAAGACCCAGTGCCTTGTCTTCCTGCTCGCGGCGCTTTCGGGCGGGATCATGGCCGTCGCGCCCGCCCAGCCCGCGGCGCCCGCGGAAGGGACCCAGGCGGGCGCGTCCCGGCCCAATGTCGTCCTGATTGTCATCGACGCCTTCCGCGTCGACCGCATCTTCGCCAGCAACCACGGCGTTCCCGTGATGCCCTTCCTGTCCCGTTTTGCGGCGGACTCCCTGCAGTTTGTGGACGCCATGAGCCCGGAGGCCTGGACGAAGCCGTCCATGGCCTCCATATACACGTCGCTGCACGCCGACGCGCACGGCGTGCAGTCGGGCGCAAAGTACATGCTCGAACCCGACGAGGCCCCGGAAAGCGCCGATGCGCTGCCCGCCGCGATTCCCAACATCGCCACCTTTCTGAAGGCGGCGGGATACGACACTGTCGGCGTCCAGACAAACCCCAACCTCCAGGCCCGTTTCGGGTTCGCCAACGGGTTCAACCGCTACACCTTTCTCAAGGGCAGCCCCGGCATCTTTGTCACACCCGAGGTGCTCGGCGAAATACAAAAGGCCAAGGCCCCCTTCTTCCTCTACGTGCATTATTTCGACCCGCACGCGCCCTATCTGGCGCTGCCGCCCTACAACGAGGCCTTTGGCGGCATGCCGCAGCCTCCACCGCAGGAGGAGGCCCTGCTACTGGAGCGCCAGGTGGACTTTTGCCGGGACCTGGACCGTTTCTGTCTCGGACTGACCGACAAGCACGCGTTCCCGCCGCTTTCAGCGCAGGGAAACGCCTATTTGCGCCGCTGCTATGATGTGGAATGCCGGCTGGTGGACGATCAAATCCGGCAGCTGGTGGAGGCCCTTGCGGCGCAGTCGGAGAACACGCTCATTGTGGTGACGGCCGACCACGGGGAGGAACTGTGGGACCATGGCGAGCTGGGTCATGGCAAGACCGCCTATGGCGAAGTGCTCCATGTGCCGCTTCTGTTCCACCACCCCGGTCGTCTGCCGGGAAAGGCGGACAGCACGCCGGTTGGAACCATCGACATTCTGCCGACCGTGGCCGGCTTTCTTGGATTGCCGCCGGACGCCCGATGGCAGGGGGTCAACCGCCTGCAGGCGCAGGCCGGCCTGCCGGCCCAAGTGCAGTTTTCGCAATGCAGGGGGGCCTTCCCCGGTTTTCCCAGGGACTTCGGCGTGGCGAAAATCGGCCCCGACAAGCTTGTGCTGGACCGGAAGAAGAACACGGCCCTCCTCTTCGACGTGGTCCAGGACCCCGGCGAGACCAAGAATCTTGCCGAGGCCAGGCCGGAGAAGGTTGCCGAGCTGCGCAGGCTGCTTGAGGAGCACACGGCCCGCATGAAATCGGTGTGCCAATCCCTTCCGCATGAGGTCGGCGCGCTGGACGACGAGACGAAACAGGCCATCAACGCGCTGGGCTACCTGGCAAAGTGACCGCCCGGCCCGCGTCCGTCAGGCGTCCACATTGCTCCATGGTGACTATGAGCCACTCGATCGCGCGGCCCGCGGACGCGGGCGGACCGGCCACCTCAAACGCCTTCGGGCCAAGGGGCGCGTCGGTCTCCAGCAGGACCGGTGTGGTCATGGGCGGACTGTCCGGCGCGCGCCGGACAAAAGCGACCTCGGAGAAGACCGGTATCATCTCGGGCCTGTTCTCGGGGTTGAACGGCGAAAGGGACACCCGCAGTTCCCGTCCGGTGCTTGTGAATGCGCCCACCCTAACCCATTGCCAGTCCGCCGGGCCAGCCGCGCTTCCCGAAGCGGCAGGCATCGCCCTGCCGTCAACCGCCACCATGAGCGGCGCATTGAGCGCCCCCTCCCCCCCCGCCAGCCGCTCGACAAAAACGTCATAGGCCCCCGGCGGCAGGATTATCTGGCGGGTCAGCGCGTCGCCTTGCGGACTGTCCTGGTTCATGGTGTT
>CAIUWO010000415.1 GCA_903902895.1 Candidatus Hydrogenedentota bacterium | reverse complement strand
TGTCCATTGCGGTGGACCGGGAGAAGTGCTGGCAGTCGGACTTTGACATTGCCAAGAAGCACGGCATCATGCATTACGCCGAAAACGGCGGTCCGGGCGGCTTTATCCATGCGGCGCGCAATATTGCCATTGTGATGGACATATTCCGCGACATCGAGCGGTTGTGTCCCGACGCGTGGTTGCTCAATTTCACCAATCCCATGGCGCGCATCTGCACGGCCGCGCGGCGGCACACCAAGGTGAAGACGCTGGGCATCTGCCACCAGCTTGCCTTTGGCTACATGATGCTGGGCAACCTGCTGGCGAAGGACCTGGACATCGAGGTACCGAAGGGGTACCGCTTTGTCTGGAAAGACGAGTCCATGGCGTACGAGCACGGCATTGCCGACGCGGCCATGGCGAAGATGGACGTGGTGGCGGCGGGGACAAACCATTTCACGTGGATGTTGGACATCCGCGAGAAGCACACGGGCCGCGATCTCTATCCGCTGGTCATGGAGCGGGTGCAGACGCATGACGCGGGCTTTGAGCCGCTGACCAAGGAGATGGCGAAGATATTCGGCCTCTTCCCCGTGCCGGGCGACTGCCACATGGTTGAGTACCTGCCCTACACGCACAACATGCACCGCAACACCTGGCGGAAGTACGACGTGCAGATGTACCCGCTCGACGGGGCGGTGTCCAAACGCGACGAGATGTGGGAGAACATTGAGGCCATGGGCGCGGGCCGCATGGCGATTGATTCCATGCGCGTGGTCCGCTCGGAACGGGCGGAAAAGGTCATCGCGGCGATTACCACGGGCGAAACACTTTACGAGCAGGCGCTGAATCTGCCCAACGACGGGTACATTACCAACCTGCCGCAGGACGCCATCGTGGAGGTGCCCGCCATGGTGGGCGCCGGCGGGCCGCGCGGCGTGGGCGTGGGTGCGCTGCCGGAGGCGGTGGCCGAACTGATTCGGCGGCAAATCACGGTGGTGAACCTTGCGGTCGATGCGGCGGTGTTGGGCGACCGGACGCTGGCCCTGCAGGCGCTGGCGCTGGACCCGATGGTGGATGACCCCGGTGTTGCTCGGGCGCTGCTGGACGATTTTCTGGCCGCAAACCGGGCATACGTGCCGCAGTTTTTCAAGTAGCCTCAGTGCAACAGGGTTGTGACCAAAGAATGAATCCGAAAGGCATGGGAACGGTTGTTAACCACAGAGGGCACGGAGGAAGGCGGAAGGCAAATTGACATCGATACACAGGATGAAGAGGATAAATCAGAAGAGCGAAGAGCGGGGCTGTTCATCCCTCTGTGAACCTCTGTGACCTCTGTGGTTCAACTTCTTTTCTCAGAAGGTCTTATGGCGGTGATGGACCGAAAATCTTCGAAAAGATGAACGAAGATGACAGGCAGTAGTACGGAAACCGGGGGCGGGTGGGGGTGGTCTGTATGGGACATGTTTTCCACGGGTCCAGCCCTCTTTCTTCCGCAGGGCCGGTTATTGGGGAGCGCACAGACCCTATCAAACACGGATGGCACTGATTTCACGGATGTCCGGCAAGAACATTGGGAAGCGTTTGCGAGGGAACAGGGAGCGAATCTGCGGCCTGTCCAAGGCAAGCGAGAAAGTGCACAGTTGCAACCCGTGTGATCCGTGAAATTCGTGTTGTCAAAGAGCGGCAATGCGAAAACTGCACCCTTTTCCAGGATATCGGAGTATGGCCTTATGAAACGTGTCGCCTGTTTGGCATCAGTCTGTGTGTTGCTGGCAGCACTCCCCTGCCACGCCATTGGAACGCGGACGCATGCCGAAATCGGCATGATGTGCGTGGAGAAGTACCTGGTCAACGCCGATGCCATGCTGCCCGGTTTGGGCACGATGTTCCAGCAGAGAGAGAACCGGCGCATTCTGTACCGGGCCTGCGAATTCCCTGACTGGGGCTTCGAAGGGATCAACCCCGATGCGGGCGAGGCCAGCCACTGGCATCCCTTTGAAAGCGCATGGGCGGGTTTGCTGAAAGACCGCCATTACACCCTGCCGTATGACGAGGCGGCGCAGCAGGAGATCGCGTTCTTTTTTGGGGCGCTTTGCCACAACATTGCCGACCTGCCGTGGCACTTCGGACATGGAAAAGACAAATCGTTCCTGCAGATGGCGAACGAAATGGACCATGCGTCGCACGGCGACGCGGAAATTGGTATCGATTTTGTGCGCTATACGCAGCGCCCGTTCCACCACATCGGCAACTTGTCGAACTTCGTCCCTTTTGAAACGATTATGGCGGTCATGCAACGGGCCAACCTGAAGGTTACCCGGGAGCAGGTGCAGGCCGGGATTACCCGTGAGAGCCTGATCATGTGGTTTGGTCCTTTGGTGGCGCTGGGCTACGCCAGTGAACGCCGGGCCGCTTTACCCTGGTGCATGGCGCACGTTGAGGACTATTACTACGGCGGCATGGAGCACGATGCGGCGGCCTGCGCGATGTGGTGCCGGTACTGGTACGCAGACATCACGGGCGGCTATTGCTTTCAGCAGATGCCGATGTACTTTGACAACGTGGCCAAGGACTCGGGCTATGTGCCCTACCTGGGCACCAGCGACACGACGCTGCTGGAACGCACCCCGGACGCCAATCTGGGCCAGGAGGCCCTGCTGCAGGTGGGCGGCCCATCCGGTAACCGCCGCGCCGCGCTGGTGCGTTTTGACCTCGTGGACCTGCCCAAGGATGCCAAGGTTGGCAAAGCCACGCTGTGGCTGGCCTCGGCCGGCCCGCTTGACGGAGGCGCAGGACCGGTGCCCATGGCCGTCTACGGGGCAGCCGACGCCTGGCAGGAAGGCGGAGGTGTCAGCGACCCGTACAACGGCATGGAAGGGCGGCCCGCCGCCGCCGGCGAGGCCGTATGGTCGATGTTTCCAGCAGAGGGTGGCGAAGCGGCCGCCCAGACCACGCTGGCCAACACCGACGAGCATCAGTGGGTCTCCTTTGACGTGACGGCCCTCGTAAATTCATGGCTGGCAGACCCGGGAAGCAATAATGGGTTCATGGTACGGGGCACTTCCGAAGCGGCGGCAAAATTCTTCTCGGCACAGGCGTTCCGGGCCAGTCCCGACGGCTATTGCGGCGGGACACGGGTGGCGTTTCGTCCCATGCTCATACTGCTGCCGTGACGGGGCAATCGCATTAAGATTGGCCTTGCCTCAAACTCAGGCAACCCACATAAGCCCAAGTGTGGCGCGGTCTTAAGTCCCCCTTCCGAAGGGGGATTTAGGGGGATGTTCCTCTCGCGTTGACTCCACATCCCCCCGCCACGCTTACAGCGTGGCCGCCCCCCTTCAAAGGGGGACTAATAATCTCCCGCTATTTATAATAATTCAGAAAAAAACAGCCTGTATTCGGGGTTCTTTCGCGCGTCAAGCCCGAGACCTTCTGCGACCAGCCTGGGGGAGCAACCGTATTTTAATGCGATTGCCATGGCTGCCGTGACGGGAGCCTGAAACTTTCGCACGGACTGGAGTATAATCCCCCTGCGCGGCGATGGACGCCGCGCATTTTTTCATTTTCTTTGCCCGCGCCCGCAAGGCGCGGTGTTTTTCGGAGTCCGGCAAATGAGTGAGGCAAGGCGGCGCATAGCGGTGCTCATGGGCGGCATGAGTTCGGAGCACGAGGTGTCTTTGCGGTCGGGGGCGGGCGTGGTGGGCGCGCTGCGCGGCAAGGGCCACGAGGTGCTTCCGGTCACCATCGGCAAGGATGGCCTGTGGGCCTTTGGCGAAGCCGGTCCCCTGCCCTTTCCTGATG
Organism: Candidatus Hydrogenedentota bacterium; assembly: GCA_903902895.1. Classification (GTDB taxonomy): domain Bacteria; phylum Hydrogenedentota; class Hydrogenedentia; order Hydrogenedentales; family CAITNO01; genus CAITNO01. The sequence goes on along the minus strand of CAIUWO010000415.1, from coordinate 5,939 downwards.
CGGTGTCGCGTCTTGCGGCGCTGCGGCCGGACTGTGTGTTTATCGCGCTGCACGGCGGTCCCGGCGAGGACGGGCGCATTCAGGGGCTGCTGGACCTCATGGGGCTGCCCTACACGACCTCAGGCAGCCTGGCCAATGCGCTCGCCATGGACAAGATTCGGGCGAAGGCTATTGTGGCCGCCGCGGGGGTGCGCGTGGCCCGGCAGGTGGTCATGGACGCCGCCGCGTGGCGGCGGGACCGGGACGAGCTGCTGGCGCGCCTGCGCAGCGACATTGGAACGCCCTGCGTGATCAAGGCGCCCTGCCAGGGGTCCAGCTGCGGCATGACCATCAACAACGATGACGCAGCACTGGCAGCCGACGTGGACGCGATTATGGCCGTGGAAGGGCGCATTCTGGCCGAGGAGTACATTCGCGGAACCGAGGTGACCTGCGGTGTGCTGGATGTGGCGCCCGGCGCGGCGCCGCGCGCGCTGCCGGTGACGGAAATATGCCCGCGCAGGAGCGCGTTTTTCGATTATAATGAGAAGTATGCGGCCGACGGCGCCGAGGAAATAACGCCGGCGCGGATCCCGGAAGAGACGGCCCGGATGGTCGGTGAAACGGCCGTGCTGGTTCACCAGGTGATAGGCTGCGCGATTTGGAGCCGCAGCGACTTTATGATCGGCCCGCAGGGGCCGGTTTGGATTGAGGTGAACACGGTGCCGGGCCTGACGCCGACCTCGCTGTTCCCGCAGGCTGCCGCGGCCGTGGGCATAAGCTATGCCGACCTGATGGAATTGTTTGTCGAATCGGCCATGCGCGCGTCGCAGTCGCGTTTGCGCCAATAGAAAAGAGGCATCCTATGGGCATCGTCTTCACGAAACTGCACGGTCTGGGCAATGACTACCATTTCATCGACACGGAAAAGTATCCCGTGGCGGACCCGCCCGAGCTGTCGCGGCGCATGAGCCACCGCCACCTGGGCGCGGGGTCGGACGGGATCATCCTTGTTATGCCGGGAGAACAGCACGAATTCAAGATGCGCATCTTTAACGCCGACGGCAGCGAGGCGGAAACCTGCGGCAACGGTATCCGCTGCTTTGCAAAGTACGTCTACGAGCGCGGCATGACGGACAAGACGGCATTCACCATCGAGACGCTGGCCGGGCCGAACCGCGTTGTGCTGACCACGGACAACGGCAAGGTCGTGGCGGTGCGTTCTAACATGGGCCAGCCCAAGTTTGACCGCGCCGAGATCCCCATGCTGGGCGCGCCGGGCCGGGTGGTTGAGGAGTCCATCTCGCTTGACGACGGGCGGGTGTTTCAGATTACCTGCGCCAACATAGGCAATCCCCACGCGGTGGTGTTTGTGGACGATGCGACGAAGATCAACCTGACCGATATCGGTCCGCGCATCGAGAATCATCCGAGTTTTCCCAAGCGAACCAATGTGGAGTTTGTGAACTTTCTTGACCGCGACAACATGGTCATGCGCATCTGGGAACGGGGCAGCGGCATCACCATGGCCAGCGGCAGCGGTTCCTGCGGGTCCGCGCTGGCCGCAATGATTACGGACCGGGTGAACCGGCGCGTCAATGTGCATCTCGTCTACGGCGCGCTGACCATCGAGTGGGCCGAGGACGGCTGCGTCTACCAGGAAGGCCCGGCAACCGAGGCGTACACCGGCGAATGGCCGGCGTGAGCGTGTAGAAGAGGCCGGGGTCTTGTCTTAATCCCCCTTTGAGGGGGGTGCCGCGAAGCGGCGGGGGATGCTGTCTTAGATCCCCCTTTGAAGGGGGCAGGCCCGGAGGGCCGGGGGATGTCTTGCCCAGCGCTTGACAACGCGACCCCGTGGGCACACAATTTTCCCATGAGCCCTCGAAATAGGAGAATGCCCTACCGTCGCGATCTGGTGCAGAAGGCACGGGAACTGCGCAAGCATAGCACCATGGGAGAGGTACTGCTGTGGCGTGCCATCAAGGGGAAGCGGCTGGGGTGCGAGTTTCACCGTCAAGTTCCCGTGGGAGAGTACATCGTTGATTTCTTTTGTCATGAGAAGATGTTGGCGATCGAGATTGACGGTTCCACCCACGACCATGAGGAGCAGTTCGAATACGACCAAAAACGTCAGGCGTGGCTGGAAGGCAACGGCATTTGCGTGGTCCGGTATACGGAAAATGAAGTGCGTCAAAATGTGGACGGGGTGGTCGAGGGATTGCAAGAGTTGGTCGATGCTATGGGCTGAACGTGTTATCGTACGGTTTGTGGGTGCATGGGCTAAGCAACATCCCCCGTCCCGCCTACGGCGGGCCTGCCCCCTTCAAAGGGGGATTTAAGGTGACCACCACCCGGCCCTTGGAAGGGGTATTTATGCAGGCCCTACTCCCAATAGCGATATGCGAATCTTCCCGGCGGGGCGGCGTCGCCGTTGGTCGTGAAATCCATGATGTCCCCGTTTTCGCAGTTGTTGTCGGCCCACTTGAAGAGCAGGTCGACCCCGGCGTCTGACGGGAGCGCCAGCATGGCGCGGGGAATCGCGAGGTGCAGGCGCTTGTCTTTCACAGTCATGGGCACGGTGCCCACCCGTTCCCATTTCCAGCCGGCGGTGCAGCGTTCCACCACGGCCTGCCCGTTTTCTGGGGGCACGCGGTTGACGATGAAATCGTAGCCCTCCCAGCCGGTGTCGGCGCGATGGTCCGAATTGATGCACAGCCGCATCCACAACGGGTCCGTGGCGGGCGAGAGGGGTGCGGCCGACTCGGCGAGGAAATACAGGCTGTCATCGTCCCGGGACACCTTGCAGCGGACAATGTTATTGCGGGCCGTTGCGTTTGTGTAGGGTCCCGCAGCACCCCATCCCGGATGGTCACGGTGGAAGGCGCCCCGGTGGTTTCGGTATTCTGGGGTGACCCCCTCCCACTGCTTAAACTCACCGTGAACGTCGATTGTTTTGGCCTCCCCCGCCTTCGGTTGGGGCCGTACCCCCTTGTATCTGCGCACATAGTCCAGCAGTTGACAGTAGTATGCGTCCCCGTGCCCGCCGCGCATGGGTTCGATGTCGCGGCTGTTCTCCTCGTTGAACTGGTCCACAAACATAACCGGCCGTTTCACGCCCGCAAACTCGTTGAAGCGCATGGCGATCCATTCGTTCCAGCCGGTGACGAACACAAACTGGGGGTCCTCCTTCAGCGCGCGGTCCCACTGTTCCGCAAAGTTGAACCCGTACCAGGACGCGTTGGGCCGTTTGTCCCAGGTGCCCTGATGAAAGCTGCGCCCCAGCGCGCCCGGCTCCGACAGTGAACCCAGCCGTCCGTCCACCGCGTTTTGACCCACGCCCACGGTCATCTGCTCCGCCTCGCCCCGGCTGTTGCGGAACACATGCTGGGGGGACACCTCCAGCCAGCCCCATTCGTCCGGCGCATCGGGCCCGGTGAAGTAAGACGGGACTGGCTTGCGGAAGGTGAAGAATCCGCGCAGTTCCTCGTCCACCTTCGCCGGGTTGGCCATAATGAGCGGTTTGCCGTCCCACTGAAACCAGAGTTCCGGGTAACGGCCCGGTTTGTAAAGCGCACCGTACAACTCCCGCGCCGTCTTCGAGGGGTCCCAGAAGGGGCACAGAAACGCGATCTGCGGCGTGCGCTCCCCGCGGGCACGGATATCCATGAACGCCTCGCACAGGGCCGTGTAGCACGCCGGATAGGTGGACTGGTTCGTCACGTCGAAGATGACCGCGTCCACCTGCGCATCGGCCAGCATTTGCGCATGCCGGCGCAGCACCCACCCGTCATCGGACAGGTAGTATCCGAAGAGGGGCTCCCCCCAATGGTGAAAGGCATGCATGGGACCCCAGGCGGGATTGTTTTCGTCCTCCAGCGCCTCCGGATGGGCCGCCAGAATCTTGCTGTTGTCATGCGGGCCCGACTGTCCATGCTGTCCCTGCCAGAGGAAATAGAACATGCCCACAAAGCGGTCGGGCCGCGGCGCCGGCGCCGTGTCCGCCGCGGCCACGGCGCGCCCCAGCGCATCCACCGCCTCCCACGTGTCGCTCTGCACGTCCCACTGCGGCGCGGCGGGCGTTTGCCCCGCGAGCATTGCCGCGCCCCATATCAACCATGCTGCTGTCATTGCCTGAATCTCCGGTCACAAGTGAGGTGCAAGCGTAGTGTGCGCGACCAAGAAAAGCAACATTCACTTGACCGCATCTTCCCGCATATGCTAGGATTCGCAACGCAGTGGGCGATTGGCTCAGTTGGTTAGAGCGCCGCCTTCACACGGCGGAGGTCACTGGTTCGAGTCCAGTATCGCCCACCATTTTTAACTCCTTCCACTGCAACGGCTTACGAGTTGAATCTAACGGGTAAAACAGGGGGTTCTAGACTGCGCAAACCGGGTCAACTGACCCGGTTGACCCAGAGAAACCGGGTCAGACAGGCAGAAAGGGAGATTCAGTATGCCGCCGTCACTGCGCCATAATGCGACCACCAACCGCTACCGTGTGACCATAAAAGGCCGGGATTACTGGCTCGGTAGCGACAAGGACGAAGCCGAGCGCGGCTATTACCGCCTTATGCTGGAACTGAAATCCGGCACCCTCATTGAAGCGCCCAAAGATGACGTGCGTATCGTCGAATTGGTCAACCTTTACACCGCGGCCATGGTCATCTACTTCAAAAGCAACCCCGGTTCCTGGCACCGCGGCAAGCGCGCCATGGACTTTCTGACCCGGCTGGCCGGGTCAAAGCGACCCGACCAGTTCGGCATGCGCGACCTGGACCTCCTCCGCGACGACATGGGTACCCCCCAGGAATACAAGACCGACGCCGGAGAGACGCGCGTCCGCCCCGCCCTGTGCCGGACAGGAATCAACCGCTGCATGGCCGAGATTGCCAAGTTCTGGAAATGGTGCGCCCGCAAGGAATACGTCCCGGCCGACCTCTACGCCAAGTGCCTGACCATGGAACCGCTGGTAAAGGGGCACTGTGACGCGCGCGAGACCGAAAAAGTGCAGCCCGCCGACCCAAAGGCGATAAAGAAGGTCAAGGCAGTCGTGAATGCCTCTGTACGCGCCATGATCGAGCTGCAGGAACTGACCGGCGCGCGTCCCGGCGAGGTCTGCGGGCTCAAGGCCGAAATGATTGACCGAACCGTGGACCCGTGGCACTGCGAGTTGGTGAAGCACAAGACTGTGCACCGGGGCAAAGAACGCCACCTGTTCTTCGGACCCAAGGCGCAAAAAGTGCTCGCGCCTTTCCTGCTCCGCCGCGCACCGGGTGATTATCTGTTCCAGCCCGCCGACCACTGGACCGAGCGCACCGAGAAAAAGACGGGTAAGGGGCGCAGGGAAGGACAGGCGCCTACAAAAAGGGCGACCGACCGCACGGTGAACGACCACTACGGCAAGGACTCCTACGGCCAGTGTATCGAGCGCGCCTGTGTCAAGGCCGGTGTGCCCCACTGGACGCCGAACCAGATTCGGCATACCCGCGCCACGGAGATACGCAAGGAGCGTGGTATCGAGGCGGCTGGCGCCGTGCTGGGCCATGCCCACCTGAACACGACGGAGATTTATGCCGAAGTAAACCTTGAACTGGCGCGCAAGGTCGCCGCGGAGATGGGCTAGCGCTTCACCTCGCCGAACCGCTTGTCGACCATGTTCTTGTAGACCTCGCGGTACTGGGTGAACTTGTAGTCCTTCTCCGGAGGCAAGGTGTCGGCTGCGCGCGCATCCCGGTAGGACTTGCCAAGCAGGCGCATGGCCTCCTGGCGCGTCTCTGCGCCGCTGATGGCAGCCGCGGCAACATCCTTGGCCGACATGAGCTTCTGGGCGTTCCCGGCGCTCTTGGCCTGTTCTGCGAAGCGTTCCGCGTCACCGATGCCTTGGTCGGTTTCCTTGTAGAACCGCTTGAACTGGGCCAGTCCGGGGAAGGAGAACGCCTTGTCCAGCGCCGTCTTGCTCC
>CAIUWO010000414.1 GCA_903902895.1 Candidatus Hydrogenedentota bacterium | reverse complement strand
GCTTGTCCGCCACGATGGAGTCGCCCCAGTAGGGCAGGCGGTCGCCCCACCATAGCACGCGGCCCAGCAGGTCATCGGCGGTCTCCGCGTGCCCGCTGTTGTAGAGCCGCTCCATGATCTGCGGGACGAATCCCGTGCAGATGCCCCCGCCGCCGTTGTCGATGTCCACCGCGTCATAGGCCGGGTCCTGCTTTCCCATGCTGTGCAGGCCGAATTCGGACAGGAACTCCTCTTCATTAAGGTGCGACAGCAGGCCGGCTTCTTCTTCCTGGTCGAGCACGGGGCTGTTGAACAGCTTGAACAACTGCACCGTGTAGCGGGTATCCGGCTTGCCCTCACCGTCGCGGAACCGGAACCAGCGCAGGTCTGTGTCCCACAGTTCCTTCTTCAGTGCCTTGGCCAGATCAGCCGCGCGCTCGCGCAGCACTGGCATCGGTTTCCCCATCGCGTCGCACAGTTCGGCGGCCCGCAAGTAGTTCATCACGCGCCGCCCGTTCAGGTCGGGCATCACGTGGTTGTAGGGCAGCCCCTTGCGCAGTTCGAGATGGCTGTTCGACGGGCCGTAGTCGATCAGGGCCACGGGCCTGTTCACATTATCGCCGTGCAGCGCGTTGGAGACGACCCAGTCGAGCACGGTCTTGTCGCCCAATTTCTCGTCAAGGAACGCGGTGTCTCCGGTGACCTTCACGTGGTAGTAGATGAGCCCGATGACCTTTTCCTGGTTCACCGGATACCACGGGCCAAAGGCCTCGCCGGTGACCGGGTTGAACGCGAAGTGCTGCGTGATGTCGCCGCGCAGGAATTGCGCGATGTGCGCGCGCATGGCCGCTGGGTCATACAACGGCAGAATCTCCCATACCTCGCCGAAATTCCACAGGTAGTCGCACACGCAGCCGCCCTTCACGCTGCCCGTGCTGTAATAGGGATTCAGCACAAGCCCGGGCAGGTCCCAGCGGTTCATCAGCAGGTGCACCAGCGACCGGTTGTACCACCGCACCAACTCGGCATTGTCCGACTCCAAACGGGGCAGGCGCGCAAAGAGGTCGTTCGCGCGCTTCTCCCAGGCGTTGCGCGTGGCGCGCAGCGCCCCTTCCGGATCGCGCAGCAGGGTTGCGCATGCCGCTTGGGCTTCGTCCGCAGTTCCTGCGGCAAAGCAGGCGTTCAGGATGCGTTGCGCGCCCGGCGCGAGGTCAAGCGACTGCGGCGGTTCCTCCTTGAACCGTGCCAGCAGGGCGATGCCATCATGCTCCAGTGCGTCACCGCCGCTTTCAGGCCGCCCAAACTCCCACACATTGGTCTGCGCCAGCCCCCCGGACACCGCAATGGTGAAAGGTACAGTCGCGGGCTTGTCGGTGGGGTTGGTGACGGTGATCGATATAAGCCCACCGCGCATCTTATCCACGAGGGTGATGGTGCAGGTGAACTCCAATCCTTCCGCGGTGCCATGCTCCGACACCGAAAACGGCAGCCAGGTATAGTCCGACACCGGAACGGGCTTGCCGTTGATGCGGGGTTCGACGAGCAAATTGGACGCCACATAGGGCGGGGACCAGAACCCGCTGATAGAGCCCAGGCGGCGGTGGTTCACGCCCACCGTGGCCATGCCGTTGACGATGCCGAAATGCTCCTCGTCCATCAGGTTCCGGCTGCCGTTGAGCGCGAACAGGTCCAATGCCGAAGCGGGCGCGGGCGCATCCATGCAAAGGGCGGCGGAAAGAGCCATGACCACACCTGCGAGGTTCATACCGTCTCCTTCCGCCGCCGCGATGCGTTACGCTCCGGCCGTCAGTTTCCACAGGCACGACAGGGGCACGGCGTGGATGTTCTCCCGGATGGGCACCACCCTGTCGCCGCCGTACAGGATTACGCCGCGGACAAAATCGTCCCCGGCCAGTTCGGACAGCGTCACCATGCCGTGCGTGTCCGCGGGGGAGACGCTGGCCGTGGCTTTTACTTCCACGCCGACGATGCGCCGTCCGCCCGGCGCCTCCAGGACGAAGTCCACCTCCTGGCCGTCATGGCTGCGGAAGTGGCACAGGCCCGGGCGGTTGTCGCTCCAACTGCGCTGTTTCATCAGTTCCAGGAACACGAAGTTCTC
>CAIUWO010000413.1 GCA_903902895.1 Candidatus Hydrogenedentota bacterium | reverse complement strand
GCCTTCTGCGCATTGATCACCTGCGCGCCGGTCTTCATCTTGAACACTTTGAAGGGCACGCGCATCTCGGGATTGGAGGGGACGTCCGTCTTGAGAATGAGTTCCTTGCCGTCGAGCGAGTCATCCTTGGGCATGTCGCTGAGCTTGATGGCGAAGTGGTTTTCGGAGAGTTTGCTGATGTCGGCCTTCACACCCTCGACGGGCGAGACAACCCCGGTGATGTTGAACTGCTTGACGCGTCCGGGTTCGACGCTGATTTGCTGCATTTCCTTCTCGCCGGGCGTCTCGGAGAAGCGCACGTTGATCATGGGCGGCATGACAAGCAGGGCGCCGACGACCTGCACGGAGACGGGGCAGTAAATGGTGAGGCGGTCGGGGTAATCGGTGCGTATGAGCAGTCGTCCATTGTGGAAGCCGGGCGGCAGCGCACCCTTGCTGCGAACCTCAATACTGTATTCGCGTCCGGGGGTGATTTCCTTGGTTTCATATTCCATGAAATCCATGCCGGTGAGCTCAACGGACTGAATGGCGAAGGAGATCCCCTCTTTCCGTGCCTGCACCCTGAGCGAGGCGCTGCGGGGATTGTCATCCTCGACGCGGGGAATGCTGATGATCTCGGGGTCGATCATGATGGGGGCCACGGCCGTTCCGGCAAGGGTCAGGGTGATGTTGGGCTTCTGGGTGTCGTTGGTGGTGATCATGATGGTCTTGGTGAGTTTTCCCTGGCGGCCCTTGAGGCTCAGCGAGGTGGCCAGTTTCTGTTCCTGGCCGGGCTGCATGGTTTTGCTTTCCAATTGGGCCGTGGTGCAGCCGCAACCGGGTTTGACCTCCTTGATTTCCAGCACACCCGGACCTTCATTGCGCAGGATGAAATCGTGTTTGACCACCTCGGAGGCGTCCATATCGCCGAAGTCGAAGGTGGGCTCGGGGACCACGAACTTGGGCTGGGGGCCGGTGGGCGACGCCGGAGCCGGCTGAACATTGAGCGCCTCAGCAGGCACCGGCGCGGGAGTCGTGGCTGGTGCCGGTGCGGGAGCCGCCGCAGGGTCGGGTGCGGGGACCGGTGCCGGGGCCGCCGGAGGCACAGGAACTGGCATGGGTGCGGGTGCCGGGGCCGGGGCCGGTGCCGGGGCCGGGGCCGGGGCCGGGGCCGGGACCGGGACCGGGACCGGGACCGGGGCCGGAGCAGGGGCGGCCTTTTCAGTTACCGCCGTGGCGACCTTTTCGGCCGGAGTGGCGGTTTTGGTCTGGTCTGGAGTGGACCCGCTTCCGCCGCAACCGGGCAGCAGTATCAAAGTGAACACGGCGCAACAAGCGCACAGAAACATGAGAATGCCAACATTTTTCATGGCTGCAACTTCCTTCTTTGTCCATTTGTTGGGTGCCCTGCAAACAGCTGGATTCTAGCACCAACCCGGGCAGAATCCAAACACCGGGCCTTGTTTAATTGAACGCACCCCGTGGCACGGCCGGTAGACAGCCCCGCGACGTATGAAACCGAGCGGCGGGGCAGGCGGGGCGCCAGCGGCACGGAAAGGCAGCCCGGGGGGGGGCAGATGAAACCAAGGGCTTGCACCGACGGGTCCCATAGCGTACAGTGTTGCCTGTTCCGGCCCCTGCCTGCGGCGAGTGCACCGGAGCGACAAACCCCTACCTGCACAGGAGACAAAACTGATGTTGAAAGTACGGAGCATTTTGGCGGTCGCGTTTCTGGCGGCGGTTCTGCTGGCGGCGGGCGCCGGGCAGGCGCAGAACGTGGCGGAAGGCGGCTGGCTCAAGCTTTTCGACGGTGAGACGCTTTACGGCTGGACAGTTTTTGGCGACGCCGGCTGGGAAGTGAAGGACGGGATGATAGTGTGCGAGAAGGGAAACAGCGGTTTCCTTGCGACAACTTCGGAGTTTGCCGATTTTGAGCTGGTCGCGAAGATGCGCGTCAGTGAGGCGGGGAGCGGCGGCCTTGCCTTGCGCACGGGCCTGGACGGCTATGCGGCCGAGACCGGCGGCGGGGCCATCGTGCTGCCGGCGCGCAAGGACGCGGAGTTTGCCGAGATTCATGTGAAGGCCGTGGGCGGCAATGTCGAGGTGACGGTGAACGGCAAGGCGTCGCCGGTGACGGTGACGCGTTCGCTGGGCCACATTGCGCTTCAGTACCAGCGCTACCACCGCGACAAGAAGCAGGCGAAGGTGGAGATTTCCGAAGTGAAGCTTCGCCCGATCGGGATGACCGCGCTGTTCAACGGCAAGGATCTGAACGGCTGGACGCCGATTGCCGATCACAAGTCCGAGTTCTCCGTGGTCGACGGCGCGCTGAACATCAAGAACGGCAACGGCCAGATTGAAACGGCCGGCACCTACAAGAACTTCCTGCTGCAGCTTGACATCTTCTCGAACGGCGACCACCTGAACAGCGGCGTGTTCTTCCGGACGCCGGTGGGCGTGTTCTGGAAGGGCACCGAGATCCAGGTGCGCAATGAGTGGGAAGGCGACGACCGCACGAATCCGGTGGACACCGGCACGGGCGGCGTGTACGGGCTTTGCCCGTCGCGCAAGGTGGTCTCGACGGACCGCGAGTGGTTCAACATGACCATCGTGGCCAACGGCTACCACTATGCGGCGTGGCTGAACGGCTACCAAGTCAGCGACTATTACGACACGCGCCCGCCGGCCAGGGAAGCGGACGGGAAGAACGGCTACGTGCCGGATGCGGGCACGATCAACCTGCAGGGCCACGACCCGACGACGGACCTGTCCTTCAAGAACATCAACATCCAGAGCCATCCGGAGAAGTAGGCCGGGAAAAGCGGTGAACCCTTCCGCGGCGGAGGCGCATGGCGCGCTTCCGCCGCGTTTCTGTTTTGACCCGTTGGACAGGGAATGGGGTCTATGGGAAGAATGAGAAGCATGGGAGCAATGGGACCGGGTGAAACCCTCCCGTGCCGGGCGGGGTCAGACGACAAGGCGTGTTGTGCGCCGCAAGGAGCATTTTGATTATGAACAAGTCTTTTCTGGTGTCGGTGGCTGTGCTGGTTGCGTGCGCGGGCGGCTGGGCGCAGGAGTTCAAGGCGGGCGCGGCGCGGCGGGATGTGACGCCGACGGAGCCGATTCCGATGTGGGGGTACGGGGCGCGGCACGATTATGCGGCGACGGGCACAAAGGCGCCGCTTTTCACGAAGGCGCTGGTGCTGGACTGCGGCAACGGCAAGGTGGCGCTGGTGGGGGTGGACATGGGGCGCAGCCCAACCTATGCGATGATGGACGCCATCACGGCGGCGGTGAAGGAGCAGTCGGGCGTGGACCATGTGATGATTGTGGGTTCGCACACGCACCACGGGCCGACGGTCGAGCTGCTGGACCAGCCGGGCTACGGCAAGGGCACGTGGGACGCGTCGGTGCGGTATTCGCAATGGCTTCAGCAGCAGTATGTTGACGTGATCAACGAGGCGGCAAAGAACGCCGCCCCGGCGAAGATTGGCTGGGCGGTGGAGGAGACGGACTTCAACCGCAACCGCCAGAGCCACAAGGAGCCCAAGGTGCGGGAGAAGACCCTGTCGGTGCTCCGGGTGGACGGGATGGACGGCAAGCCGCTGGCCATCATGGCCAACATGGCGGCGCACCCGGTCATGGAGAATATCATGGACCGGCGCTGGAGCAGCGAGTGGCCGGGGGTGCTGCAGGGCACGGTGGAGACCGCGCTGGGTGGAACCTGCCTGTTCATGCAGGGGGCGTCGGGTGACATGTCGCCCAATTCGAACGACACCCGACGCGGGGTGGACGGATTCGGCAAGGCGGTGGGCGACAAGGTCATCGCGATGGCGACCGGCATCGAGACCAAGGTGCCGGCGCATCCGGGCGTGGCGGGGAATCCGTGGTCGTTTTCCGGGCCGACACGGATGGACCTGAAGAATCCCATTGTGCTGGGCACGTTCAGGCAGTTTTTCTACCCCGAACTGATGGCCATGCTGGTGGAAATGCCGGACAACACGATCACGCTGCGCGGTTCGACCCTGCTGGTGAACGGCGAGATTGCGCTGGTGGGCGCGGCGGGCGAGCTGTTTTCGGATCTGTCCAACCATATCAAGGCGCAGTCGCCGGCGGCGGTGACACTGGTGTTTGGCTACTGCAACGGGCACAGCCTGTACGTGCCGACGCGCGAGGCGCTGGCGGAGGGCGGCTACGGGGCGGACGCGACAATGTCATGGCTGCCGGTGGGCACGGGCGAGAAGGTGGTGGAGCAGGCGGTTTCGGACATCAAGAAGCTCATGGAAGGGGCGAAAGTGAAATAGGCCGCACCAATTGCTTGCCTGGAATGCCTTTTGGGAGTAGAATCGGCCCCATAGGCATGCGGCGGTAATGGTGTCCGCCAGCATGACAGGCGGGCCGGCGAATGACCAAGATTTTTCTGCCGCTGCGCATGCAGGCGGTACTGTTCTTCCTTCTGGTGCATGCGGCGCTGTTTGTCGCCGTCTTTGGCGTCATCGGCGTGTGGCTGCTGCACAGTTTCACCGCGCTGGAGACAACGCAGACCAATGCGACACTCAGGCAGGCCCTGAACGCCATTGAGGACGAGGTGCGGGAGCTTGACACGGCGACTGGGGACTGGGCGGCCTGGGATGACCTTGTCTCCTTTGTCCAGGCGGGCGACAAGGGGTTTATTCAACGGAATCTGCCCACGGAAGCGATGCACACGCTGAAGCTGAACGCGGTGCTGATTCTGGACGCGCGGGGAGAGACGGTTTACGCGCGTTTTCTCGATCTTGACAACGACAGCAATTTGACCCTGCCCGGGACCTTGGCGGGGCACGTCGCCCCCGGCGGCCTGCTGACCCGCCATGACAACAACAAGTACAGCCTCATTTCCGGGTCGCTGCTGCTCAACGCCACGACCTGCCTGCTGGTGTCCTCGCGGCCCATTCTCACCACGAACCGGGAAGGCGCCATCCATGGGACCTTGATCATGGCGCGGCTGCTGACCCCCTCCCTGCTGACGGCGCTTTCCGCGAAGCTCCAGCTTCCCTTGTCGATGATGTATGGCGGCGCATCCGACCTCTCCCCCGACGGAAAAGCGTATTTCGCGGCATTGAAGGCCGCGGCGGGCATTCACATCCACCGAATCAGCGAGACGCAGTTGGTGGGGGTTGGCCTCCTTCCAGACATCGAGGGCAAGAAGGGGGCGGCACTGCGCGTGGAACTGCCCAGGAGCACCTATGCCGAGGGGCGACGGCTGTACCGGCTGTTTGCCGCGGCCTTCCTGCTGGCGTTTGTGCTGCTGCAGTTCGCCAGCGCCCTCTTCTTTGAGCGGCGCATCCTGAGCCGGCTTGCGCGGTTAACCCGGACGGTGACGCACATCGCCGCGGCCGCGGACGCGTCGGAGCGGGTGCCGGTGGCGGGCCGGGACGAGATTGCGCAGCTTGCGACCGACTTCAATCAAATGATGGACAGCCTTGAACTCACGCGGCAGCGGCTGATGGAGGATGAGGCGCGGCTCACGGCCATTCTCGACACGGCGGCGGAAGGCATCATCACGATGGACGAAACGGGGGCCATAGTGAGCTTCAACCGGGCGGCGGAGGGGATTTTCGGCCGCACGGCGGCGGCGGTCCGCGGAAAGAGCACGGCCGCGCTGCTGGCCCCCTTTGAGGGGGTGACGGCCGAGGACCGTTTGATGCAATACCTGGGGCTGGCGGATGACAGGGGGCTGCGGGGCGCGGAGGTGGCAGGCAGGCGCGGGGACGGCAGCGTCTTCCCGATGAGCCTTTCCGTCAGCCGCGCGGTGACCCACGGGGGCGGGTCGCAGCTGACGGTGATCGTGCGGGACATCACGGACGAGAAACAGCATCTGGACATGCTGGAGATTGCCGCCGCGCAGGACCCGCTGACACAGCTGCTGAACCGGTCCCATTTCGAGGAGCACCTTCAGGATGCCATCTATTCGGCGCAGCGTTACAAGCATGCCCTGTCGCTGATCATGTGCGACGTGGATCATTTCAAGGGCGTCAACGACACGCACGGGCACGCGGCGGGCGACGAGGTGCTGCGCTTCTTTTCGCAAAGCGTGCGGGCCGAGATTCGTGTGAACGACTTTGCCGGGCGCTACGGCGGAGATGAATTCTGCTTCGCCCTGTTCCACGCCGGCTCGGACCAGGCGGGGGCCTGCATCGAGCGCATTTGCCGGCGCATGCGGGAGCACGCGTTCCTTGGCGCCGACGGCACGCCCTTCACTGTGACGGTGTCCTACGGTGTTGCCGGACTGGGGGAAAGCGCCACGACCGTGGGCGAGTTTTTTGCCCAGGCGGACCAGGCGCTTTACGAGGCCAAGGTGCACGGCAGAAACCGGTACTGGGTCGGCTGAAGGACGAGGAACGAAGTGCCTTTCGTCCAAACCGGAAAAGAAATTACTGTTTAGCCGGTTGGCGTGGGCTGCCTGAACTTCTTTCTTGTCTTGCCCCTGCTCTTAATCTTGCTCGACATTGGTGAGAACCATGAAAGTTACACAAGGCTCTTTCCGGAAACGGTTTCATTAATCCCGTCATTTCTATTATCCAAAACTGGAGCAAGAGTAGGATTAAGAGCAAGAGCAAGAGCAAGAGCAAGAGCAAGAGCAAGAGCAAGAAGAAAACTCTTCGCGCCAGTCGGCTAGAGTGTTTCCAAAAGAAAAGGATTTCCACCCTGTTGAAGGGTGGAAATCCTTTTTTGTATCTTTGGGCACTCCCCGGAGGGAGGCTGCATTCGGTCTAGCGCTTGGAGAACTGGAAGCGTTTGCGGGCGCCAGGCTGGCCGGGCTTCTTGCGCTCGACCTCGCGGGAATCGCGGGTGAGCAGACCGGCGGAGCGCATGACGGCGCGCATGTTCTCGTCATTCTCAACGAGGGCGCGGGCGATGCCGAGACGCAGGGCGCCGGCCTGTCCGGCCAGACCGCCACCGTCGCAACGGGCGCGAATGTCGAAACTTTCGCGCATGCCGATGAGCTCAAGGGGCTGCATGGCGAGCATCACCAGGGTTTCACGGGCAAGATAGACCTCAACGGGCCTGCCGTTGACGAGGAACTTGCCGGAACCCGGCTGGATGCGCACGCGTGCCGTGGCCCGTTTGCGCCGTCCCTTGGTCACGATTTCTTTTGTATTGGGGTCATTCACGGGTGATCATCTCCTGCAATCGTGCGTGTCAGAACTCGTACGGCTTGGGTTGCTGGGCGGCCTGTTCATGCTCCGCGCCCGCATAGACGCGAAACTGGCCGGCCAGCTTGTGGCCGAGCCGGTTGTGGGGCAACATGCCACGGATGGCTGTCTCAAGCGCGCGGGTGGGATGCTTGCGCATCAGTTCACCCAGCTTGGTCTCTTTCAGCCCGCCCGGATACCCGGAATGGTTGTAATAAACCTTCTTGGTCAGCTTGCAGCCGGTGATCAGAATCTTTTCGGCGTTGATGATGACCACATTGTCGCCGCAGTCCAAAAACGGGGTGAACTGGGGCTTGTGCTTGCCGCGCAGCAGCTTGGCCGCTTCGACGGCAATCCGGCCCATGGACTTGCCGGTGGCATCAATGAGATGCCATTCCTTCTTCACGTCCCCCAATTTGGGGAAATAGGTACTCACAAGGCTATCCTCCTGGTCAAGCCAAGACACACCAATCGACTTATAGCGTATAAACGTAACGGGGCGCGTAGCATAGCAAACAGCGGGGCAGGGATGCAAACCTTTTTCGCCGGGAGGCAGGGCCGCATCGGAGTTATGGGAATTATGGGAGGAATGGGAAGCAAGGGACGGGGAATTTGAAGACGGCCGGGCCTGAATATTAAGGTGATGGTCAACTTGGGAGGTTTTGCGATGTCTCCGTATGCCGTGCTTGTCCTGTCGCTGGCGGTGGTCAATATCCCCGTGTACTACCTGCTGTACCGGCTGTTCTACCGGGATGCGCAGGAGTTTCTGGATGCCCTCTATTTCTGGGTCAAGCCCGACCTGTGGTCGTGGATGGACGGGGAATACTGGGAAGATGTCTGGGCCGAGATGAAACTGGGGCTGTTTGTGGCGGTGTGTTCCGGGGCGGTCATGGGCGAGGCGTACCTACTGTCCACCTATGTCCTGACACGGATGTAGATGCAAGGAAGATTGTATCCCGAGGATGCATCACGCCCCCCGACCGCCTTTTGGTGGTCACCCCTTCAAAGACGCGGGGGACAGAAAGTGCGGTTGGGCCATGGGGCGGTGGTCCACATCCCCCGGCCCTTCGGGCCACCCCCTTCGAAGGGGGACTTGGGGGGGGCACCCTGTGTGCGCGCGTCGGGGTGGTGGAATGAAGAACCCCACCCTGCCCTCCCCTTGTCAAGGGGAGGGAGAAGAACGCCCGCCACGAGCGTGGGCGCTATAAGAAAACCGGCGAGGGATGTTGTATTGCGCAGGATCGACAGCCGGGGGCGGCTGTCCCATACTGGAAGGTCCGTCCGCCCCCCCTCTCCCCCGCTATTCGTTGACCGGGGTTTTGGGGGCGTTGGTGCGGTGGAGGTTCCAGATTTTGGCGTATTTTAGGAACACACTGAAGGCGGACAGGCCGCAGAGGACGGCGCCGTGGTAGCCGTCGAGGAAGCCGAGGCGCCAGATGTACATCTTGAAGAATTTCTGGACGGGGCGCAGGGTGAGGTCGATGAGGCGGGCGCGTTTGCCGCGGTCGTAGGCATCCTGGGCGCCCCATGTGGTGAAGCGCATGGAGGTGGCGAAGTACTCGTCAAAGGTGCGGTAGGTGTCGTGGTACATGACGTCGTTGATCCTGCCAACGGTGCCGTCGACGACGACCCTGGAGTGGACGCGGCGGTCGAGGTAGCGGCCCTTGGCGGTGCGGAAGAGGCGCAGGTTGTAGTCACGGTGCCAACCGCAGTGTTTAATCAGTTTTCCGAAGAAGTAGGAATGGCGCAGGATGTCGTAGCCGTCGAGACTGGCGGGGTCCTTGATGACGCGCTTTACGCGGTCGATGAGCGCGTCGGAGAGGAACTCGTCGGCGTCGAGGACGAGGGTCCATTCGGTGTTGATTTGGGGCAGCGCCCAGTTGCGCTGCGCTGCGGCGTTGACGTATTCGTGAACGACCACATGGCTGCTGACGCCGCGCGCCACCTCGTCGGAGCCGTCGGTGCATTTGGGATCGACCACGCAGAAAATGTCGTCGGCCCAGCGGACGCTTTCGAGGCAGCGCTCTATGCGGTCGCGGGCGTTGGGGACGAGTATGAGCACGGTCAGGTCATTCACGGCGCGGTCGCTCCGTCGGCTAGTTCTTGCTCTTGCTCTTAATCCTAATCTTGCTTTTCCGAATGGGAACAAGAGCAAGAGCAAGATTAAGAGCAAGATTAAGAACAAACAGGGTTAGTACTTAATCTTTCAGCAACTGTGCATACACTTCGAGGGTGCGTTCCACCATGCGGGGCGCGGTGAATTCCTCTTCAACCAGACGCCGCCCCTCGGCGGCCATTTTGAGGGCCTCGTCGCGGTGCTGCAGGCAGTCCACGAGGGCTTTGCCGAGCGCGGCGGGATCGCGGACGGGCACGAGCCAGCCGGTGCGGCCGGGAATCACCATTTCATCGGCGCCTCCGGCGCGGGTGGCCACGACGGGCGTGCCGGCGGCGAGGGCTTCGAGGATGGAGGTGCCGAGCCCCTCGGACCAGCTGGAGGAGACGTAGACGGTGCCGGCGCGAATCACGCGGGGCGCGTCTTTGCGCTGGCCCAGAAAGCGGACGCGGTTCGCGATGCCGAGCTGGGCGGCGCGCTTTTCCAGATCGGCGCGCAGGGGACCGCCGCCGGCGATGACGAGCCAGAGGTCGGGGATGGTCTTGCGCGCGGCGGCGAAGGCGTCGAGCAGGTTGGCGTGGTCCTTGTGTCCGACGAGCGCGCCGGCGGACACGACGAGCGGCACGTGTTCGGGCACGCCCATCTCGGCGCGGGACAGGGGATCGACGTTGACGCGGGCGAGGTCGACGGCACTGTGGACGACGGTGAGCCGGTTTTCCAGGGTGCCAAATTCGCGCATGACCTCGGCCACCCTGTAGGAGACGCAGACGATGCGGTCGGGCTGGGCGTATTTCCAGCGGTTTAGCCGGTGGCCCTTGGGCGGAAAACTGACGCGGCGGGCGGCAATGATTTTTGGGGCGACCCCGCCCAGGAACCTGCCCGCCAGCACGGCGATGCCGTGGGCGTGGCTGCTGTGGGCGTGGATGATGTCGATATGCTCGCGGGCGCAGAGCCGGGCGAGCCGCCATGCGCTGTAGAGGTCGAATTCGCCGCGCAGGGGCAGGGAGACGCGCGTGACCCGGGCCCCGCCGTGCTGGCTGGTCAGAAAGGGCGAGCCCCTCCTCCCCACCAGCCAGGCGTCATGGCCGCGACTGGCCAGGCCCTGGACGAGCCAGCTGGCCTGCTGCTCGCCGCCGCGCCAGCCGGTCTGTTCGTCGAGATGCACGATTCTCAAGGTTTTCGTTCCCATGTGGGGCAGCAGCCCTCGGCTGTCGGCACGGAATCAGGTTCAGCCAATGTCAGGCGGGGGCGCCTGACCTACATTTATAAGGTTCGGCGCTGGCGGTGGATTTCGATGGCGCGCCGGTAGGCGTGCTCGGTGCGCCGGGCGAAGACTTCCACCGTGAAGTCGGCGAGCACGCGAGGGCGGCCCATGCGTCCCTTGCGCGCGCGCAGGTCGGGGGCGTCGGCCATG
>CAIUWO010000412.1 GCA_903902895.1 Candidatus Hydrogenedentota bacterium | reverse complement strand
GTGCCCCTGGGTCCCGGCGAAGATGGGGGAGGGGCCGTGTTCGACGCCGTCGTCCTGCTTACCTGCGGGTTCATCGCCGACGCCAAGCTGCAGTCCGTCGAGTCCGTGGTCGAGTGGGCCGAGCGCAAGAAACAGACCGGCATGCCGCGACGCATTTACGTTGCCGGATGTTTGGCACAGCGGCACGGCGCCGAACTCTTTGGCGCGATTCCCGAGATTGACGCGCTGCTCGGCGTGGGCCAGATGGCCCAACTGGCCGACATGGTCCATGCCGCTGACAACGATCGGCACTTGGACGTGGCCGCCAAACCCCGCACGGACATCGTCACCGCCATGCCGCGCCGTCGTATCGAGACCGGTCCCCACGCCTATCTGAAAATCGCCGACGGCTGCAACCACACCTGCGCCTTTTGCGCCATCCCCGCCATGAAGGGCCCCTACATCAGCGTGCCCCGCGGGATCCTGCTCGAAGAGGCGCGTCAACTACTGCGCTCGGGTGTGAAGGAACTCAACCTCGTCGCGCAGGACATCACCGTCTACGGCCATGACTGCTACGACGCCTACCGCCTGTCCGACTTGCTCGGCGAACTCTGCGCGCTCAAGGGTGACTTTCGCGTGCGCTGTCTCTACGCCTATCCTGGCGGCATCAACCGTCCCCTGCTTGATGCCATGGCCAGCCTGCCCAAGGTCGCGCGCTACCTTGACATCCCCATCCAGCACATGGACCCGGGCGTGCTCAAGGCCATGCGCCGCCCCGCGCGCGGTGCCGACATCCCCGCGCTGGTCCACCGCATCCGCCGGGCATTGCCAGGCGTGGCGCTGCGCACCACCGTGCTCGTCGGCTTCCCCGGCGAGAGTCCGGCCGCGTTCCGCGGCCTCATGCAGGGCCTGCGCGACAACGCTTTCGAATGGCTCGGCGCCTTCGCCTTCTCCACCGAGGAGGGCACGCCCGCCGCGGTCATGGAAGGTCAAGTTCCCAAGCGCACCCGGGAGCGCCGCCGTCTTCGCGTCATGGAGCAGCAGGCCCATATCACGGCAGCGTTCAACGCGTTCCGTGTGGGAAATACGCTCCGCGTGCTGGTCCAGTCTGTCGACCCCGAGACAGGCGTTGCCGTCGCAAGAAGCGACGCCGAAGCCCCCGAAGTCGACGGCACCATCCACCTAAGAAACTGCCCCGGCGCGAAGCCGGGCCAGTTCATGCACGCGCGCATCGTGGAGGCGGATGTCTACGATGTGACGGCAGTTGCCGAGTAGCACAGAGCTTGGTGACTCGGTGTAAACCACTGTGGCGGCACGTCTTAAATCCCCCTTCGAAGGGGGTGCCGCGAAGCGGCGGGGGATGTGGTTCCCCATGCACCAATCCAAATACAACATCCCCCGTCCCGCCTGCGGCGGGCCTTCCCCCTTCGAAGGGGGACCTGAAAGCATCTCCCGCCGCTTTGCGCCCTTCAACGGGAGATTGAGCGGGACGAGCCTTCTGCTTTCAGCTTGACCCGGCGCAAGCAGCAATTCGGACAAGTTGACCCACGGTTCCAAGACCGTCATCATACTGGTTCAGTAACAAGGAGCGGAAACATTATGAACCTCGGACACAGCTCAGCCCTGGTCGCCATGTCCTGCCTGGCCGCAATCATGCCCTGCACGCAGGCCCAGCAGCATGCCCCCCTCGTGGTGACCAATGCCCAGTATAGAATGGAGTTGGACCCCGCCAACGGCGACCTCATCTCCATGACCTCCAACGGCCGCGAACTGGTCCAAAAAGGCTCGGCCCCCCGGTCGCTGTTTAGCCTCCGCTTCCGCAAAGCCGACGCCGGCACGCTGGAAGTGAACGCATTGGGTGCCAAATCGTTCTCCGCAGAGTGCGTCCAAGACCCCTCAGACCAGACGCTCATCCACCTTGACTACGCCGAGCTGAACGGTCAGCCCGTGTCCGTCCGCGTGACCGTGCGCTGTCCCAAGGACGACCCCAACACTTACTGGTCGTTGTCCGTGGACAACCAGACCGGGCTGCCGCTGGAACATATCGACTTTCCCACCGTGGTCACTCCGAACGACCTGGTGGGCACCGGCGGCGATGCCAAACTGTTCTGGCCGGGCATGGAAGGGGTGGAAGTGGAGGACCTGGCCCTGCGCGAGAGCTTCTGGTGGAAGTGGCGGCCCGTCGAGCATCCCGCCATGGGCTGGCTCGGTCTTTATCCCTCCTCCTGCCCCATGCAGTTTATGGCCTATTACACGCCGCAGGCGGGCCTCTATATTGCCTCCCACGACCCCCAGTCCCACCCCAAAGGCATCGAATACCACGCGCATCCGGCGGGCGGCATCTTCCTCGACTACCGCCTGTTCCCCGGTCCCGTGTGGGACAAGCATTACGCAATGCCCTACGAGATGGTGATCGGTGTGTTTCAGGGCGACTGGTACGACGCGGCCGACCGTTACCGCACCTGGCTGGACCAGTCGGGCATGCCCCGTCCGCCGAAACTCGACAGCAACCCCGCGCTGCCGGAATGGTTTGAGCAGTCGCCCATCGTGGTGACCTATCCCGTCCGCGGCACCAAGGACTTGGGCGATATGAAG
>CAIUWO010000411.1 GCA_903902895.1 Candidatus Hydrogenedentota bacterium | reverse complement strand
GTCGCTGGTCAGGTCTTTGCCGGTTTCCGTCACCTTGGGCTTAAACTCCTGACATGTCCCATCGCCAGTGAAGAGTGCGGTGATGGGGGAGACGGCAGGCTTGGCTGTGGGGGTAACCGTGGGCAGCGCCGTCCAGCGCCAGTCCAACTCAAATTGAAGCCCTCGCTTGGCCAATAACGGTTTGAGCATATGAGCCAGGTCAAACCTGAGGCCGTCCGCGAATATAATCACGGTGCCCTTGACCATGTTGGAAAGGGTCGAAGGCGCTTTGGACTGGGTGGCGGCGCAACTGGGCATTATCAGCTTCTGGAACGCTGTGGCGCTTGCTTCCAACCATGGCGCATAGAGCGCCCGTATGACCGCCTGCACCGCCTCGATGTCCTCCTTCTTCTCGACAACTTCCAGAGCTTCGATCACGGCGGCGTCAGCATGCCAGCCGCCATTTAAATGGGCTGAAACCATGTCCTCCAGCGCCCCTCCTGTTACGGGCTTGGCACAGGTCTCGGACAAAAGGACCAGATGCTTGAGGGCGACCGCTAAAGGGGCTAAGCCCAGCTCTGCCCATACCCAATCCCGTCGCTTCCCATGTGCGATCTCCAGTTGCTTGATAAGTGGTGCCACGTGCTGCGCCGGTTTGTCCTCACAGGCTTTGAGCGCGTTCCGTAGAGCGTTTTCACAAACCTCGTTGGTCTGTGGCCACACATCCTTTTCATCGCTGTCCTTCAGGAACAAATCGTCTGGCGGCTTGGCCTTGCGCAGCCAGCCCGGCAGATTGGGATAGCGCTTGGGCGCGTCGCAAAACCGGTCCCATACCTGCTGCCAGTTGTCCTGTCGGCCTCCCATCAGCTCCGCCGCTCGAAGCGGCCCGTCTTTGGCCGGATGAAACTTGAACTTGTCCTTGCATGACTGGCAGAAGGCATTCCATTGCTCTGCGCTCATTTTGGCTTGTACGGCGTTGGGATCGTTGAGCCACTCCAGGATTTTTCGCACCGGATCGGGCGATATTATACCAAGAAAGTCCGATGCTTCTAGCCGGTGGCCAGTTAGCTCCTGGATATCCGTCTCCGCCATCTTTACCAGCGCAAGCTTCATCGCGTCCAGGGTCGCTTTATCCCGCGCCACATCGAGGCCCAAGCCTCCGTCCGTCGATTGCAGGAACGCCAGCACCGTCCAGTCTTTGTGATTCACCTGTGACCAGAAGGCTCCACGATATTGAAGCTCTGCCAGGGGCATTAACTCCGGGGGGCAGTCGGCGACCGCACGTATCTCCTGTCGGCTTACGCCGGGCAGATACAGGATCGGAATCGTGCCATCCAGCCATGTCGCCTCCGTCAATGTCTGGGGGATCATGCACCGCAGCCAGATAGCCGGACCCGTTTTGCAGTTGGCGGCATACGGCCCCAGAGTCAGCAGATGCGGCAGATGTCCCCGCAGCATGGGCAACAGAGGCTCCCACTGGCGCTCTTTGTCCGGCCACAGGATCACCGCAGGCGCAGACTGATCGTCCCGGTTGTATTCTCCGGCCCGACTAAGCGATTGGATGACGGCGTCGAGGAAAGTCATACCTCTAGTTTCACTCTCTCGGGCACTGGCCTCACCTTGCTGATCCTCAGATACTTAATCATAGTGATTACTCCTAATACGGCTTGTGTTCATCGGTGTCAATCCGTCTGAGACAGCAGACTCACGATTTCGCTCTTCTGCCGCCGTCAGATGTCG
>CAIUWO010000410.1 GCA_903902895.1 Candidatus Hydrogenedentota bacterium | reverse complement strand
GGGAGGGCCTGACATCAACGTGCGCCGCACCGTGTGGCTGCGGCCCTGGTGCATGCGCTTCATCGGCGCCACGCAATGGACCCCGCAGGGTGACCGCTCTTACGTGAGCATCGTCAATGATTCGCTTTACCGGAGTGTGGATATCTGGCGCAGGGACAATGTGCTCGGCTTCAACTACGTCGGCGACCGCGCCTATCCCGAAAAGACCGCCAACAGGCGCTCCCAGGAAATGACATTCGAATTTCTGGACGGCAACTATGTGGACATCGCGAAGCGGTACCGCGCCTGGGCGCAGGAGCAGCCCACCTGGCGGACGCTGGCCACGCGACTGCGTCCGTGCCGTCCCGACGTCGTTGGCGGCGCCATCCATTTTTCGCATGTGCCCTGCGACTACGGCGGTGACGCCACACCCTTTGGCGACCTTATCCCGCGCATTCAGGCGTTGAAAGCGGCGGGTATTGAGCGGGCCGTATTCCATTTGGGCGGCTGGAACCGCCAGGGATACGACGCGGAGTATCCCGACATCCTGCCCGCCAATCCCAGGTGCGGCGGCGACGAAGAAATGCGGCGCCTGGCAAAGGCCATCGACGATCTGGGCTATTTGTGCATGCCCCACGACGACTTGGGGATCATGTCCACCATCGCACCCTCCTACGACGAGAAATGGACGGCACACTGGTTTGATCACAGCCAAATTAACGGCGGCGTTTACCGCAACGCCCAGAATTACATGACCAACAGTGCCGCGCAGCTCCATTTTGCCGAACGCAACACGCCTGAAATTCGCAAGCGCTATCCGGAGGTGCGCGGCTATCTGTACGACGTGGTCACCTCGACCCAGCCGATCGAGGACCACACAACCGACCCTCCGGTGCTCAAGGAACAGGACCTCAAACTTCGGGCCGAGGCATTCCGCGTAACGCGGGAAAATTTCGCCGAATTCACGCTGAGCGAATCCATTGTAGACTGGGCCATCGAATACACTGACGCCGGCCACATGGCCGAGGAGGGCTATGTGCACCGCGGTGACGGCGGCTGGTCGACCGACGCACTGCACGGTGAGATCGTGCCCATGTGGGAACTGGTCTACCACGACGCCTACCTTGCGGTCCGCGACGCGTCCAACCACGTCAACACCAAGATGGACACAGACGACCCGCTGGTGCGCTACCTCCGCGTCTTCCTGAAAACGCTGCGCGCGGGCGCCACGCCCCCCTCCTTTTTCGGCGACAACCTGACGCTGAACTTCATCAGCACCTACTGCGCGGAGTCCGCAACCCATCCGGCCGGCTGGTCCGGACTCAACGGCCGGCAAACCGTCGTGACCGTGTCGCGACTCAGTACCTGGCTGGCGGACAATGTGTTTTATGCGCCCATGGTGGACCACCGCTTCATCGACGGCAACCTGTTTCACGAACGCACTGAGTTCGACGGAAAAGGGGGCAGGACGGTGGTGTACGTAAACACCGCACCCGACTCGTGGTCGCCCTTTCCCGGCGTGACGCTGGCCCCGCTCGGATTCTGGATAAAGGGTCCACAGCTTCTCGCGTACTGCGCGCTGGAGGCGGGTGGCACCCAATACACCGAACCCACGCTCGCGGCATTCCGCGGTGATTTTCGCACCGGGCGCACCATCCGCGCCTACCGCGCGTTCGGCGATGAGAAGGTTCGCGCACCACGGGACGGCGGCTACGCGACGATCGCCGTCGGGGAGGCATGCAAAACGTTGGACGTGAAACTTCCGTAGAAAGCCTACCCGATATCTCGCCAAGTCATTGCTTCACTTCATAGGCAATGACGACAACGCCCGTCATTGCGAGGAGGGCGCAGCCCGACGCGGCAATCTCTTGAAACGACCTCCGAGATCGTACTGGACTGTGGCGAGCACGAGATTGCTTCACTTCGTTCGCAATGACTTGATGTGTTGGTCGATTCCGGACAAGTCACTGTAACACCCCCGCTTGCCCTTAAAGCGCCGAGGCTCTTGCTATAGGCGGGCAAAAGTTTCTTCCCGGCTCTTGCTTCCTGCTAAAACGACCGTACGATGCAGTGCTTTCTGCCTAAGGCTGCGGTGTCAACTCGAGTTTGTCCGTCTCAAAACCCTGCGCGTTCAGCCGCGCCACAATGCCGTCATAGACGGGCTGGTCCATGTGCGGTGTGCGGCTCAGAATCCACAGGTATTTCTTGGACGGGTTGGATACCACGGCATACTCGTAGTCGGCGCCCAACTCGATAATCCAGTAGTCCGCCTTGAACAGGCTCACGGGGAACGGGTCGAAGCGCAGCTTGAGTTTCGCGTTGGACGTGATGTCCGCGGGGGCGGCCACGCCGCTGATCGTGGATTCTTTGCCGTCGAAGCTGTTCTTCAGCCCCCGGTTGAACACGGTCACTTTGCCGTCATCGCGCAGCGTGTAGTCGGCCGTCACCGCCACCAGTCCCCGTTGAAAGATCACGGGGTACTTGGCTATTTCGTACCATTTTCCCGCGTAGCGGGTTAGATCCACATTTTCCGCCACCGCCGGGGGATTGGCGGTGGAACAGCCCGAAGCGACTGCCAGGACCGCCAACAAACTCGAAACAACCGATAAACGCACTGCCGCGCTGTTCATGCTATTGCCCTCCATGGGTTTGAAACACGCATGGAGAACACGCTGAATTTGGCGGCTATTCCGCCGCTTTCCGGTCAGTCCACCGGCCCGGGTCGGGGAATGACGGGCGCGTTCTTGATAAGTGGCCTCACGGCGAGCCAGTCGACGCCCTGGAATTCGGGGTCGGGGATGGCGCGCACCTCCTCGTCGCCGAGGTAGGGGCACATGGCGTCGACCCAGACGATGAGCCGCAGCAGGCTGACGGGGTCCACTTTCACGTCGTGGTGTTTGCCGTTGGAGACGAAATCAATGAGCGGGCTTCTGTAGGACAGGCTGGTCATGGGCCTGGGCGTGACATAGGCCTGCGGATCAAGCTGGCCGAAGGCCTCGACCATGAGCACGCCGGCGAGGCCGAAGCCGGGTTCGGGCTTCTCGGGCGGCGTGTAGGGCGCGCCCCAGGAGGGGCGGCCGATGAGTGTCAGGTACGGTTCCGAGAAGGTCGGCGGCGCGGGCCGCTCGGTCATGTCGAAGGTTTTGCGCCCCTCGCCGCCGCCCTCGTGGCATTTGGCGCAGTACTGGTCGAGCACGGGCCGCACGTAGCGCGCGTAGCTGACGGTTGTGTCCGTCCAAGGCGGCGGGGTGATGGCGCTCGGATCCCTGTTGAGCGCGATCGCCTTGTCGCCCATCTTCGGTGAGCGGCTGTGCGACTCGTGGCAGCCTAGACAGCCGCGGCGCTCGCCGGGCATGACGCCGATGAAGCTGCGCATGGTCTGGAGCGCGCGCATGTTCTCGTCGAGCAGTTGGAAGTGCAGCGAACTGCCCGGCGGCGCAACGAAGGAGAAGGAGCCGTCCTCCTCGATGGGGACGGTGCCGATGATGCGCTTGACGCCCTCGGACTGCACGGCCGACACCACGGGCCCGGTGGAGATGTAGGGGCGCTTGTACCAGTAGGTGTAGGTCTTCGAGTCGGTCTGCATGACGCGCAGATACTTGGCCCTGCCGCGCAGCTCCTCCGGCGCGTTCTGGTAGACGTTGCTGCTGAAGAGCACGCCGGGCCCGGGGTTGTCGCGCTCGGCCATGGTGGGCCAGGCCACGCGGTCGGCGATGACCGGGGGCACGGGGCGCGGCTTGAGCGGCATGGCGTGGAAGATGTTGTTCACGCCCTCGTACAGGAGTTCGCGGTTGCCGTCGGTGTCCATCAGGTAGAGCAGGAACTTTTCGTCCCTTTTGGCCGACACGAGGAAGTCGGTTTCGCTGAGCGGATAGGGGGAGTAGTAGGCGGTGTGTTTTCCCGCGCTGTGGTAGTTCGGCGATTCGACGGGGTCCACCGGGCCGTTGCCGCACTCGGGCCATTCCACGTCGGCGGTGATCTTGGTGAGGCCGTCGGGGAAGTTGAAGCCCTTGTCCTGGTCGATGATACCCACCGACCCGGCGAACCAGTTGTGGTGGGCGCTGCCGGTGAACATGACGCGGCGCGTGCCGGGAATGTTGCGTGCATCCTTCATCACGTCGGGCCACACGCTCTGGTTGCCCCAGAAGGTGAGGACCTGCGTGCCGTCGGGGTTGGTGGTCCACAGCTTTTGCGCGCGCCACAGGGGCTTGTCGGTGTACTCCCAGCGCGTGTACACCACGCGGCCGTCGTCCATCACCGACGGCAGATAGTCCGGCTCGTTGCTGTAGGAGATGATGTAGACGTTCTTGCCGTCCCCGTCGCAGCGGGTCAGTTCGAAGGAGTTTGTGGGCGGCATGCAGCGCACATAGTTGTGGCCGCGCGTGGAGGAGAAGACGATGTGGCCGTCGGGCGTGTAGACCGGGTCCAGGTCGTCGTAGGGGCCGTCGGTCAACTGGGCCAGTCCGGTGCCGTCGCTGTTGATCTCATAGAGGTGAAAAGACTTCTCGTTGTGCGGCTTGAAGCAGAACAGCACCTTCGACCCGTCGAAGGAGACATCGGGCCGCCAGAAGGAGCCGTGCAGCGGGGCCTGCGGCATCAACTGCGTGAGTTTGCCGCCCGGCTCCAACCCGTCAAGGACCAGCAGCCGCGCGCCGGGCACGGCCATGTATCCCAGACGGTGGCGGGTCTCGTGGGGCCATTCGGAACCGGCCGGATAGGGCATGTCCACAAAGAGCAGTTTGGTGAAATCGAGCAGGGGATTCTTGAACTGAATCTCCCGCTTGACGGTGCGCACCTGGAGATACAGGGTGTGGTCGGGCACGTGGCTCAGGTCAAACTTCTGCTCCAAATCTTCCAGCCGCGCCAGTTCGCCGGAGAAATCGACCTTGCCGGGATGCTGTTGCGCAATGCGGGCCGCCAGCGCGCGCGCCCAGCGAATCTCTTTGCGGGCGCGTTCCCGCAGGGCTTCGCCGTCGGCCTGGAACAGCCAGTCCAGTTTCAGCGCGCCGCGGGCCTCGTCGGGGCTCAGGTCGCGCGTCACGGGCGTTTCCGGTTTGATGTAGGGCGCGACGGGCTCGTTGACGTGGGGCCGGTACTGCACCCTGCCACCCGCCTCCAGCATCAGGTCAATCCACTCGGGCGAATGGGCGGCCCCGGCACCGCGCGCCCGCAGGGCTTCAAACTGCTGCTGCAATCGGTCCGCCTCTTCCCACTTGCGCTTGTCCTCTTCCGTCTGCGCCGCAAGCTGATGTTCCGTCAGCGGCTTGTATTCTGTGAGCAGTTCCATCAGGCGCGCGGTCTGGTTGAGGATGAAGGAGTCCTCTTTGGCGGAAAGATAATCGAGCGGGGAGGCACCCTCGGTGCAGGCCATGAACGCGCCGTAGGCATCGGGGAACCGGGCCCTGATGCGGCCCAGAATCGCCTCGGCCAGGTCGGGGTCCGCGCCTTTGGGCTGCCGCGCCAGGTTTGTCCGAGTTTGGGCCATGGTCTCCGCAAAGGTGGGCGCCTCCACATAGACGGCCGCCGCCGCCGCGCCGAGCACGCGCGACGTCTTTTCCACCTCGGCCATGCCGTCGCGGTAGAGCCCCGCGATTTCTTGTGCCGTAAACGCGGCGTCGTAAATGCGCAGATCGTCGAGCCCGCCCTGATAGTGCTCGTTTGTCCCGCCCGACGAGGCGATGAAGGCGGGTGTGTTGGAGCACATCGCCAGGGTGCCCGGACGGTCCATGGCGCCGACCTCTTTCCCGTCGAGATAAACGCGCATGAACTGGCCGTCAAAGGTGGCCGCGCAATGGTGCCAGGTGCCGTCGATCAGCTGCTCGGGAGAGATTCGGGCGTCGCACTCCATGTAACCGCCAACATTCAGGCCCAGCGACAGCACCGTGCCGCCGTCCTGAAAGGAGAAAAGGACGCGGTTGTCGCCGCATTCCTGGCGGAAGAGTTCGCGAAATCCGCCCAAGTCCGAGGGGCGCGTCCAGACCGCAAGGGTAAGCGCGGACAATGGCGGCTGCCCGAACCCGTCCACGCGCAGCGCGTGCGGGCCATGAAGGTCGAGCGCGCTTCCGAACACGCCCCGGCGGGAAGGCAGGGGTGCGGGCGACTGGGCCGTTATTGCCGGGGTCATCGCCAGATTCTGCGACAGATTTGCCGGCGCGGGCCCGTCAAAGGACCAATGGGCAAGGGGTGGTTTGTCCAAGTCCTGCGCGCCCGCCGATGAGAGGGCCAACAGGAGTGCGGCAAGCGAGGAAAGGCACGGCAATGCCGTCCGCATGAAACAGGGGCACAAATGTCCGGCCCGTGTTCTTCTTTGTGTGGTTTCGCAACTTCCGCGGTTCCATTCTCCATCATTCGTTGGTTGCGGTCGTTCGCGTCTTCCGCTTTTCGAGGAATCAGCCACAAAAGGCACAGAATTCACAAAAGGGAAAATTCCTTGTCCTGTCTCTGACTTTGTCATTTCGTTTTGTGTCCTTTGTGCCAGTATGTCCCGAAATCTTCGCAGGACACGGCGATTCCGAAGGTGGGGGGCATACACCCCCCGCCACTGCGTGGCACCCCCCTCCAGGGGGGACCAAACTACCGCTCGCCTCGGGACTTCATTGGTTGAGGCTTTGATGCTCCAAGTACGCCCGCGTTGGCATGATTTCTACGCCGACATTATACTGGAAGCGCCCGGTTATCCAATATGCCAAACCATGCGCTGCGCACACCACTGTTCCCCAAACCGCTCCAATTGTCCCTGACGGCCCCATATTTTGGGTCTGCCGCCCCCATGGGAACCCTATTTTGTTTCAATGGCCGGAATTTGCTGTAACGAAATGGGTGTTTGATGGTCTTATTAGATGAGACAAATTGGACCAACCAAGTGAGCAGGGCTGTACAGAACGCCATATTCCATGCGCTTACAGACATCTCCTCATTTTAACTTTGGGATGTAACACCAGTGGCTGTAGCACGATCAGAAGATTACCTAAGTGATATCAGAGAAGAAAGAACCGAGTACCGGCGGGTGCTTGCCGGGTCCCCCCTGTGGGTGCCCATTCGGGTGGCAGTGCGCCTGGTCACGGGTCTGACATGGACTTTTGGCGCTTTTTTTCTTTCTTTGCTCGCCGCCATGGCGGGACTGTTCTCCGCAACGCTGGCAAAACGCTGGCGCCATGCCATCGCGCGGCGCTGGGTCAGCGTCCTGCCGTCCCTGCTGGGCTTGCGCGTGACCGTGGTCGGAAGGGTTCCGGACAAGCCCTATTTCTTGGTGAACAACCACATCACGTGGTTTGACTTTTTGACCATGAGCAAGCTCTGTGACACACGGGCGGTTGTCATGGCCGAAATGCTCTCCACGCCCGTACTCGGCACGCTGGTCAAGGGATTGGGCGGTATTCCCACGCGGCGCCTGGCCGAAGACACCCCCCGCTGCATTGCTGAAATGATGGCCACCCTGCGGAGCGGGCAAAATGTGTTGCTGGCACCCGAGGGCAACATCAGTCCCGGGCGGGAAGTGCGGCGCTTCCGGCCAAGACTCTTTGAAGCGGCGGTGCGCTGCAATTTTCCGGTGCATTATGCCAGCGTAACCTATCGCACCCCCAAGGGTTGCCCGTCCGCCGCGGAGCGGGTGATCTTCGGACCGGACCCCAACTTCCCATGGCCGGACGGCAAGATTCCCGAGGCTGAATTTGAAGGCTGGGGAACACAGCGCTCCTTCCTGTCACATCTGGTTCGGGCGCTTGCCCTGCCCCATTTCGAGGTCATCGTCCGCTTTGGCCGCGACCCCATTCGTGGGACCAACCCGGTACAGCTCGCCAACGAACTGCAGCAGGCCGTGACTCGCATATTTACCCCTGTCCAAGGACACCGCTCATC
>CAIUWO010000409.1 GCA_903902895.1 Candidatus Hydrogenedentota bacterium | reverse complement strand
GTCGAGCAGGCTGCTGATCGCGCCCGCGTCGTCGCCCTTGGTGATCAGGCCGTGCTTCACCTGGTTCTGGATGGCGCGCTTGATGCGGTCGGTCCAGCCGTAGCAGTTGGAGCCGTACCAGCCGCGCCAGCCGAGATAGCCAAAGCGCCACGACCACGCGCCGTGCATGACCGTCGAGTCGCCCCAGGTGCCGTCCGTGGCAAAGGCCATCATCGTCGCCGCCGCGTTCAGGTACGGGTCCGGGGTCTGCACCGTGACGCGCCCGGCGATGGCCTTGTTGCGGGCCAGCGCGGCCGTCCATGCGTCGGCCGGGTGCTGGATCGCGTCCGCGATGTTGCCGCCCGCGCCCACTACGATGTAGCCCTCGGCGCTGCCTTCCGGCAAGGTGACCCGCTGCAGCGCAACCCTGTTTTCCTGCGCGCCGCAGCTCCACTCCGCCGTGGCCATAAGTTCCGCCGGGGACTGTGCGAAAGCCTCCGGCGCGCCCCAGCCAAACTTTTCCTTCCATGAACTGCCGCCGCTGATCTTCAGTTTCCACTCGTCCAAATACCGCGCCGCGGCAAAGGGTTCATTGAGAACAACGTCCGGCTTGGCATAGGCGCGCGTGAGCGTGAACTGGCGTTCCGAAAGTTCAATGCGGTCCTTGGCGCATTGCGCCGGGCTAAAGCTAAACGCCGGTGCGTTCATGGCATAGTTGGTGAAGAAGGCCGAGGCCCCGCCATAGGCCCACACGAGCCGCGTGTCCTTGGGCAGCCCTTCCACGCTCACTTTAAGAATCACGCCCACGCTGTCCGACAGCGCCGCCGCCTCCAAAGAGACATTCACACCCGGAAAGGATGGGTCGGACAAACGGTAGCACATCCGGCCTTGGACGTAGCGCACCGTGATCTCGGGCCATTCGTGGAGCCACTTGCCTGTGCCATCCTCCTTCACCAGCCCGACGATCAGATGCCCGGAAAGCCCGCCCGCCGAATGCAGGTCAAACAGGAAGCGCGGCTCGTTGTACGCCACCACCAGTGGACGAAACCCGAAGAGCACCAGTTTCTCCCGCTCCGCCGCGTCCCAGAGAAGCGCCTTGTCCGCGGGCGGATACAGCGGACGCCGGTGCAGCCGCGGATTGTCCCCGCCCGGCGGCCCGGCAATGGCATGCCCCACGCCAAACACGCTCCGTGCCGTGTCCACCACGCCAATCTGCGACCCCGTCGCAGGCCGCGGCACCGCCGGGTCTGCGGTCAGCGTGATTTCAAAGCCCCCGTCGATGGGACGGTAACAGTCCGCCATCGGCGGCGTGTCGGCCGCCGCCGCGCCCATCATGATTCCTGTAATGCAAAGGAGTAAGTTGAACATGCCAAGTCTCCTGCCTGTGGACGGCATGGACGGCGTGGACTTAGTGGACAGGATACTCCCTCTCCACGTGGTCCACTTCATCCACAAAGTCCTATCCGCCACGATTATTGCACAACCGGGGCGGAAGGGTCGTCCCGATAAGCTCTTGGCATGCTAAGTTTTCCCGTGTTTTTGTAACTGTTTGTGTTTGTTGATATTACAACGGTATATCTGTTGAAAATAGCCCGATTTGTGTGCAAAGATGGGCTGAGCAGCTCAACAATCAACGACAACCTCAACAGGAGGCCATCAACATGCTCAGC
>CAIUWO010000408.1 GCA_903902895.1 Candidatus Hydrogenedentota bacterium | reverse complement strand
GTCCTCGTCGGGCATCGAAAACGCGCCCCCCGACGACCCGGCGGCGATCGCCGCACTCCAGAAGATTGCGGTGTCCTACGTGCGCCGGCGCGCGCATCACCCGTCACTGCTGCTCTGGTGCGGCGGAAACGAACTGTACTATGGCGAGTCCCCGGACTATCCGCCCTGCCAGAAGCCGGTGGACCTGTCCCATCCCTGTATCGCCATGCTGGCAGAGGTGGTGGCGGAAGAGGACCCGGACCGGCGTTTCCTCACGGCGTCTGCCAGCGGGCCGGTGGACTACGCCCAGCCGCACGACTACGGCAAGGGCATCCATTACGACATCCACGGCCCCTGGGGACAGGGACTCAACCCCGACATGGACGCATGGGCCCGGTACTGGGCGCCTGATGACTCACTGTTCCGCTCGGAGGTGGGCTTCCCCGGTGCCATGGACGCCGACCTGATTCTGAAATACACAGGCGACGCGTCCTGCTGGCCGCCCGAGGGCGAGTTTTGGTGGCACACCGCCGCATGGTGGACCCAGTGGGGCGACGCCGCCAAGGCGGCGGTGGCGGGGCTGGAAGGAAGCGCGGCGCTGGAGAAATATGTGGCTTTCACGCAGGAGTTTCAGGCGAAGGCGTACGCCATTGCGGCGGGCCGTTGCCGCGAACGCTTCCCGCAGTGTGGCGGATTCATTGTGTGGATGGGCCATGACTGCTTCCCCTGCCCGGCCAACAATTCACTGATCGACTTCGAGGGCCGGCCCAAGCCGGTCTGCGCGGAATTGAAGAAAATATTTACAGGCGGAAAGGCATGAGCCCGACACCGTCATTGCGAGCAAAGCGAAGCAATCTCTTGCTCGCTGAGGCCGGACACCCGGGCTGTTGTTTCAAGAGATTGCTTCACCGACCTGCGTCCTCCTCGCAATGACGGTCTGGGCCGCGCGGCATAAACCCTGTGTGCAGCAAAGGAGTCGAACATGGACAAACGACGCATCGTCATCGTGGGCAGTGCCAACATTGATCTCGTGACCCGCGTGCCGCACTGTCCCAAGCCGGGCGAGTCGCTCATCGGCCACTCGTTCATGACCGTTACCGGCGGCAAGGGCGCCAACCAGGCCGTGGGCGCGGGACGGCTCGGCATGCAGACCACCTTCATCGGCTGCGTGGGCAACGATGCCTTCGGCGCCCAGCAGCGCGAAAGCCTCGCCGCCGCCGGGGTGGACGTGTCCTGCGTCAAGACCCATCCCACCGAACCCACAGGCACCGCCGTCATCCTTGTGGCCGACGAGGGCCAAAATTCCATCGTCGTGACCCCTGCGGCCAACCTTGGCCTGATGCCCGAAGACCTGCTGGCGCACCGCGCGGTCTTTGAGCAGGCCGATGTGGTGCTCGCGCAGTTGGAGATCCCGCTGGAAACGGTCATGGCGGCGTTTGCGCTGGCGCGCGAATGCGGCGCGCTGGCAATCCTCGACGCCGGTCCGGCCCGGCCCATCAAGCCCGAACTTATCGCAATGGTCGACGTGGTGTCGCCCAACGAGACCGAGGCGGAGGCGCTGACGGGCATTCATGTTGATTCGCCCGACACGGCCCGCGCCGCCGCCCGGCGGCTGCTGGACATGGGCGCGAAACACGCCGTCATGAAACTCGGGGCGCTGGGCGCGCTGTACTTGGGACCGGAAGGGGATGTCTTCGTTCCCGCCTTCCCCGTGAAGGCCGTGGACACGACCGCCGCCGGCGACGCGTTCACCGCCGCGCTCGCGCTGCGCTGGGGCGCCGTTCCCGTCGCCGACGCGCTGCGCTTCGCCAACGCCACCGGCGCGCTCGCGGCCACCGTCGCCGGGGCCCAGCCGTCCATGCCCGCCCTGGCGGCGGTCGAGGCGTTTCTGGCCGCGCAGTCTTGATTTTGGCAAGTCCGGCGCTAGCGCCCCATGGCCGCCGTTCCCGCGCGGTCACCCTCGCAAAATGCACATCCTTTGAAGAATACGCTACACTATGCGAAGAAATCCCCATCCCCCGTCATTCCCGCGAAAGCGGGAATTCATGCCTCTTAAGGACCTGGGCGCGCGCGCGCACCGGGTCCCCGCTTTCGCGGGGATGACGGAAGAACGGTTGGCGGTGATTGAAGCAGACCGTTCAGTTTGTGACTGGAGCAGAGGAGAAGCGGTTCGTGTTGAAGTCAGTTCCGAAGTTTTGCGTCGATGCGGCCTGCCTGCCGCTTGGCCATTTTGAGGCGTCGCTGCGCTCCCTGGCGGATGCCGGCGCGGCTGAGGTGTTCTTTGTCATCTCCGACGGCGGCGCCACGCCGCTGACGGGGGTCGGTCCGGCGCTGGTGGCCGCCGCGGGCGGCATGGGCCTGGTGCGGCACGTTCACCTGATTGCCGCCCATCCCGAGCGCCACGTGGACACCTTCGCCGCGATGAAATGCGAACGGCTGAGCTTCCAGGTCGAGGGGTGCGCGCACGCCCACCGGACGCTCGGTGAAATTCGCGACGCGGGCATGTTTTCCGGAATCGCGCTGTCGCCCTGCACCCCGCTGACCAAGCTCGACTACCTGCTGGAAATCGCGGACGGCGCGCTGCTGCTGGGGCTCGAACCCGGCGTGACGGAGGGGGTCGCGCGCGGCGCCCTCCTGGAGCGCGTCAAGATGCTTGAGGAGAACATCCGCTACCGCGAACTGCAAACGCTGATTGCCGTCGGCGGCGGGCTCGACGCGCCGACCATGGCCAAGGCGATCCGCCTTGGCGCAAAGGCCGTGGTCGTGGATGGCAACACGGGCGGCTGGGACGGCGGCGCCAACCCGGGAACCGCGCTGGCTTCCCTGCGCGAAGCCGTCACGGCGGCGGCAAAGGTCGTGTGACGCGCCCGCCCCGGCCGGCATGGTCTTGACTGCGGCCCAAACGCGCCCAGCCTACACGTTGCAGATCTCGTAGGCCTCGCGCAGCGCCTGGATCGGGTCACCCTTGGGCACAAACTCATGGGCGAGAAAGCCGTCAAAGCCGGTCTCCGCAATCGCCTCGCACACGCGCCGGTAGTTGACCTCCTGCGTGCCGTTGATCTCGTTGCGGCCCGGCACGCCGCCGGTGTGGTAGTGGCCGATATGGGGGCTGAACTCGCGGATCGTGTCGATGATGTCGCCCTCCATGATCTGCATGTGGTACACGTCGTAGAGCAGCTTGAAGCGCTTCGACCCCAGCTTCTCGCCCAGCGCCGCGCCCCACGCCGTGTGGTCGCACATGTAGTCCTTGTGGTTGCGCTTGCTGTTGAGCAGCTCCATCACCAGCGTGACGTTCGCCTTTTCCGCCGCCGGCACGAGCTGCGAAAGCCCGCTCACGCAGTTCCTCAGGCCCTCCTCGTCCGACATGCCCCGGCGGTTGCCCGAGAAGACGATCATGTTCTTGATGCCCAGCGCCGACAGCTTCGGAAGGAGCTCCATCGATTTCTTGTACAGTTCACCGTGGTTCGCCGGGTCGTTCCAGCCGTCCTTGATCCCCCCCGGCCCGTTCGGCATGGCCACCTCAAGCCCGTGCGCGATGGCGACCTCCCACTCCGGCTCGTCGAGCAGGTCGATGCCCTTCAGGCCAATGGCCTTGGCCTGCACGCACAGGTCGTCCAGGGACATCTTGCCGTAGCACCAGCGTGAGACGGACTGCTTCAGCCGTCCGCCGCCGCCCGCCGCGGGCGCCGTCTGCGCCAGCGCCGCCGGACCCATCAGCCCCGCGCCCGCCAGTCCCGCCATCGCACCCATCGCCGTTCTCCTTGAAATTGCATGCTTCGACATCGTTTCTGCCTCCAGGTTGATACCCATATTATGCCTGTGTCCGCCGAAAAACAACACCCCCAGTTCCAACAGGGAACCGTTTCATCCTGCGCGGGCGTCGTCATCATGACAGGACCATCATTCGGCGCTCATGGACCCTGCCGGCGCTCAGGGATTCTCTTTGTGCTCTTCCAGCCAGCCGGCCAGCGCCCGGGCCACAACCTCGTTTGCCAGCGGGGCCGGATGGCCGCCGTCCACAGTCCTTTTTTCGAAGGGCACCTGCCTGACCAGGTCCTCGTCGCAGACGAAATAGGGGACCTTGAATTTGTCGAGCCAGGGCTGTATCCACTCGAAAGTCGTGACACGCTGGCAGTGCGCCGGATGCACGAGGACAAGAAACTGGCTGCCCGGGTATTTGGCCTTGAACATGTTCATCGAATCACGGATGAGCACAGCCACCAGGCGGCGCTGATCGGTGCCGGGAGACAGGGGCAGCGTGATTCCCGTGTACTGCAGCGTCTGGCTCTTTCCCAGCATCCCGTACATCATGCAGCGCCAGGGGTGTGCCGACGCGAAGGTGCCGCGACACACCGGGGTCTCCGTTCCCGCTTGAAGCTCAAAACACGGATAGTCGCGGGCCCAGTTGTTGACCGGGCGCATGGCCCCGATGGTGCGCATGACGTGGCCGCCAAAATAGACGTAGACACAGACGCCCTTGGACTGGGAGATTTCCTGTTCCACGGGCTGCTGCATCAGCAGGTAAAGCTGCTGGGTGCCATAGCCCTGGTAGGCAAAATTATAGGGCATGTACTCGGGAGCCGCCCGCCCGAAACACGCGGGCAGGGTGTCCCTGTCCTCCACGCC
Organism: Candidatus Hydrogenedentota bacterium; assembly: GCA_903902895.1. Taxonomy (GTDB): domain Bacteria; phylum Hydrogenedentota; class Hydrogenedentia; order Hydrogenedentales; family CAITNO01; genus CAITNO01. The sequence continues at coordinate 583 of CAIUWO010000408.1, read as the reverse complement.
AAGACCAAAGGTGATGGAGCATCCGAAGAATGCGGCAAATTTGCCGCGCTCCAGCGGGGCGTCCACGGGCACGACGCGGCGGCCATGCGCGTCGGTGTGATACGTCACGTCAAAGACAGGCTTTCCTTTCTTGAAGTATTCGTCGCGTATTGCGGCGTTCGGGGGCGCGGCGGTGCCCAGTTTCGGATCGGTCACAACCAGACCGCTGTTGCGGCTGACCGTTTTGTCCTGATAGAGCTTGATGAGCACGAAGCTCACTGCTTCCACAACGGCCGTGACTGCCAGTATGGACCCGACAATGAGCAGCAGGGGAACGCCGGCACGGCGGAAAACGCCCGCTGTCCCGGCGTTCTTTTTCATGTCACCTTCTGCAACCATAAGGTTTTAAGTTTAGCATGGAAATTGCGGGGCGGGGTAGGAATCGGGGCATTCCCCTAAGTGATCCCGTGTTTTTGTAACTGTTTGTGTTTGTTGATATTACAACGGTATATCTGTTGAAAATAGCCCGATTTGTGTGCAAAGATGGGCTGAGCAGCTCAACAATCAACGACAACCTCAACAGGAGGCCATCAACATGCTCAGC
>CAIUWO010000407.1 GCA_903902895.1 Candidatus Hydrogenedentota bacterium | reverse complement strand
CAATCCGAACCCAAACGCGGACACGCAGGTCATCCTGTCGGGCAGGGCAAAGCCAAAGACGCGCACCTGCAACGGCACGTCCGTCTGGTAGCCGTCTGCCTCGATGCGTATGAGCCCCTTGTATTCGCCTGCCGGGGTGTCCTTGGCCGTCTTCACCCGCACCCAGAACGGATGGTTCTCGCCACCCGCCAGTTCCAGCGGTCCGGCAATGGGGGGGAGGGGATCGGGCCATGGCGCGGCCACGCCGGTGTTGTCGGTCGTCATGGTCACAGGCACGTAGCGCACGCGCAGCAGTTCAATCATCTCCGGCGTCAGCCGCGCACCGCCGGGGCCTTCCAGCCCCGCGCAGCTCAGCCGGACATTTGCCAGGTCTCTGGGTGGGCACAAGACCAACTGCGCCGCCTCGGCCTCGTTTTGGGCCGCCTCGATCCGCAGTGCCCCGCCCTTCTTCGTCGGCAGTGCGCGCGTCTTGGGAATCTTCCAGCCCGACGCCGCCCACCACACGCCGGAATCGTCCAGCAGTTCCCCGTAGGAGGAATTGAAATATTCCGGCACAAGACACTCCAGCGCAAGGCGGAATGCTCCGCCGCCGTCGATCTTCAGCACATGCTTTCCGGGTTCGGCCAGCGGGCAGGGAATGTCCCCATAGCTGTTGCCTCCCGCTTCGATGGCAATCGGAGCGCCGTGGATGGTCTTCTCTGAATCGCTCACCTTCAGTTCGGTCTCTATCCTCTTTCCCGTTTCGTTCTTGATCCGCAGCGACAAAGTGCCGTCCGCACGGCCCGGCTCGAACATGCCCGGCGCAGCAATGGCCACGGACAGGCCCGGCGCAAGCGCCTCCACATCGACATACTGCGTGTCGCCCACGGCGTTCATCGGCGGACCGTCCAGCGTGGCTTCCAAACGGTATCCGTGCATCGCGACAAAACCGCCGGCGTCCGGCGCCGTTATCCGAACCCAGAGGCTGTCCGTGGGGAACAGTGCTTCCGGCAGGCTCGCCAGCACCTTCTCGCCCTCGGCCACCACGCCCAGCGACGTCCAGTTCTGGCCGTCTTTGCTGGCCTCCGCCGTGAAGGTCACCGTGCCGTAATGCTTGGTCCAAAAGTACAAACGCCCGGCCTTGATGGGGTGCCGCGCAATGGCATGTTCAAAGGTGAGGAACTGACCGTTGCTGAAATTGAAGCGGTTCGTGTTGAAATAGGCGTTCATCGCGCGCAGAGCGCGGAACTGATTCGTGTTCTTCTCGGCCATGGGCGGCGCGAAATTGTAAGCGTTGCCCACCACGCGCTCGCCCGCGCCCAGTTCCACCCCGTCGAAGCTGCGGTAGACCGGAATCGTCTTGAACAGGCGCACCGCGTCGAAGCTGTATTTGCCCTTCGACTCCCACTGGCCGAAGCGCAACCACATTTCCCCCATCACGGCCGGCATGGCGATGATCTGCCGCATCTCCTGCCATTTCTCGCCCACATCGGGCCAGTCCACATTGCACAGGTTCATGCCCGTGATCGCGCTGCCGCCAACACCCTGGCCCTCTTCCTGCCGCATCATGTAGTGCAGCGAATACACCTCACCCGGTTCCAGGGACAGGTTGGGAGATCTCCAAAAGTTGGAGCTCTCCTTTTCACCCGTGCCATGCACCTGGACGCACTGATTCCCCTCCCGGACGCGCACATCGCTCACAGTGCCCGTGGCACACGACAGCGTCCAGCCAACGGGCAACCCCTCCGCCGTCAACTCCTCGAAGGACGGATTCGCAACAGGCACCTGCTGCGCATCCGCCATGGATACGGCGAACAGCGCGCACACGACACAAGACACAAAGAATATGCGGTTCATAAGGTGCTCCCTCTATGTTGTCCGACACGAGAAT
>CAIUWO010000406.1 GCA_903902895.1 Candidatus Hydrogenedentota bacterium | reverse complement strand
TGGCATTCGGGGGCAAGTTCCCCTATCTCGTCCAAGAAGATAGTACCTCCCACCGCCGCCTCAAATTTCCCTTCATAGTCCCTGTCGGCCCCCGTAAAAGCGCCCTTCACGTGACCATAGAGTTCGCTTTCCATGCGCTCTGGGCGCAGCAGCGAGCAGTTGACATCCACCTTCGGACCGGTGCGTCCCGAAGCCTCATGAATCAAGCGTGCAAAGAGCTCCTTTCCGGTGCCGGTCTCGCCCAAGAGGAAAATTGCATCGTCGTAGGGGGCGTACCGCACGCACTGCTCGATCGTTTTCGCAATCGGGCTGTCCGGGGCGTGCCTGATGTACGAAAACTCCCGCGCCAACTCGTTGTGGGTTAGCGCGCCGTATCTTCCAGCCTCCGCCAGCCGGAACGCGTACAGCGTCGCGGCCGCCGCCATCACATCCATTAGGTCGGTTTGCGAAAGACCGCTCGGAGGGTTGATGAGGTTCAGCACGCCGTGCACGCATCGGGCGTCCAGCGCGATGGGGGCAGAGAGCATGGAACGGGTGTCTTTTCGAAGAATGCTATCGACGCGCGCGTCGTGCTGGTGCCGCGAGGCGTTGCCATGAAAAGAGATGGTTCTCCTCTCAAGAACTGCCTGCCCGGACACTCCCTGCCCTTTTGTAAGTCCGACACTATTGACAGCCTTGACATGCTCCTTGGCGGTGATGTCCGTGCTGGCCACCAGCACTAGCCTGGACAGGTCATCCAGTTTCCAGATTGAGGCCTCACCCCCGCAGTGCATCTTGAGAATGCTCACAAAACCGGCGGCAAATGGCGGCTCTCCGACGTCCACCGCATCCAAGTCCAGCAGCGCTCTCATCACTGCAAAATACGGGGCCTTGGCTTCAGTTAATGATGGCGTATCTGGCGTTCTAATATGGCTCATCTGGCTATTATGGCAGATCTATGCGCCATTTGCAAGAAACACTCCATTCTTCGTGCATTGTTACAAGCTATTCATACGCAAGGAGATACACACTTCAAGCATACCGATTAAGGCGTTGGCATGCTTCTTGGTAATACAAGCACAGAAGCTAACGCCGACAGGCAAGTGCCCTGAAGGTAGACACAATGAGCTTCCCCAAGCATCGCCCACTAAGGTGGGAAACAAAGGCCGGTGAAAGCCGGTAAGGGACACACGATGATAAACGAACGAGTTTCAAGAACAGACAGCACAGACAGTGGGCACCCGGCAGCGGAAGTCGATGCCGACAACGAACAGGCAGTGAACGGCTCGACGAAGCAGTCTATTCAGCTCGACGACGGAATGGTCGCCGAAATGGAAGCCGAGGTCGAAAATGAATGGCGGGCCATCGGTGGAAATGTCGCTGCGATTGCCGGCGATGTCATGGTCCACGGTGATGCGCCGGACCGCGAACTGCTACCCCCCGCCGATGAGGCGAGGGCCACTTCTGACCTTCCGGTCATAGAACTGACCGGTCTCCACATGCACGAAGTCACGGCGGCGGCGCTTAGCGCGCTAGCTGCACTAAACACGCCACCGTGGGTCTTCTCCCAACTGCGCAGTCTCGTCCGCATTATCAAGGATGATGCCGGCGACATTTTCCTTGAGCACCATGACATCGACACTCTGAGGGGCGACGTTGACAGATCGGCCTACTACGTGAAAACGTCAGGCGGGCGCACGAGCGCCACGATCGTTTCAGACAAGTGCCTCAAAGACGCTCTCGGGCGTCGCCGCTTCAGTCAGTTCCCCGCGCTAAAAGGGATCGTGCACGTGCCCTTCCTGCGCCCAGACGGGACCATCCACGACGCGCCGGGGTACGACCCTGTGACGCAGTTGTACTATTCGCCGAGCGCGGATCTGACGCTGCCCCCCATTCCGGAACAACCCGACGCCGCGCAGATCGCCAGTGCGGCGCAGTTGCTGCAGGAGCCTTTCGAGGATTTTCCCTTTGCCTCACCCTGTGATCGCACCAACGCGGTCTCATTGTTATTGGGTGCTCTTCTAAGGCCCAGCATCCCGGGACCAGTACTAATGGCCTTGATAACCAGCCCGACTCCGGGAACGGGGAAGAGCCTGCTAACGAACGTGATAACACGCCTCGCGACCGGAAAAGCTTCAGAGGCCATAATGCTGACCAATTCCGAGAGCGAAAACCAGAAGCGAATAACCTCGGTGTTCATGGCCGGGACGACGGTGATCTGTCTCGACAATCTCACCGGCATGCTCAGGAGCGCCAGTGTCGCCCGCGTCATTACCGAGCCGAAGTGGCGCTGCCGCCTTCTTGGGCAAAACAGGGAAATCGATGTGCCGGTGTGCGTTACTGTCATGGCAACGGGAAATAACACACTGTGTTCGACGGAAATTGCGAGAAGGTCATTTCCGATACGCCTGGACACGCACGACGCGCGCCGGGGGGCGCGCGAGACGGTATTCCGCCATCCGGATCTCGATGAGTGGGCAATCCATAACCGGGGTGCCATCATCGCGGCCGCGCTGACGCTTGCAAGAGCCTATTTCCTGGCCGGCAAACCTTCTGCACCGCATATTCCTGCGACCGGGAATTTCAACCGCTGGGCGCGCCTGATCGGCGGCATGCTGGCATTCGCCGGGATCGACGGATTTCTCGGCAATCTTAACACGCACTACGGTCAGGGGGATGACGAGCAACTGCAGTGGGAACGACTGCTGCGCGCAATCCGCCAAGAATTTCACGGGCAGGCGGTGTCCGCTACCCAGATCGCCTCCCTCGACGCAGAATTTTTCCCTGAGTGGCTGGCCGAGTACTACAACAAACCCTCTTTCCCCGTGAAATTGGGCAAGGCCATGGCAAACATAATCGACCGCCCCTTTGGAAGCGAGAAATTGCGGGTGGAGAAGGCAGGCCAAGTGCATGGCAAAACCGCCTGGCGGGTTCTAAGCTCTGCGGGCGAATGTGAAAACACGTCGAGCATCGTGCAATTGCGACCTGCCCCAATAGTGGCACCCGCCGCTGGCAAGGCCAACCCGAACGCGGAATCCGCGCCGAACGTGCGATAGGCACCGCCATGAATATCCTTGACTTACTCTCTGAAGGAGGCTTCCAGATGCGCCGGGCCTGCGGTACGAACGGCGGCGAATTCTGCGGCCCTTGCTACCGGTGCGCCGGGGACGGGCAGGCAGGCGGGGGGCGTGACCGCTTCCGGGTCTGGCCGAACGCATCGAATCGGGGATGTGCCGTCCCGGGACGTTGGTGGTGTCGCGTCTGTGGAAGATGTGGTGGGATTGTCGAAATCTTGACAGACATGCGGGCCATAACGACCAGGGACGCCTGCGAACTGCTGGGTCTTCCCGTCGGTACAGCGTCGGGCTGGTCGTATCACGACGACCGCGGGCCGGCGCGGCAATGGTCGCCGAAACCAGCGGTGAATCCACCATCAGCTTGGCGCGCCGCGGCCACGCTAATGGCCCGAGATGCGCAGGACCGTCTGCTTAGCACCGTTCCAGGAGATGCGTTTGTGCGGTGGTTGAAGGAGTGCAGGTTCATCAACAGGACGACAGTCGAGCGTGCAGGCTTGGCGAAGGGCAGGTACTGCTGCAAGGCGAAGTCCTCGAAGGTCGGCACCGCGGCCTTGGTCTCGCGCTCCGTCAGCGGGTCGATGTCCTTGGCTATCAGCGCCTTGAACTCGTGCGCGCGCAGCCGGGCGTCCTTCACGCTCAGACTTGGGAACGGGCCTATCTTTATGCTC
>CAIUWO010000405.1 GCA_903902895.1 Candidatus Hydrogenedentota bacterium | reverse complement strand
GAGACCCGGTCCGAGAGAAATCACCAGTGCAACGGCTGAACCCGGGCTTGCCGAAGCGCCCGCGGCGGGCGTCTGGGAAATGACATTGCCCGCAACCACGGTTGCGTTGTTCTGCTGTGTGACGGTGCCAACGGTCAGGCCCGCGCCCGTGATCGCCGTCGAGGCCGCCGCCTGCGTCTGGCCGACACCGTTGGGCACCGTCATAAGCTGGACATAGGTGCCGGTTTCTGTGGCGGTCCCGCCTGCAGTGATGGTAACGGACTTGTCCGCGGGGGGTGTCCATCCCGCAACAGCCTTAAACTGAACCGTGACCGCGCCCGCGGCCAGGCCGGCAAGGGTCACTCCGCTGTTCTGGTACGCGCCTGCCGGCCCCACGCGCCACTGAGCGCCCGCCGTCACAGCACCGGCCGGTGAAATGGTTACGGTCAGCGAACCCGTCGACGCCGCCGGCATGTCCGCCGCGTTGCCGGGGAAGGTGAGCGCGGTGATTTCGGCAAGATTGCTGAACCCGTCCCCGTCGCTGTCCGCGGCCTGAATTGAGGTGAAACTGTAGTTCGCGGTTCTCCAGGCAGCCCCATAACTGTTTCGCGCGGACCTGCCGCTGACGGTGTGGCATATGGTGCAGTCGTCGATGCGCGTCCCCACGGCGGCGGGATAGGCGGCTTCGAAATCACTCTGATACTGGTCGACGGCCTGGGCCGGAAAGGCGAAGCACCCTGCCAGCAAGAATGCCAACACCAGGAATCGTGCTCGCATAAATATCTCCTTTGTTTGGTAAAACTAGTCTGATTCACATTTAGTCGCACGGAATTGTACCCGCCGTTTCGAAGCGCCCGCCTCAGGATGTTTTGCGGGAACGCCGCGCGCAGGCCGTGGGAAAGTACGTACCCCCCACTGCTTCGCATGGCCCGTGCGCGTGCGTGCGCCTGAAAGAAACGCGCTCCGACACGCCCTTTTTCGGGCGCGCCGGAGCGCGGTCATGGTCTGTTGTGCTGCGGCAACACCGCCGCTATTTGCCCCTGGACACCACCTGCAGCGCCATAAGCGCAAGTCCGATCATGAACAGGTCGCCCAGCATGCCGGTGATGCCGTCCGGCGGGAAGACGCCCTTCTTGCCGCCGAGGCAGGCACAGCCCGCGCTTTGCGGCCCCGAGGAAACGGTCAGGTTCACCGGTGATGAGGGTGCGGCCGCCGTTCCCGCCGCGGGAATCTGGCTGATGACCGCGCCCGCCGGAACGGTGTCGCTGGGTGTTTCGTTGACCTGGCCCACGGCCAGTCCGGCGGCGGTGATGGCGGCGGCGGCCGCGTCCTGCGCCAATCCCGTCACATCGGGAACAGGCACGGGTTGCGGGCCCTGGGACAGCACCAGCGCCACGGCTGACCCGGCGTCGGCCTGCGCGTTCGCGGCCGGCGTCTGGCTGATTGCGCGGCCTGCCGGAATGGTTGCGCTGTATTCCTGCGTGACCGTTCCCAAAACAAGTCCCGCGCTCACAATCACGGTGGCCGCCGCAATCTGGGTCTGTCCGGTGACATCGGGCACCGCCACCAGGCCGGGTCCCTGCGACAGCAGCAGGCCGACCGCGGAACCGGGGGGGGCCTCCGCGCCGGCCGCAGGCGTCTGGGAGATGACCATGCCGTCGGGCACCGTGGCATCGTGCCGCTGCGTCACGGCGCCGACCACCAGCCCGGCCCCTGTAACGGCCGTGGTCGCCGTAGCCTGGGTCTGTCCCACCACGCCGGGCACGATCACCGGCTGCGGCCCTTTGGAGACCTTCAACGCCACGGCCGAACCGCTGAACACGGTCAGGCCCGCGGCGGGGGCCTGGCTGAGAACCTTGCCGGCTGGCGCGGTGGCGCTGTATTCCTGCGTGATGACACCCACCGTCAGCCCTGCCGCAGTGAGCGCCGTTGTAGCCGCCGAGTGGGTTTGCCCCACCACGTTGGGCACGGTCACCTGTGCGGGACCCAGAGAGACGACCAGTGCCACCGCCGCCCCCGGGTTCACCAGTGTTCCCGCTGCTGGCGACTGGGAAATGACATTGCCGACCGGCACGGTGTTGCTGTGCTGCTGCGTGATGGCGCCGAGGATCAAGCCGGCGGAGCTGATCATCCCGCTGGCGGCGGACAGGGTCTGGCCCGCCACACCGGGCACTGATACCAGCGCACGCGTGTAGGTCCCCGTCGCCACGGCAGTGCGGTTTGCCACGATGGTTCCGGTCAGGTCGGCCGGCGCCGTCCACCCGCCGACGGCTTTGAACTGAATGGTGGCCGAACCTGCGGGCAGTCCGGCAACGGTGGCACCGCTGTTCTGGTATGCGCCGCCCGGCCCCACGCGCCATTGCGCGCCCGCGGTCACGGCGGCCTGCGGGTCCAGCGTCACCGTCAACGACCCCGTCGTTGACGCTGAAGGCTTGTCCGAGGGGATGCCGGGAAAGGTAAGGGCATTTATCTCGGCCAGATTGGAAAAGCCGT
>CAIUWO010000404.1 GCA_903902895.1 Candidatus Hydrogenedentota bacterium | reverse complement strand
TGCTGCTGACAGGAACCTGGAAACCCCTGGTCCTGACGGACGGAACACAATAGGAGCCGAAAAAAGAAGACCAAAGAGCCGCACCGGGCACCGCAAACCGGCGCCGCGCACAAAAAAAAGCGCACAGGAAAAGTTCGCGCAGAATGGACGCGTATAGTAACACTGTTCGGAAAACGATCCGCACGGATACGCACTTCGTGCGGCAAAAGGCCTTTTTGGAACATCCCTTTCACGGGAATGACGGAGGGGTCGGATCTCTGACCATGCGCGACGGCAACGACACCGCGTCCGTCATGCCCGGGAAGGCAGGCATCCACGGCCGGTAAAAGGCCTGGCGTTGCCTTCTCTGGAACCTCAAACAGACTTGACATCCCTCATTCTTGGCCCCGAAGGGGTCACCCAACAATAGCCACGGGTGACCGAAGGGAGCCCGTGGTTAAGGGAAAAGAAACGCACGTCCCCGAAGGGGGCGAACAGCTTCAGGGCACGGGCAGAACGCCCGTGCCCCGCGTGAACGCTGCTTATACGCCTTCGCTCAGAACCACTCCGGTTTGAAGTCGAGCGCGGTGCGCTCGTTGGCCACCAGCATCTGCGCGGTGGCGATGCCGTGGGGCACGTTGTACCCAACGTAGCAGCGGGCGGTCTCGATTTTGCCGTGGTAGAAGTTCTCCTCGGTGCTCCCCGCATCAAGCGCTTTCTGGGCCACGACGGCCTGCATGAGCAGCTGCCACGAGATGGCAAGCTGCGAGAACATTTCCAGGTAGGCCGTGGCGTTGCACAGGTACTGGTTCACCTGGCCGGACATGCCGAGCATGCCGAGGTGCATGGTCGCCTGGACGACCTCATTCTGCAGGGACTCGATCTTCTCGGCCAACTCCTTGAGGGGCGCCAGCTCTTTCGCCTCGGCGACGGTCTTGCTGACCTCCGCATTGAGCGCCTGCAGGGCCATGCCGCCCTTCATGGGCACCTTGCGTCCGAGCAGGTCGAGCGCCTGGATGCCGTTGGCGCCCTCATAGATGGAGAACACCTTGCAGTCGCGCAGCATCTGCGCCACCGGATACTCCTCGGAGTATCCCGAGCCGCCGTGGCACTGCATGGCGAGGCGTATGGACTCGAAGGCGGCGTCGGAGCCGTAGGCCTTGCAGCAGGGGGTGAGCATCTCCAATATCAGGTGCAGGCGCTGCTGTTCTTCGGGGTCCGTGACGGCGTGCTCCTGGTCATGCACGCGCGCGCAGTAGAGAAACAGGCCCAGGCAGCCCTCCACCACCGCCTTCTGTTTCAGCAGCATGAGGCGCACGTCGGGGTGCTGGATGATGGGGATCTGCGGCTCCAGCGGGTCCCTGCTGGTGATATCGCGGCCCTGGAGGCGCGTGCGCGCGTATTCAAGCGCGCAGTGGTAGGCGGCCGAGGCCACGCCGACGGCCTGCATGCCTGTGAACACGCGGGCCATGTTCATCAGCTCGAACATGTATCTCAGACCGTGGTTTGCCTCCCCGATGAGCCACGCGCGGCAGTCGCCCTTTTCGCCGAAGCTGAGCGAGGCCGTGGCCGAACCCTTGAGCCCCATCTTGTGCTCAATGCCCGTCGTGGTCACGTCGTTCCAGTCGCCGATGCCGCCGTCGTTGTTGACGCGGTACTTGGGCACGATGAAGAGGCTGAGCCCCTTGATGCCCGGAGGCGCGCCTTCCGTGCGCGCCAGCACGGCGTGGATGATGTTTTCAGTGAGGTCGTGGTCGCCGCCGGAGATGAAGCGCTTGTTGCCGCGCATCAGGTAGTAGTCGCCGTCGGGCGACTTGGACGCGGTGGTGGTCATGTCACCCACCGACGTGCCGGTGTCCGGCTCGGTGAGCACCATGGTGCCCGCGTATTGGCCCGCAAACAGTTTGGCCATGTACAGGTCCTGAAGTTCCTTCGATCCGAAGGTCTTGATCAGGTGCGCGGCGCCGTAGGTCAGGCCCATGTACATCGCGGCGGCGGTGTTGCCGCAGTTGAACAGGAAGCAGGCCAGCGCGTGGATGGTGATGGGGAACTGCTGGCCGCCGTCGTCGTAGGACACGTTCGGGCCTATCCATCCGCCTTCGGCGCACTGCTTCCAGATCTCGTGCATCGCCTTGGGCACGGCCACCTTCTTTCCGTCAAACTGCGCGCCCTCCTGGTCAAACTCCTGGTACGCGGGCCAGAACACCTCGTGGGCCAGCTGGTAGGCGGTGTCCGCGGCCATGTCCAGCGTCTCCCGCGAGTGGTCCTCGTAATACGGGTACTGGAGGAGTTCCTCCAGGTGAAGCACCTCGTACAGCAGGAATTGGATGGTCCGCATGTCGGCCAGTTTGTCAGGCATGATATCAGCACCTTTCTAATGGTTTAAGCGCGCCCGTTTCAGATCCCCCTTCGAGGGGGTGGCCCGAAGGGTCGGGGGATGTGAACGCGCCAGGCGTCCCAACCGAGAACTACATCCCCCTGGTTCGCTTCCGCGAACCGTCCCCCTTCGAAGGGGGATTTAGGGGGATGTTTCCCATCATGCGCGCGCCCCCGGCAGCGCGGCCGCAATGATTTCCGCAATGTCTTTGGTTTGCGCGGCGCCGTCCCCGTTGGCCTTGGCGCCGTCCACAAGCATGGTCATGCAGAACGGGCACATGGTCGCGACGGTCTTGGCGCCGGTGCCGGCCAGCTCCTTCGCGCGAACGCTGTTGATGCGCTCGCCGAGCGTCTCCTCCAGCCACATGCGGCCGCCGCCGGCGCCGCAGCAGAAGCCCTTCTTGCCCTCGCGCGGCACGGACACCAGCGCGTGGCCTGCGGCCTTCAACGCCTCGCGCGGCGCGTCGATAATGCCGTTGTGGCGGGCGAGGTAGCAGGAGTCATGCACCGCAACCGTGGAGGCGCCGGCGTCATGCCCATTAAGCGGCAGTTTTCCGGCGGCAATGAGTTCGTTGATGAACGAGGCGTGGTGCACGACATCATACTTCGCGCCAAAGGCGGGATACTCGTTGGCGAAGGTGTTGAAGCAATGGGGGCAGGCGGTGAGAATCCGCTTGAATTCGTACTTGCCTAGCGTTTCGACAATCTCCCGCGTAGCCGTCTGGTACAGGTACTCGTTGCCGAGGCGGCGGGCGCTCTCGCAGTTGCAGCGCTCTTCGGGGCCCAGTATCGCAAAGTCAATGCCCGCGGCCCGGAGTATTTCCACGATGGCCACGGAGATGCTCTTGCAGCGGTCGTCGTAGGAGCCGCTGCAGCCCACCCAGAACAGCACGTCGGCCCTCTTCTTGTCGGCCATGAGGGGCACGTCCAGGCCCTGCGCCCATGCGGCCCGCGCTGTCGGCGCGAAGCCCCAAGGGTTGCCGGCCGTTTCCATGTTGCGGAACGCGCCGTCGGCCTGCTCCGGGAACTGGGCCTCCATGAGCACGAGGTGCCGCCGCATGTCCACGATCTTGTCTATATGCTCGATGCCCATGGGGCAGTGCTCGACGCAGGACGCGCAGGTGGTGCAGGCCCAGATGGCGTCCACGTCGGTCACGCCGCCAATCATTTCGGCCGTTGCCGGACGTTCGGCCGCCTCCTCGCCGGACTTGGGCGCAGCCTTCGCTTTGAGCAGCGCCGGACCGTCCTTCAGCAGATGGTGCTTGAGGTCGATGATGAGCCGCTTGGGGCTCAGCGGCTTGGCCGTGTTGTGCGTGGGGCAGTAGTCCTGGCAGCGGCCGCACTCGATGCAGGACAGCAGGTCCAGGTTCTGCTTCCACGTGTAGTCCTCGATCTTCGACACACCGAAAGATTCGGCGTCTTCGGCCTCCAGATCCATTTGCAGCAGTTGCCCGCGCGGACGGGTCCGCCGGAACACAAGATTGACAGGACCGGCCAGCAGGTGCAGGTGCTTGGTGGGGATGAACAGCAGCGCGACCAGCACCAGGTGGGTGATGCTGTCACACCACCAGGCGGCATGGGCGACCACGCGCAGCAGCATGTCGTTCCACTGCGCGAACCCCGCAGCAATCAGGGAGGCGACCACGTGGTATTCCGGGCGGGCGTGCATGCCCAGCGCGATGTGCGCCGCATTGTCCAGCAGATAGGCCACCATTGCGCCGGCGATGAAGGTGAACACCAGCACCGACTCGGCCGACGGCCGGGTCAGACTGGCCGGACGCAGCACGTGGCGGCGGAACGCCAGGCCCAGCACGCCGGCGATGATGAGCACGGCGAAAACGTCGGCGACGGCGGCGTACCAGAGCGAAAGCCGGGTGTTCCCAAAAAGGTCGAAGCCGGGCAGAAACGCCCCGGCAAAATGGTTCACCGTGTTGACCGCGAAGATGAAGAAGCCCCACACGATGAGCAGGTGAAAGGCGCCGACAACGGGCTTGCGAAAGACGCGGCGCTGCGCGAACACATCTACAAGCACGTCGGTGATGCGCCCCAGGGGGTTGCCCAAACGGTCGTCGGGGTCGGGCTTTCCCATGCGCACGAGGCGAACCAGCACGCCGATCCGCCACGCGAACCACGCCGTGGACCCGATGAGGACCAGAGCAAAGACAATCTTTTCGGGCAGGGTTATCATTGAGTGCTTTTCTCAGGGACAATGTCCGCGCGATTGACAGAGGGCCGAACGGTCTTAGTCCCCCTTTGAAGGGGGACGCCGCGAAGCGGCAGGGGGATGTGGAGTTCCGCGCAGGACCAACATCCCCCTGAATCCCCCTTCAAAGGGGGACTTGACGGCATCTCTTTTGGGTATTTTTGCATGGTTTTGCTTTCGAGACGGAACTCGGCCTTATTGCGATTGCCTTTGGACTGCTACGCCAGCGCCTGCTTCAATTCCTGCGTCAGCATCGGCACGATCTCGTACAGGTCGCCCACGATGCCGTAGTCGCAGACTTTGAATATGGGCGCCGCCGGGTCCTTGTTGATGGCCACGATAATCTTCGACGGCCGCATGCCCGCCTGGTGCTGGATCGCGCCTGAAATGCCGCAGGCGATGTAGAGGTCCGGGCAGACCACCTTGCCGGTCTGGCCAACCTGGTGGCTGTGGTGGATCCAGCCCGAATCCACCGCGGCGCGGCTCGCGCCCAGCGCCGCGCCCAGCGCGTCGCACAGTTCCTTCAGCACGGGCCAGCCCTCGGGGCCGCCCAAGCCGCGCCCGCCGGAAACCACAACATTGGCCTCGGTCAGTTCCACCACGCCCGCCGCGGCCTCGGAGACGGCCTTGAGCACGCTGCGCAGCGTGACCTCGGGCATCGGACGCCGCACGATTTCGGGCAACGGCGAATCGTCGCGGGCAACGGACACCACGTTGGGCCGGAGCGAGGCCATGGCCGGCGCGCCCGTGAGGCGGACCGCGGAAAGCACCTTGCCCGCATAGAGCGGCTTGACGGCCGTCAGGCCGTTTTCCCACGCGCAGGACACGCAGTCCTGCACCAGGTCCACATCCAGCCGCCCGGCCACGGACGCGCACAGCTCCTTGCCCAGCGCCGACGCCGAACCAATGACAACCTGCGCGCCCAGTTCGCGGACCAATCCCTCAACGATGCCGACGTAGGCGTCGTTCGCGTAGTGGCGCAGCGCCTCGTTTTCGTACGCGAAGACCTGGGCGATGCCCAGGCCCGCCAGTTCGGCCGTCTCGTCGGCAAGCGACGGGCCAATATAGACTGCATTGAGCGGCACGCCCGCGGCGCGGGCAATGTCACGCGCGGCGGAGGCCGCCTCAAACGCGCATTTCCGCAACCGACCCCGCTGTTCCAACAATACAAGAACGCTCATGATTCATACTCCATGGGTTTCACAGGACCTTCTCGTCCATGTGGAGGACCCGGACCAGTTCCTTTACCCGCTGTTCACTGTCCCCTTCGATCACCCGGCACAGGCGCTGCTGGCGCGGCAGGGTCATCGACTCGGTGGTGAGCTGCGCGGACAGGCTGTCCGCGGCAAGGCCAAACTGCGCCGCCGGGATCTCACGAATCTCCTTCTTCTTCGCCTTCATGATATTGGGCAGCGTGGGATAGCGCGGCGTGTTGATGCCCTTCTGCGTCGTGAACAGCGCGGGCAGCGGGACCTCCAGCGTGTACTGCCCCCCCTCGACCTCGCGGTCGATGGAAGCGGTCGTCCCATTGAGCTCGAAACGCGTGATGACCGAAGTGTGGGAAATACCCATCAACTCCGCCACCCGCTCCGGCACCTGCGCCGCATCGTCGTCCACCGCCTGTTTTCCAGCAACAACAAGATCGGCGCCAAGACCCGCCAGCGCGGACGCCAGCAGGCGCGCGACCCCTCGGCCTGTCAGTTCGCCGCTTTGGCCCGTGTCCACCAGAATGCCCGAATCGGCGCCCATGGCCAGGGCCGCGCGCAGAATCTCCTTGGCCTCCGGCGGACCGGCGCTAAGCACCACCACTTCTGCACCGTTCGACTCTTTGAGCTTCATGGCCAGTTCCACTGCATGCTCGTCATAGGGACTCATGACGAACTTCAGCCCTTCGGTAGCCACGGACTTTCCGTCCGCCGCCACCTGCAGTTCTGATGCCGTGTCGGGCACCCGCTTTATCAAGACGACGACTTTCACATTGCCTCCTTGCCACAGGACTCCTGTTTGCGCGAATTCTGACAAATCCCCGAAGGGGGTATATTCTCCAACCATGGGCCACCATTATACAAGAAGTGCTTTGGCCTTACCAATTTTCCGATATGGGCAAAATATCGACACAAGAAGCCTATAATACCTGAAGTTGTCGGACCAATATCCGCCTTTCCCTATAATGCCATGAATGTGGTGTGCGCACGAATCGGTGTGTGGCCACCTTTCACATGAAAAACGGAATAACAGAATCCATTGCAGTATAACCCAATGAACTTTGGCCATGCATTTGCCCGTACTGCCGGGGAACATGGTAGTATTGGTTTCCATGACAGCAGTTCCCCACCTCCATAGTGCCCCACCCACACGCCGCATTGCGGTGGTTTTTCTCCATGGCGGCTGTGCCATGCGCTGCCGATTCTGCATCAGCGATGCGCGTCTGACCTCAATGGACAGTCCGCAGTATCTGGCCGCGCTGGAAACGCTGCGCGCGCGGGGCTTCGACCAGATTGTGGTGGGCGGCGGTGAGCCCTGTGAATGGCCGGGCGACTGGCGGCATGCGGTTCGGGAAGCCAAGGCGCGGGGGTTTCACGTGCAGTTGGGCACAAACGGCGTGCTTCTGCCAGACGGTTTTGAGCGGACACCCGCGGTGGACCGCTTTGTGCTGCCCATGGACGCGGCGCGTGGGGCGTTGCACAACGATTTGCGGCGCAGCGCGCCGGTGGGCGCGGGCACCTGCCCCGACCACTATTCCCTCATTCTGCGGCGGCTGGACACGCTGCGTCGCGCCGGGCGGGAAGTGACCGTATCCACAGTGGTGAATGCCGCCAATCTGGCGGAGACGGCCGCCATAGGGAAATGGCTGAGTCATTACGCCGCCCAGGGCGGGCGGGTGCATGCCTGGCACCTGTACCGCTTCATCCCCGCGGGCCGGGGCGGCGCAAACCATGCCGCAATGCTGGACATCAGCGACGAGGCCTACGAGGCCGCGGTGCATACGGCCCGCCGCGCCGCTGGGGACCTGCGGGTGTTCAAACGACCCGACATGCGCCACTCGCTGACGGTGGATTTCTTCTGGCAGGAAGGCGCGCACCTTAAGGTGGGCAGTGAGGTGTGGAAGAAAATGCCGGCCGCCGAGGCCTGCTGAGCAGCGTTTCCGGTGCCTCTTGAGACAAAAAAGGCGCACCATGGGTGCGCCAAAACAGGCGACTAATAAACAAACGTTCCCCCGGACGCTGCACGAGATCGACAAACCGGCCGAAATTCCCGCTCAGCGGCGCGAACCGGGCAGTTCGTCAACGTCCGCATATTCCTTCTCGAACCAGTCGCGCCATGCCGCGGCGTACAGGCGAATCCATTCCAGCGATGCGGCGGAACCCAAGTCCCGGCGGGCCTCCTCTGAGCGAAGCCATTTGTACTTCGCTATCTCGTCCCGCTGCATGGCCAGCATGCGGCGGTGGCGCTCCTCGCGCCATTCCTGCGAGTGTTTCTCAAACCAGTCTCTGGCGGCCATTTCAAAACCGACATCCATGCCGCGCGTCTGTGAAAGAAAGTATTTGTGCTTCTCGACTTGTCGTCTTTCCGCGCGGCTCAAGGTTGAGAGCTCGACGTGTAACAGGTCTAAGTCAGCACTACACTCCGATACAGAGGCTTTCATAAAGACAAGTTCTCCAATAAAGTCATTAAATATTAGCAGGAATCCTTTCCAAAGACAAACCCAAATTTCCTAAAGTGCCGCATTTCACGCCTGTCATGCCTGAACAACGGCTCCTACTACTGATTTTTAGCACAAACGACGAATTCTGTCAAGAGAAAACTACGCCGATTCTATATATGGTGCCTACTGAACAGACGCGCATGATTTGTGGTAGCACTCAACCAAACATCACGTCATTGACTCCAGAGCGCCATCGGTTACCATGAACTTTATCCAATAATGTCTACATTCGGTGTGCGAGTTCATCACCCAAGGCACCTCGTGACAAGAACCGTGCAACCGGTGGTCCCATCACCGTGGAGGGCGCGCTCGGGGAAGAAGGTGGACTCCCGTGACCTGCATGCCCTAGAATACGAACCGAGTTGGTTCGTGTTCCATTGATGCAATCGTTGGAGTGTTTTGGCTATGACACGGTTTTGGACAAGGTGCGCCATCCTTTGCATGGCGGTGTGTCTTGCCATAACCGCGCTTCCGGGAAAGGACATTGTCCTTTGCATCGGGCTGCATGGACATCTCGCGCTGGAATTTGCCCAGAACGGACGCTGCGACGAGGGTCCATGCCGGGCTGTCGGTGATACTCCGGAACCCCCCGGCGTAAACCGCAACGACCATGCCAGCGGCGACTGCCTCTCCTGCGTGGATATTCCCCTGTCCCAAGGTCCGGTGGCGGGACCGTCCTCCGTTTTCGACGGGGCAAAGAAAAAGTCCTCCTCCGCGACCATGTTGGACATGCTTCCGGAGCACCCTGCCCGGAACGTATTTGGGGGCGCTCATTTTGCCGCTCTCTCCCCGCCTGACTATGGCGGTCCCTCCTGCGCCTCATCGCGCGTCCTGCGCATCTGATCCTTCCCCTTCCTGTCTCCGTGCCCGCGCGGCACGCTTGACGGACCCGTCTCAACAGACAGGCTCCCCCACGCGTTGCACCGGTGTCTAACCCGATTCCGGTGCCCCAAATGGCATGGTTTCTCCCGCACGCGAAGAGGAACCGGCCACGCAAGCGTCAAAGACTCCACGAAGGATTCCACGTGAAAATGAACAAGACCCGCCCCAAGCGTCTGGCCGCATGCGCCGCCCTGCTGATCCTGGCAGGGTGCGCCACCGTGCCGTCCGGACAAGCCCCTCCGGACGCGGCCCCTCCGCCGCCCGCGCTGCCGCGAGCCGATATCATCACGCGCGTCTTCCCGGGTGAAAGCCCTCCCAAGACCGCGCGGGACCCGGGCGGCGCGACGCTCACACCGGCGCAGATACAACAGCTCGCCCTGGAGAAGAACCCGAGCTTTGCCGAGTACGCCGCCCGGCGCGCGGCGGCGAACGCCGAGCTCCTGCAGGCGCTGGCCTATCCCAATCCGGACATCGAACTGGACCTTGGATTTGTGCCCAGCCTGTTCCTGCCCATCGAGCCGCCAGCCAAGCGGCGCACGCGCGCGGCGGCGGCGGCGGCCACGCCCGTCGTGGACCGGGCCGAGGAGCAGTTCCGCGCCACGCTCACGGCCGATGCGGCGAAGGCCTGCTGCACGGTGCTCCACGCAGAACGCGCCGCGGCGCTGGCCAGGGAGGCGCTGCGCACCGAGCAGGAGATCGAGCAGGTGGTTGCCCGGCGCGTGGACGCCGGCGAGGCGCCGGAGATCGACCGCATCCGCGCGCAGGTGGAGACGCTCAAGGCCTCGCGCACCGTGCAGGCGCAGCAGCGGCAGGCCGCCACGGCCCGGGTGATTCTCAACACCCTGTGCGGCCGCGCGCTGCCACCCGATTTCGCGCTGGTGGACGGCCTCGACCAGGTAATTGCCGGTGCGGACCCGGAGCAGGCCCGCGCGATTGCACTGGAGCAGCACCCGGCGCTGCGCCGTCTGGAGGCCGTGCTGAAACAGAAAGAACTGGCCATCCAGCGCGAACAGAAGGCGTGGCAGCCGGATGTCCGCGTGGGCATTCCGGTGGGAATGGAACTCCCGTTGCGCGACCGCAACAAGGGGGGTGTCGCGGCGGCGCAAGCCGAACTCCAGGAGGTGCTGGCCGAACGGAGCCGCATCCGGCAGGAAGTGGAGCGCGATGTGGAAACGGGCGTGCAGACCTACGAGGGCGCGCGCGAGCAGCGGGCGGCTTTTGAGGGCGGCCTGCGCGCCGCGGCGGCCGAATCGCTGCGCATTGAGACGACCATGTACGAGGAGGGGGAGGTGGACCTTCTGCAACTGCTGGACGTGCGCCGCACGGCCCGGCAGACCGAAGCTGAGTATCTTCAAGCACTATATGACGCCCAAGTCGCCCGTATCGAACTCGAACGGGCCATCGGTGTCGGAGGATTGGCGGAATGAAGAACATCAACGCCGTAAGAATAGCCACAGCACTGACCGCACTGATAGCGGTGACGGCCCTGGGAATCATGGTTATGGTCACCGGGCAGGGCCGGAACGTTCACGCCGAGACGGATGCCGCGGCACCGCCGGCCGCGGCGCATGGTGCGGGCGACGGTCACGGCCACGAGGCCGAACCGGCCGCGGCGCCCTCGGCGGCGGCGCACGGCGCGGACGACGGGCATGGCCATGCGGCGGCCGAGGGCGGCGCCGTTGCGGCGGAAGCCCATGCCGACGAGGTAACCCTGACCCCGGAGGCGATTCAGCAGAACGGCATCCGGGTGGAGCCGGTGCGCAAAATGGCGCTCGGCGATGAACTCATCGTGCCCGGACGGGTCTCCTATAATCTGGAGCAGATGGCCCACATCGGCACGCCGGTGCAGGGGCGTGTGGCCGAGGTCAGGGTGAAACTCGGCGACGCCGTCGCGAAGGGCGACGTGCTGCTCGTCATTGACAGTCCGGCCCTGGGCGAGGCGCAAAGCGAGTTCCTGCAGAAGCGGACCCAGGTGGAGGTGGCGGCATCGGCGGTGGAGGTGGCGCAGACGGCCGCAGAGCGCGCCAAACGGCTTCTGGTGGGCAAGGGCATCGCGCTGGGCGAGTACCAGCGTCGCGAAGGGGAGCACAAATCCGCGGCGGGCGCCCTGAAATCCGCCAAGTCGGCGCTGACGGCGGCCGAGAACACCATGCGCCTGTACGGCGTTTCCGACGACGAGATCAGTCAGTTGGTCGCCTCGGGCGAGGTAAACCCGCGCTACACTGTGCGCGCCCCCATGGACGGGCAGGTGGTCGAGCGCGAGGTGACCATGGGCGAAGTGGTCGGCCCCGACCGCGACGCGCTGCTCAAGCTGGCGGACATGAAGGTGCTCTGGGTGCTGGCGGATCTGCCGGAAAACCAGATCCAGCGGGTGGTCCTGAAGGCGCCGGTCACGGTAACGCTCGAGGCTTTCGCCGGACAGTCCTTCCCGGGCACGGTGGCGTACCTCGCCCCCGAACTGAACAAGGAAACCCGCACCGTGCAGGTGCGCATCGAAATCGGCAACGTCGCGGCGCCCGTCAGTCCCGGCATGTTCGCGCAGGTGGGCATGGTGTTTGACCGCGCGTCCGGCGACACCCCTAAAGAAGTGCTGGCCGTGCCCGAGGCGGCGGTGCAGTCGTTCGAGGGCGGCCCGACCGTCTTTGTCGCGGTGCCGGACGAGCCAAACACCTTCGCGTCGCGGCCGGTGAAGGTGGGTCTGTCCAACGGGAAAATGATTCCCGTGCTGTCGGGGCTCAAGGAGGGGGAAAGCGTCGTGGCGGAGGGCGCGTTCCTGGTGAAGGCGGAAATCGCCAAGGGCGAAATGGAGGGCAAGACATGCAGCGGCCATTAACCCCGATTTCCCCTCGTTCCCAAGTTGCACTTGGGAACGCAATTGCCCGCGAAGTTGCACTTCGCTCCCCTGGGAACGCGAATCTCCCGATTCGCAGGCGCGGGAAGAGCGAATCAGGAGATTCGCGTTCCCAGGACTCCCGGAGGTCCCTGCCATGCTGAGTGGTGTCATCAAACTGAGCATTCAACACCGCTGGCTGGTGCTGCTGCTGACCGTCGCCGTCGCGGTGCTGGGGTTCTTCTCGCTGCTGCGGCTGCCCATCGACGCGGTCCCCGACATCAGCAACAAGATTGTGCAAATCACCACGGTCTTTCCCGCGCTGTCGCCGGCGGAGGTGGAGACGCAGATCGCGTTCCCCATCGAAACCGCGCTGGCCGGCGTGCCCGGCCTCAAGAGCACCCGCTCGCTCACCCGAAACGGATTCGCGCAGGTGGAGGCGATCTTTGAGGACGGCGTGGACATCTACTTCGCCCGCCAGCAGGTGCTGGAGCGCCTGGCCGAGGCGCGCGAGAGCCTGCCCGCCGGGGCCGAGCCGCGCATGGGCCCCATCACCACGGGCCTCGGCGAGGTCTACGTCTATGTGATTGAATACGAGCACCCCGAAGGCAAAGACGCCCAACTCCGGTCGGACGGCCCCGGGTGGCAGGAGGACGGCGGCTACCTGACCCCCGAGGGGGAACTGCTGCAGACCGAGGCCGAACAGGCCGCCTATCTGCGCACGCTGCAGGACTGGCTGGTGAAGCCGCAACTGCGCACGGTGAGGGACGTGGCGGGTGTGGACACGATCGGCGGCTATGAGAAGCAGTATCTGGTCGAGCCCGACCCGATGAAACTGGTCTCCTACGGCCTGGCCATGGGCGACCTCGTCCAGGCGCTGGAACGCAACAACGCCAGCCTCGGCGCGGGCTTCATCGAGCACAAGGGCGAGGCCTTCGTGGTGCGGGCCGACGGGCGCGTGCGCAACGCCGGGGACATTGGCGCCATCGTGCTGGGCTCAAAGAACGGCACGCCCTTCCACGTGCGCGACGTGGCGCGCGTGGGCGTGGGCAAGGAGCTGCGCACCGGCGCGGCCAGCCAGAACGGCCGCGAGGTGGTCGTGGGCACGGTGCTGATGCTGCTGGGCGGCAACAGCCGCACGGTCGCCACCGCCGTGAACGACAAGGTGGCCGGAATCCAGGCGAGCCTGCCGCCAGACGTGCGCCTGCGCCCGGTGCTGGTGCGCACGGAGCTGGTGGACAAGACCATCGACACCGTCGGGCACAGCCTGTCCCTCGGCGCGATCCTGGTGGTTGTCGTGCTTTTCCTGCTGCTGGGAAACATCCGCGCCGCAATCATCACCGCGCTGGCCATTCCGCTGGCCATGCTGATCACGGCGCTGGGCATGACCCGGCTCGGCATCAGCGGCAACCTCATGAGCCTGGGCGCCATCGACTTCGGCCTCATCGTCGACGGCGCCGTCATCGTCGTCGAAAACTGCCTGCGCCTGATCGGCGAGCGGCAGCACAAACTCGGCCGCAGGCTGGAACTGCGCGAGCGCCTGCACGAGGTCTTCGCCGCAAGCAAACAGATGATTCAGCCCTCAGTGGCGGGACAGGCCATCATCATCACCGTATACTTCCCCATCATGGCGCTCACGGGCGTCGAGGGCAAGATGTTCCATCCGATGGCCATGACCGTCATCTGCGCGCTGGCGGGCGCCTTCGTGCTGTCGCTGACCTTCATCCCGGCGATGGTGGCCGTTTTCATCACGGGCCGGGTTCACGAGAAGGAAAACTGGATCGTGCGCGGGTTCAAGGGCCTGTACGAGCCCGCCCTGCGGCTGGCCATCGCGCTGCGCTGGGCCGTCGTGCTGGCGGCCGTGGCCATTTTCGCCGCATCCCTGGTGCTGTTCACCCGCCTGGGCCAGGAACTGGTGCCCAAGCTCGACGAGGGAAACATCAGCGTCCAGTCGCTGCGCATCCCCAGCACCTCGCTCACCCAGTCGATGGCCATGCAGTTCAACGTGGAAAAGGCCGTGTCCGCGCTGCCCGAAGTGGCGCTCATGTACTCCAAGACGGGCACGGCGGAGGTGGCCTTCGACCCCATGCCGCCGAACATTTCGGACGGGTACGTGATCTTCAAGCCCCGGTCGCAGTGGCCCGACCCGAACCTGTCCAAGGCCGATTTGCTGGAGAAAATCCGCAAGACCGCGGAGGGCGTTCCGGGCAACCTGTACGAGTACAGCCAGCCCATCGAACTGCGCATCAACGAGCTGGTGGCCGGCGTGCGCGGCGACCTGGCGGTCAAGGTCTTTGGAGACGATTTCGAAAAGATGGCGCCCACGGCGCAGCAGGTGCTGCTGCTGCTGCAAAGCATCCCCGGCTGCTCGGACGCGAAAGCAGGGCAGACGGAGGGGTTCCCGTCGATGAGCATCGACATCGACCGCGCGGCCATCGCGCGCTACGGCCTCAACGTGGCCGACGTGCAGGACATCGTCGCGACCGCCATCGGCGGGCAGCAGGCGGGCATGGTCTTTGAGGGCGACCGCCGCTTCAGTGTGATCGTGCGGCTGCCGGAGGATCTGCGCACGAGCCTCAAAGCGCTGGAACAGCTTCCCATCCCGCTGCCCGCAAGCATCCCGGAAGCCACAGGCCACATTGCCGGCGTGGCGCCGGCCAGCACTGCCCTGCGCGGCAGCGTGCCGCTGGGCACCGTGGCGAAAATCTCCATGGCGGAGGGGCTGGGCCAGATAAACCGCGAGAACGGCAAGCGCCGCCTGGTGGTGCAGGCCAACGTGGTGGGCCGCGACCTGGGCTCCTTTGTGGCCGAGGCGCGCGGGAGGATTGACGCGGAGGTGAAACCGGCGCCGGGCACCTGGCTCGAATGGGGCGGCCAGTACGAGAACCTGCTGGCCGCGCGCGAGCGGCTCATGATCGTCGTGCCGTTCTGCTTTGCGCTCATCTTCCTGTTTCTGTTCACCACCTTCAATTCGGTCAAATACGCGCTGATCATATTCAGCGGCGTGCCGCTGGCGCTGTCGGGCGGCATTGCGGCCTTGTGGCTGCGCGGCATTCCCTTCTCCATCTCGGCGGCGGTGGGCTTCATCGCCCTGTCCGGCGTGGCCGTGCTCAACGGGCTCGTAATGGTCACCTGCATCAACCAATTGCGCCGCGAAGGCATGGGCCTGCAGGAGGCCGTACTGAAAGGCTCACTCATGCGCCTCCGTCCCGTCATGATGACCGCGCTCGTGGCCTCGCTCGGCTTCGTGCCGATGGCGATGGCCGTGGGCACCGGCGCGGAAGTGCAGAAACCGCTCGCCACCGTGGTCATCGGCGGCATCCTGTCCTCCACCTTCCTGACCCTCTTCGTCCTGCCCGCCCTCTACCGCATCTGGCACGGCAAGGATGAGCGCCTGGTGGACGAAACCGACGCGGAGCACCTCGAAGAAGCCGAAGTGATTGTGGAACCGTAGCGTTGATGACTACAGAGATTCCAATAGTTCTCGAAACCAAGCTTCGTTTCTTACCGGGTCCAGGTCGGCATCCTGTTCCATGTGCTGACGCGACGAAAGCATGTCGTGTGATTTGGAAACGGCCAACCATTCGCGGCACACCTCTGATTGGCCAAGCAACGCTGCCACACAGCCCAGATTGTAGGCGCCACAGCCGGGCTCAAGACGTTCCGCGCGCAGAAGATATTCCCGGGCGGTATTGAGTAATGATTCCGGTTCTGCACCGCTCTTGCCCCTTGCTTTATCGAGAAGAGCGGCACCCCATTCGACCAGTGCATGAGGCATGTCCGGTTGGATGCGCAGCGCGACTTCGAACGTGGCATAGGCATCGTCAAAGAGATGATTGGCTTCTGCTCCTTGCTTGCGGTTTGCCTGGTCAGTCAACGTTCCTCCCCAATCGGTCAGGATGTCGGCGTTATCAGGATTTAGAAGATGCGCCTCCGCGTAGTTGGCATAGGCCCTGAGGAACAGCAGGTCGGCCTCCGCCTCGGTCTTGTTTTCTGCTTTTCCGACCAGTGCATTAGCCCAACTGTGGAGCGTGTCGGAATCCCCGGGATTGAGACGATGCGCCTCCCCGTATTTGGCGAAGGCCTCTTCAAAGAGAAGGTCGGCCTCGGCTCCTTCAGTGGCAAGCGCGCGATCATGCAGGGCCTTGCCCCAATCAAGGGATGTTTCGGGGTCTTCGGGTTTGAGCCGATACGCCTCGGCATACTTTTCGCACGCTTCCAACAAGAGTTTTTCCGCCTCCTGGTTCTCCTTCGCATCCGCCCGGTGACGGAGCACATTGCCCCAATTGTAGCGGGCAAGATAGTCACCCGGTTCAAGACGCACCGCCATCTCATACTTCTTGCAGGCTTCAACGAGCAAGCGCTCCCTCTCCTCGCCGGCTCTGCAACGGGCAAGACCTGAGAGTGCATTTCCCCAGTTGGTCAGAGTGTGTTGATCATTTGGGTCGATTCTATGGGCCTCTCCGTACTTCTCGATTGCATTGACGCGGAGCCGCTCGGCTTCGCCATCGTGCTTCGATTTGGCTTGTTCGTGCAGTGACCATGCCCAACTGAAAAGAATCCCGCTGTCGCGCGGCGCGAGACTCAGCGCGGCCGCGAACTTTTCACAGGCTTCGCCAAAGAGACGATCCGCTACTTGACCAGTCTTCGTCGCCGCATGCTCCGAAAGCGTCCTCGCCCAATTCTTGAGGGCCTGAAGCTTGTCTGGCCGGATGTACAACGCTGCTTCGTATTTGGCACACGCCTGATCATAGAGACGATCCGCTTCTACTCCCGTCTTGGTTTCCGCCTGGTTGAATAGCGCATTGCCCCAATTGTACAACGCGCTGTCGTCATCCGGGTGAATTGCGAGTGCTGCCTCATACTTGGCATAGGCCTGCATAAAAAGGCCGTCAGCCTCGTCGCCGGTCTCCGTTAATGCCAAGTCGGACAGGTCATTGCCCCAGTTGTAGAGGGCATCATGATAATATGGGTCTAAATTGAGTGCAGCCTCATATTTGGCACACGCTTGTCTAAGCAGGCTCTTGGCCTCGTCGCCGCCCGCCTTATCCGCACGGTCGGTTAGTGAGTTGCCCCAATTATAGAGCGTAATTACTGATTCTGGATTTGCGAGGAGCGCCTCCCCATACTTGGAATAGGCTTCGCTGAAATGGCGCTCCGCGTCCTGTCCGGTCTCTGTGAGCGCCAGATCATTGAGGGCAACGCCCCAGGCGCACAGGGCGTCGTCCATGTTCGGCTGCAGGTCCACTGCGGCCTTGAAACTCGCGAAGGCCTGCATGAACAGCCGTTTGGCCTCCTCACCCGTCTTCAGGAGGGCCAGGTCGGACAGGGAACAACCCAAGCGGTAGTGCGTTTTGTGCCAGTCCGGAGCGATCCGCAGGGCAGCTTCATGCTTGGCGCATGACTCCATCAGGAGGATCTCGGCCTCCTCACCTGTCGCGGCGTCTGCCTGGTCGGAGAGCGTAATGCCCCAGTTGTTCAGTATTTCCTCACAATTTGGGTTGAGGCGAAAAGCGGCGTCATATTTGGAGCGGGCGAGGCGAAAGAGACGGTTGGCATCCTCTCCTGTCTTCATCAGGGCAAGATCGGCAAGGGCATCGCCCCAATTGCGTAGCGCTTCGTCCATGTCCGGATTGAAGCCGAGCGCTTCCTCAAATTTTGCACAGGCCTCGAGCAGCAGGCGCTCGGCTTCCGCGCCGGTCTCCTCGTGAGCCCGGTCGTAGAGTTCCTCTCCTTCGTTGAACAGGCTATCGTGCATGGCTAAGCATTCTGTTTTGGGTAGTCCCCCTGCGGTGGCACAACACTTCTACCGCCCGCACTCCGCGCGGTACCATTCCACGAAACGCTTGATGCCCTCGTCCATGGTGAAGCGGGGCGCGTAGCCGAGGAGTTCGCGGGCGTGCGAGACATCGGCGTAGGTGATCTCGACGTCGCCGGGCTGGAGGGGCTTGCGGTCGATGATGGCCGGCTTGCCGACGTGCTTGGCGACCAACTCGATCAATTCGGCGAGACTGGTGGTGTGGCTTTCACCGAGGTTGAAAATCTCGTAGGGGAAGGGCCGGTCGACGCAGCGCACAACGCCGTCGATGATGTCGTCGATGTAGGTGTAGTCGCGCCGGGTGGAACCGTCGCCGAACATGGGGATGGACTTGCCCTCAATCAGGTTTTGGACGAACATGCGGATGGCCATGTCGGGCCGCTGGCGCGGGCCGTAGACGGTGAAGAAGCGCAGCATGGTCACGTTCACGCCGTAGATGTGGTTGTACACGTGGCCCTGCAGCTCGTTCATGCGCTTGGTGGCGGCGTAGGGGCTGATGGGGCGCATGACGGGGTCAATCTCGGAAAAGGGCACGGCGGTGCTGCCGCCGTAGACGGACGAACTGGACGCGAACACGAGGT
>CAIUWO010000403.1 GCA_903902895.1 Candidatus Hydrogenedentota bacterium | reverse complement strand
GTCGGCCACATCGCGCAGGCCGTCGGCGTAGGGCATGATCACCGTCATGCACTTTCCCTTTTTGGTGTGCAGCAGGTATTGTGCGGCGGCGCGCAGATAGGCGGGATTTTCCATCCAGTCTGCCAGGGAACACCGGGCATCCATCGCCGC
Source organism: Candidatus Hydrogenedentota bacterium (assembly GCA_903902895.1). Classification (GTDB taxonomy): domain Bacteria; phylum Hydrogenedentota; class Hydrogenedentia; order Hydrogenedentales; family CAITNO01; genus CAITNO01. The sequence goes on along the minus strand of CAIUWO010000403.1, from coordinate 1,471 downwards.
GCAACCCTCAGCCATCGCGTCAATGTCCATGCCGAGCATCGCCGCCGGAAAGAGGCCCACCGGCGAAAAGACGGAGAAGCGTCCACCCACGTTGAGGGGGATGGGGTAACTCTCGGTGCCGTATTCGTCGGCCACGGGGTGCAGCAGGCTCTTGGGCGCGCCTTCGCCCTTGGGGCTGGTCGTCACGACCAGATGGTCCTTCACGGCATCCTTGCCGACCTTTTTCTCCAGCAATTCGGCAAGAATCATGAGCTGGCTGATGGTCTCGGCGGTGTTGCCTGATTTCGAGATCACGTTGTAGAGGGTCTTTTTCGGGGGGCACAGCCGCATCATCTCGCGGAAGGTCATGGGGTCGATGTTGTCCATGACAAAGAGGCGCGGGGCACCTTTGCGGGCCGCGCGGCTAAGCAGGTTGTAGTAGGGCGGGTTGAGGGCGGTGTTCAGCGCGGTAATGCCCAGCGCAGAACCGCCAATACCCAGCACAACGAAATTCTCAAAACCGCGCGCGCCAAAACGCTTGGCGGCATCCTTCATCTGGGTGAAGATGGCGGTATCCCGGTGCAGGTCGTAAAACCCGTATTTCTTCTCGCGGCGTTCCTTTTGCAGGATTTCGTGCGCGGCCATCACTTTGGGGCCGATGGATTCCAGATCTGCAGGGGTGAGTCCGTGTTCGGTGCCGACAGCAGCGGATTTTGCCCGGGCAATGTCTACGCGGATGTCCAGATCACTAAGATTGGGGGTGGCCATGGTATGTTCCTCCTTATTGCGTTTCGTCTGGCGAGAAAAACTCTTCCAGCGCGGAATAGACTTCCTGGCCGGGGCCGCGCACGATGCGCACATCGGGCAGCGATCGCAGGAAGACCCGGCCATAAAACTTGCTGACAATGCGGCGGTCGAGCACCACTATGACCCCGCGGTCAGTGCGCCGACGAATAAGCCGCCCGAAACCTTGGCGAAACTTGATGACCGCTTGGGGTACCGAGTATTCCGTGAAGGCATTGCCGCCCGCAGCCTCAATGGCTTCTGCACGTGCCTCTAGCACGGGCTCGGTGGGCACACGAAACGGCAGTTTTGGCAGTATAACACAGCGCAACGACTCCCCGGCAACGTCCACGCCCTCCCAAAAACTGTCCGTGGCGAAGAGCACACTCGACATGTCGCCCCGGAATTGATCGAGCAATTGGGTTCGGTTGGTCTGTCCCTGACGCAGCGGTGTGATGCCCGCCTCCCGCAATTCGTCGGCCAGTCGCGAGTGGGTGTAGTCCAGCGCGTAGAACGAGGTGAAGAGCACAAAGGCATGGCCGTGGCTGGCGCGCAACGCTGCACGCACCCCCTCTACGCTGGCCTCGAGAAAGCTGCGGTCGTTGGGTTCCGGCAAGTCTGTGGCAATGGCCAACAGGGCTTGACGCTTGAAATTAAAGGGGGAATCGAGCGCCAGCGTCTCAACGCGCCCCGGAGGCACGTGGTTCAG
>CAIUWO010000402.1 GCA_903902895.1 Candidatus Hydrogenedentota bacterium | reverse complement strand
GCCCGGTCCAGCATCCGGACGTATAGGACATGATCGGCAACCGGCATGATTCCCTCTCCACGGAACAACGGGGACCGAAAAAGGCCCCGCAGCGCCTTGGCGGAGTCTAGCAAAGCGTTCGCCGCATATCAATACCCGGTTATTGGAAGCGCTACGGGCTGTCGCCTATAATCAGCCACAGGACTTCCGGAGATTGCGCTGCAACGCGCCATGCTCAACCCATGCGAAAGGACATTGCGGAAATGAAGACACTGTCCAGGCTTTCCCTGCTCTCACTGCTGGTGCTTCTGCCGGCCCTTGCGGGCGCCGAACCGGCCACCATCGTTCCCCTCGAGCGCGCCCATTCACACAATGACTACACCCGCACGCGGCCCCTGCTGGACGCGCTCGATGTGGGCTTCTGCAGCATCGAGGCCGACATCTACCTCGTGGACGGTGAACTGCTTGTCGCGCACGACCGGAAAGCGGTCCGGCCCGAGCGCACGTTGCGGGCCATGTATCTCGATCCCCTGCAGGAACGCGTCAAGAAGAACGGCGGCCGCGTGTACCCCGGCGGGCCGGGTGTGACGCTGCTTATCGACATCAAGGACGACGCCCCGACAACCTACGCCCGCCTGCGCGAAGTGCTGCAGGAGTATGCGGATATGCTGACGTCCTTCACCCCCGACAGCACCAAGCCCGGCGCGGTGACGGTTATCATTTCCGGCAACAGCCCCCGCGACATCATGGCCGCCGAGCCCGCGCGACTGGCCGCTGCGGACGGGCGCCAGGCCGACCTCGACGGCTCAGCCCCGCCCAGTCTCATTCCGTTGGTCAGCATGGACTGGGGCAGCGTATTCAAGTGGAAAGGCAAGGGCGAAATGCCCGCGGACGAGGCAACGCTACTGCACGACATGGTCGCGAAGGCCCATGAAAAGGGGCGGCGCATCCGCTTCTGGGCACTGCCCACGCCGGCCGTCTCCTGGCCGCTCCTGTACGACGCCGGCGTTGACCTGCTCAACGCGGACAACTTACCGGCGCTGCAGAAACTCCTGCTGGAACGCATGAACAGGAAGACCGCCGCGAAATAGGAAACACCCGTCATTGCGAGCGAAGCGAAGCAATCTCCTGCTCGCCATCCGCCGTGCGGCACGGGCCATCGCTTCAAGTCCGCCGAAGGCGGATTGCCGCGTCGGGCTGAAGCCCTCCTCGCAATGATTGGTGCGAGATGGGGCTAGAAAGTCACATCCTTCAGGCTTCCCGTGAATGGCCCGGGCTTTTCCATCTTGAGCGAGGTCACCGCCGCCGCGAGGCGGCAGGCCTCCTCCGGCGAGTGGTGCTGTCGCCAATAACAATAAGAGGCAAAGCAGGTGTCACCGCGTCCCGTCCTGCCGGACAGGTTGCGCGGTGTGAAGGGTGCGGCATATATCTCGCCGTCCACGCAGACAAGCACCTCGGTGTGGTGCGTGAGCATGACCTCTTTCGCGCCCCAGGAGGCGAGTATCTTCGCGGCCGTCGGTCGGTCGCTTTCCCCCGTCAGCGTTTCCGCCTCCGCGTGGTCAGTCTTGAGGTAGTGGACGGCCGAAATCACTTCCTTCTTGTTGTCCCAGTCGCGAAAAGCCATGGGGCCGTTCTCATTGACCCGCATGAAGCCCTGCGCGTCAATGGCCACCTTGCCGCGCTGGCGCATGTCCAGAACAAACTGTTCGGGGAACTCTCCCCGCATCAACCCGCCGAGGTAATACACTTCCGCGGCGGCATCGGCCGGCACATCGTCCAGCCTGAAGGGCTCCACCATGCCCAGCGCCTCGCAGGTGCGCCGGTCACGGTCCGCCGTGTGATAGGTGTTCCGGATAGACGTCGTGCTCGCCGATTCACGGAACG
>CAIUWO010000401.1 GCA_903902895.1 Candidatus Hydrogenedentota bacterium | reverse complement strand
CTGGTCCACGCACATCGAGCCGATGGGTGACCGCCTTGTCGCCCTCGGGGTCGACGACACCAACGGCCGCCGCGTGTCGGTCAGCCTCTTCGACGTGGCGGACCCGGCCAATCCGGGCCTCATCAAGCGCGTCTCCTTCGGTGACAACTGGTCCTGGTCGAACGCCTACGGCGACGTGAAGGCGTTCACGGTGCTGGATAACACGCTCATTGTGCCGTTTACCGGCTGGAACGAGAGCGGCGGCGGCTATGACCGGCTCCAGTTCCTGTCGTGGGGCCATGACAGCCTTGACGCGCAGGGGTATGTTGACGTGCAGGGCGGCGTGCTGCGCTCCTTCGACTACAACAGCCTCTATTACGGCGTGACCACGGAAGAGGTGGCCGTCATCAACGGGGCCGACCTTGCCGCGCCGCAGGTGATCAACCATATCCCGCTGGCCGAGTACATTGCCGACTTCCAGCCCCTGGGCGCCGGCACGGGCGTGGAGATCGTGTCGCGCTTCAACAAGTCCACCACGATTGTGCGCGCCGTCGACGCGGCCGGTGCGGCGGTGGGCGCGGTGGAACTGCCCGGCGGCACGCTCATGAACTCCTTTGCGGTGCCCGGCGGCGTGGTGCTGGTTTTCTCGGGCTACGAGACCACGGGAGACTACCGCGGCTATTACGACGTGTGCCGCGTGGACTGCTCCAATCCGGCGGCCCTGGCGGTCGCGTGGAGCGCCCGCGTGGATGTCAATCCATGGTGGGGCGGCTGGTGGCTGTACGATGTCATGCCGATGATGGGCGCGGCCGAAGGCGCCGTGCCCGCCGCGAACACCAAGATGGCCTACTGGGGCGGTCCGTGGTGGGGCGGCAACAACGGCGACTCCGTGGTGCTCAGCGGCGAACGCCTCGTGCTGCGCTGCACGGCGGACAAGTATGACAGCGTGCTCGGGTCCGGCGACCCCAACCAGGGCCTTGCCGTGCTCGATGTGACGAACGGGGCGCTTTCCGGCGTGGTCGGGCTCGCCTACGAGGATGTGGCGTCGGTCAACAGCGCCCCCGATGGGGTGTATGTCACCACGCGCAACCAAGTGGGCAACACCGCCACCGGCCAGTCCATGTGCGCCTATTACCTGCAGAAGTTCAACCCGGCCGCCCTGACCATGGGCACCGCCGCAAACGTTCCCGGCTCGTTCCTGCAGCGCGACGCGGCCACGGGCGTGATCCTGCTTGAGGACAGCCAATGGGGCGCGGACTGGAATTACACGCGCAAGCTCAACACGCTGTCCTGGGACGGCGGTGACGGAATGGTCACCTTCCTTGCCACCATTGATGCGCCGGCCAACGCGGGCACTTTCAAGGCGCGCGGCGCGGGTGTCTATTACAGCTCCTGGGACACCAACTCCGGCGTGGGCGTGATTCGCGTCGGGACCGACGGCGCGCTCACCAAGGGGCCCACGCTCGCGGTGACCAACGGTTGGCTGGATGTCACCGAGGCGCTTGACGGCATCGTGTATCTGACCGTCGGCGGACAGGCGATTGCGCGCTACGACTTCTCGGGCGAAACGCCCGCTTTCATTGATGTGACGCCGGTGATGAGTTCCCCCCTGCGCGTCCGCTTTGACAGTGCCAGCGCGTATGCCCCGCTCGGCTACGCCGGGCTGGCGGTGCTGCCGCGCTGAGGTCGAGAGCGAGCTGCTGATTTATGCCGCCCCCTGCGCCCCGGTGCGCAGGGGGCGCTGACTTGTGCCGCACGCGCGGTGGCGCGCCCGCTTCCTTTTCTGCATAATACTTCCCGGTGAAACGCAAAACCCCCAGGAGGACCGCGTCATGGGCAAGATTGGCATCGGCATCAACCTTGAATTCGTCCGCCATGAAGACAAACCCTTTGAGTGGGGTGTGGAAAAGGCAGCCGAACTCGGCTATGAGTATTGCGAGCCCATGGTTCACTGGGGCCGCGAACTGCTCAGCGAGGCGGGCTATTTCCACAGCGTCTCCATGCTGGACGACCCGCTGCGCCTGCGCCGCGCCTGCGAGAAGGCCGGCGTGAAAATGTCCGGGTTGTCGGCGCACACGACCCTGTGCAAGCCCGAGATTGGCACTGAATACCTGAAGCAGGCCGTCCGCTTTGCGGCCGAGGCCGGCGCGCCGGTGGTCAATACCGACGAGGGTCCCAAGCCCGCGTGGACCACGGAGGAGGAGGACTACGTATTGATGCGCTACACGCTCGTCGAGGCCGCCAAAGTGGCCGAGCCGCGCGGCATTCTCATCGGCATCGAGCCGCACCAGCAGTACAGCAAGACCCCCGACGGGCTTGACCGCATCCAGGCGCTGCCCGCCAGCCTGGCGGTGGGCATCAATTTTGACACGGGCAACAGTTTTCTCGGCGGCCAAGACCCCTATCTCTGGCTGGAGCGCGTGAAAGACCGGCTGGTGCATGTGCATGCGAAGGACATCTCCATCCAGCAATCCGATGCCGAGCGCGGAAAAGTCACCGGCACGCCGGTAGGCTGTGCCTGCGGCGAGGGTGTGATTGACTGGAAACGTGTGATCGACATCTGCAAGACCGCCCCGCGTGACCTTGTGCTCTCCGTCGAGTGCGGCACGGTCGCCCAAGCCAAGGCGAGCATCGAGCATCTCAAGAGCTTGCTGTAGGCCCGAATTGCCCAAACTTCTTTCGCCCCCGGCACCCGTTTTGGGCGCGTTTTCTTCTGTGAAATGGGAGAAAAGCCAGAATAGCCCGCGCGGCGCAACTGGATGGTTTATTGTTGTCATCGGATAGAGAATAGTCGGCGTTTGAGTATTGTTCCTGATAGCGGTACGATTAACGAATGTTCCGTGCAGGAAAGGAAACATGATGCAGGCATTCGACATGAGCAGGTTCAGAATGTTGGCGTTGGTGCTGACCGTAACGGTGTCGGCCATGCCAATGCTGTGCGGAAACGCATGTGCCATGTCTTTCGCCAGCCCGGAGGTCTGCGCCGACTGTGCCTGTTGTGCCAAGACAGGGCATGAGCGCACAAGCGGGGGGTGTTGCCGCTCCCAATCCGAATTGGCGCCGCGCTTTGCGGACGCTGAGAATTGCACCTGCACCCAAAGCCCGTCGAACATGCCTCCCGTGCTTCCCGCCGACCCCTCCCAAGACCGAATCAACCCTCCCCGATCTCACGTGCAGGTCACGGCCGAATCGGCCGTTTCCAGCGAGGTCTGCGGGTTTGGGGACCTGTTCTTGAACATGTCCCAGTGCAAGCCGCCTCCGGCGCATCTGTTGTGCTGTGTCTGGCGCTGTTGAGCGGCGGATGGATTGATCAAGGCGACCAACCGCGCGGGAGGCACTGTTTGCCCGACACAGGGTTGGTTGCTAAACACCGCAGATTAAACGTGTGATAACACGAGAGGAAAATGACCATGAAGAAGACACTGTTGCTGACCGTACTGTTCGCGTTCGTCCTGTCCTTTGGCGTGCTCGCCGCGATGCCGGCCCACGCGGGGGACTGTCCCAGCAAGGCTGCGAAATCCTCATGCTGCGACAAGGCCGCGTCCTGTGACAAAGCCGCGTCGTGCGACAAGGCCGCATCGTGCGACAAGGCCGCGTGTGAGAAGTGCCCCTGCAAGGGCGGCGAGAAGTGCGTCTGCAAAGACTGCAAGTGCCCCTGCTGCAAGGACGGCAAGTGCACCAAGCCGGCCGCTCCCGCGCCTGCACCAGCGCCCGCCAAGTAACGGGTCGCCAGCAACCTTGCACACCCTGTAATCGCGGGGCCGGTTCGAACGAACCGGCCCCCACTATTTGTTGGGCGGAGTTCTCTTGCGGTCTTGTTCGCCAATGCGTATCCTTACGGCGTGGCGTGTTTGGTCGCCGCCTTGGGGATACACCTGTGATTGTGCCTTTCTACTTGGTGAGCCTTGGTCTCGCCGGCGGACTCGTCGGCGTGTGGGCCCGCCGCATGCTTGCCGCCGCGGGACTTGTGTCCGGTTTCCATTCCGGCCTGCTGACGGTGGCGGTGGTGGCTCTGGCCTATGTCGGCCTGGAACTGGCCTTCATGGCCTTGGTGCGCATGCTCAAGCCCACCCGCTCCCCGCTGCCGATTTTATGGGATATGGTCGCGCAGGCGGCGGCGCTGGTACTGGTGCCTTATCTGCTGCATATTGCCGTGCCGTGGCCCTGGGCCGTGCTGGTAAAGTACGAGCCGCTTATTTATCTGGCCGCCTTCGCCGTTCCCCATACATTCCTGAAACTGGTTGTCTTTTTCGGCGCGCTGCAGTCCCGTCCCGCATCGCCCTTGCCCGCCCTCGGCTACTTTGCGGCTGCGGCCGCGGCGCTGTTTGGGGCCTTTGCGGCCCAGCAGCAGCTTGCCACGGCCGCGCTGCGCAATACGACAGTGCCCGCCGGTCCGGAAACGGCGGTGCGCGCTGGAAGCGGATGGACCCAGGCCCGCGACCTGCGCGAGGGGCTTGCCGCCCATATGCCGATCGCCGAACCCCGCACAAAAGGGGACCTGGTGCTTTACTTTGCCCAGCCCGAAGACGACCCCGCCCGGTTGGATACAGTGTTTGTGACTCTGGCCTTCAGCGGCGCCGGTTCCACCACCTTTGAGGGGCAGACCGCGCTTGCGGACGGGCAATGGACCGAGTTTCGGGTGTCCGCCGAGGCGCTTCCCGAGAAGTGCGACGCGGTGGATGTTCTATGGAGCGCCCGACCGGGTCAGGAATGGCTGGCCAAGGCGGGACTGCGCCCGGCCACCGCCACGGACCGGCACCTGGCCGTGTCCGGGCCGTGGTTTATTGACCGCCCCGGCGCCGCAAAGAAGAAATCGGTCATTGTCATCGCGCTGGACGGGTTGCGCGCCGAGAGCATGAGCCTTTACGGCTACAGCCGGGAAACGACCCCCGCGCTCAAGGCGCGCGCCTCTACCATGGCGGTATTCGAGCAGGCCTACACCCCCGCGCCGGAAACCCCCGCCGCCTGCATGTCGCTGCTGACCGGAGTCAATCCCCTGCGGCATGGCCACTTCGAGGGGCAGGTGCCGGCACCCGAAAGCAAAGCTCCGGAAACGCTGGCAGGCCTATTCCGCGCCGTCGGGTACCACACGGCGGCGTTCACCGACGGCCGCGGTGTGGACGGGGAAGACATGGTGCAGGGTTCGGGCTTTGAAAAAGGTTTCCTGCTCTTTGACGACGCCGCCCCGATGGACGCGCCCGCGCCCGCGCCTGGGTCGTCCGCCCCACCCAAAGCGCTGCCCGGCAGTGCCGCCGGCACGCTTGCCAAGGCCGGTGACTGGATTCAGGCGCACCCCGGCGACCCATGGTTTGTGTTTGTGCGGCTGCGCGAACTGCGCGCCCCCCAGCGGCTGGACCGCTATGGTGAGGGCTTCCTGGGCAAGGGCCGCGCCACAAACGCCGTGGACCTGTATGACACGGTGCTGCTCGACCTGGACCGGCGTTTGGATGCCTTCCTTGAGCGTTTGGACGCGTTGCCGGGGGGGGAGGACGCGGTTGTCGTCATCACCTCACCCTGGGGACCCGATTTTGCCGCGCCCGGCGGCGTCATGCAAAAGGGAGTGCTTCAATCCGGTCTGAGCGAGGCGGCCCTGCGCGTGCCGCTGCTGATTCGCATCCCCGGCCAGGCGGGCAGGAACCGGAAAGTGCCGGTAACGCTGTGTGATGTGGCACCCACCGTGCTTTCGCAGTGCGGTCAGGCCGCAGTCTCCGGGCTGGACGGTGTGGATCTTGCCCGGCAGACCGAATTCCGCGACTGCGTTTCCATGCGGGGCAACCCGGTGGCGCTGTCGGTGCGGTCTGGACGCTGGCGTTTCGGCTGGCAGTCGGGACTGGACCCCTTCACCCTGCAGCGCACCGGCACGGAGGCCGTGCTCGAATTCACCGATGTGCCGCTCTTCCAGAACAGCCGCACGGCCCAGAACAATCTTGGCAAAGAACCGGAACTGGCGCAGCAACTGCGCCGGTCTTTGTCGGATTATCTGGAAAAGGGCCGCGTTGCGACTGCGCCGCAACCGGCCCTGAAATAGTTAAGAGGCCTGATACGTTATCGCACCAGGCCTCCGCGGAAGGAGAAACGCCCATCAGGGCGTTGAGCAACTTTATTTTACCACAACAGAAGCAATTTTGCTCAAGTCAAGCAACCGTTTTTATATTCATTTCGTCCACATGGCCATGCTCAAGCGTCGCCTTATCCGTAAGTTGTTTCAATTAAACAAGATACGCAAAGAAAATACTCGCCTTCGCGGGAATAACGGCGGTTGCGGTCACGCCTTTGGACAGAGAATTATCACGCGGTCAGCTCATTGACTTTTTCGCGGATGAGCTTTTCTATCTGGGTCATGCGTTTCTTGGTGTCCGCTTCGACGCGCATTACCAGTTTGGGGGCCGTGTTTGAGGCGCGGATAAGGCCCCAGCCGTCCGGGAACTCAATGCGCGCGCCGTCAATCGTGACCACGTCCAAGCCGAGTTCGTCCTTGAAGTAGGCTGTCGCCTTGCGGATCACATCGAACTTGCGGTTGTCTGCGCAGGAAAACTCGATCTCGGGGGTGCTGAAGCGTTCCGGGATGGTGGCCAGATGGGCGCTCAGCGGCGCCTTGCCGGCGGCGACGATTTCGAGCAGGCGCGCGCCCGCGTAGATGGCGTCGTCAAAACCGAACCAGCGGTGCTTGAAGAAGATGTGGCCGCTCATCTCGCCGGCCAGTTCGGCGTGCAGGGTCTTCATGGCCGCCTTGATGTGCGAATGGCCCGTGCGCCACATGACCGGGTTGCCGCCGTGCTTGGCAATGTCCTCGTAGAGCCCGCGCGAGCATTTCACCTCGCCCAGAATCGTCGCGCCCGGCTTGTCCTTGAGGATGCTGCGCGCGAACAGCGCCAGGAGCCGGTCGCCCTCAAGCATGTTTCCCTTCTCGTCGCAGCCGCCGAGCCGGTCCACATCGCCGTCGAAGCCGATGCCGATGTCGGCCTTGTGCTTTTTCACCAGGCGGATGAGGTCGGTGAGGTTTGCCTTCTTGGTAGGGTCGGCGTGGTGGTTGGGGAACGCGCCGTCCACCTCGCAGTACAGCGGGATGACCTCGCAGCCCAGCGCCCGGTAGATCGGCACGGCAACCACGCCGCCCACGCCGTTGGCCGCGTCGACCACGACCTTGAGCGGGCGCTTGAGTTTGATGATGCTCTTGACCTTGGCCGCGTACTTGGGCACGATGTCCATGCGGGTGATGGTCACGGGGCCTTTGGCCTTGGGGAAGACACCCTTCGCGGCGATCCTGCCGAGCTTCTGAATTTCCTCGCCGTATATCGTCGTCTTGCCCACGCCCACCTTCATCCCGTTGTACTCTTTGGGATTGTGGCTGGCCGTGAGCATGAGTCCGCCGTCCACCTTGAGCGTCTGCATGGCGTAGTAGAGCACCGGCGTGGGAACCTCGCCGATGTCGATGACGTTCATGCCGCAGGCGGTCAGGCCGTCAATGACGGCATTGGCGAACGTCTTGCCCGAGAGCCGGCCGTCCCGGCCGAGGACCACCGTGTTGAACTTGCGCCTGCCGCGCATGTACGCGACATAGGCCCTGCCCAGCAGTTCCATGACGGACTCGTCCAGGTCGCGGTCCACAATGCCACGGATGTCATACTCACGGAAGATCTCGGGATTAAGCTGCATGTTCTGTTCTCCTTCGTTGGGGGCACCCCTGTGCGGCGGCCCATGTGCAGAAGTATACAATTCAAATGGGGGTTGTGAAAAGGGTCATTCTGTAGAACCGGCGCAGCGACAATGCTATTCCGCCCTGATGGCGAAGAAGGAAATGACCGGCCGCTGGAAGAGATCAACGCCCGTGCCGTCCACTTTCCCGAAGGCTCAAGACACCGTCCTTGTGTAACCCTCCAGTCCAAAGGGCTGGAAGATGGCTTTCGTCTGTCTTTTCGGCCCGAAGGGCCAGAACATGATAGCCCGGGGCAACGCCCCGGGTACGCGTCGTGCCATCCCCCGCCCGCCCTGAAGGGGCGAAACAATGCTTAATCCCACACATACCGCTCATCGTATTCAACGCCGTAGCGTTTCAAGAACAAACGAAACTCCTCCTGAAAGGATCTCTTGCGGTGGTGCTCCGTCTGTTCCTCAATATACCGTCGCACCCGTGCCACGCTGGATTGGCTCACCGAAAAGGCCCCATAGCCATTCTGCCAGTGAAATTGGGAAAACGAGCCGCACTGGTCTTTGAGCCACTTGGAGGAACCCCTCTTCACTTCTTCAATGACCTTGACCAAAGTATGGTTCTTCGACAAGACAAACAATGCATGCACATGGTCCGTCTCACCGCCGATGATGAGCGCGGGGCTTTCCCATTGATGAAATATGCCTGCCTGGTAGGCGAACAATTTCGGGCGTATATCGGGTGTCAGGCAGGCAGTCCGGTTCTTGGTACTGTAGATGAGGTGGATGAGGTTTAGTGCCAGCGACTGGGGCATGGTCCATCTCCCTGTTTTGCCCTTTCAGGGCGGCCTCTATTCCGCACTACCCTTCTCCCAGGGCGTTGCCCTGGGCTTTCATGTAAAGGCCTTTCAGGCCTTCGAGCAAACCCATGGCACGGCCTGTCTTGGGGTGCCGCAAATTTCCGTCGGCCCTTTCAGCCGGCGCCCTTTTCTATGACCAGCATAGTGGCGATGTCCAGACGGGGAATCTTGACTGTCAGGGCCTTGCCGCTCCCTTCCTCTTTGGCGGTGTACTCCACGGGGCCCGACGCCACGCCCTCGTCCGCCGTGGAAACGCGCACCGTCTTGATCTCCTTGAACGGCACGCGCACGGTCACGGTGAGGTCCTCGGCCGGTGTGACGCGGTCCTCAAAGGAGGAAAGGCGTTCGATATGCAGGTTGTGGAGAAACACGACCGTGGCCGTGTCAGAATCGCGCACGACGCCGCGCACGGTCCGGGGCGCTCGCAGGGTGAGTGAGGCGTGGGGGAGGGCTTTCTTGAGCGTGCGCTGCCAGTGCTTGCTGTCGGCGCTGACAAGGATGCCGCCGGCGGCCTGGAAAGTCCTGACCGCGGCCTGTTCGGCGGCGTTCAGCACCTTTGCGCTTTCCACCAGTGCCACACGCGACTGGCCGAGTCTGGCGATGAACACCTCCTCATCGGCCACCTCGTATTGCACGTTGGCGGCGGTGAGTTCGGCGGCCAGTTCGGAGACGGCGCAATGCTTGTTTGTGACCCACTGGCGGAAAGGAAGGAAGAGCAGCACATCCCGCCGGGGCTGGCTGGCGTTGAGGAAGTCGGTGTGCGCGCGGAGCCAGTCGGCGCAGGGACGCAGGTTGGCGATCATGCGCGG
>CAIUWO010000400.1 GCA_903902895.1 Candidatus Hydrogenedentota bacterium | reverse complement strand
GATATCAATGTTCTATGGTATCCTGATTATGATGTACTTTTACGATGACAAGCGGCACAGCATACCCCATATCCAAGCCGAATATGGCGATGAATCGGCCGCCATCGCAATTGAAGACGGGGCGGTCCTTGCGGGACTACTCCCGCCGGCCAAGATGAAGCTGGTGCAGGCATGGATTGAAATACACAGGGATGAGCTGATGGCGGACTGGAAGCTTGCCGTGGCGGGCGAGTCCGTCTTCAAGATTGACCCCTTGCGTTAAGGAGTTTCAGCATGGAGCGGATTATTGAGGCCATTCCTTTGGAAGACTACCGGGTCAGGGTTACCACGGGAAGCGGCCTGGAGGGCGTCTTTGATGTGAGACCCTATCTGAAGGGGTCTGCCTTTCAAGAGTTGAAAGACCCGGCATATTTCGGAAGGGTGCGCCCCGCCCGTTACGGAATCACATGGCCGCACGAGCAGGACTTTAGCTCGGACACCATCATTTATGACATGCAGGCCACCCAGCAAACCGGGGCCGCGGATACCGCTTCGAGGGACCAATGCCCGTGAAGCTGCGCTACGCAAAAGGCAACGGATGACAGCATCCCGCCGCCCAGATCAAGTACAGATTCCGACGCACGAGCAACACTGAAATGGGAAATGCGTTCCCCGGTTTCCTTATCGCAATGCTCCGCAAGGGCCACAACAAGGTCGAGCTGAGCCCGGAAGAACTGCGCCGTCTTGCCCAGTGGATCGACTGCAACGCCATCTTCTACGGTCTTAACCTGCCCGAGGATCAGGCCCGGCTATTGCAGGGCGAGCGTCTGCCCATGCCGCAACTGCAATAGCGCTGGAAAGTCTGACGCGACAACTTTGACAAAACAGGCTTTGGCGGCATTAGGAGTACAGACAACCGGCGGAGATGACGCGCATGACCTCGAAGACAAAGACCATCATGGTGATGCAGGGGCTGGCCTTTCTTGTGTACTGGCCCATCACGATCCATCTTATATACAGCGCGAATCACCCGCCGCTGTCGGTGATGGTTGCGGCGGCGGCGGTGTCCTTCGTGCTCGCCGTGCTGGCGGTTACGGCAAATTTGTACCGGGACCGGTGCTATCAAGCCCCTGTTACCAAATCGCTGTATAACAGCATCCAGTTCTTCACCACAATTACCGCACTGACGGTCATCAACCTTTCCGGGGGCATCTGCAGGGTGCTGCGCATGCCCCCGGAGGAGCGGGGGACCTATTTCTACCCGATTTACGTGATACTGGCCATGATCGGCATTTCCGTGCTGATGCTTGGCTGGAGCCTGTTTCGGTGGTGGCTGTCGCGCCGGCGCGCAGCCTGAGCAAGCGCATCTGGTCCCCGCAATCCCTCTTGACAAAAAAGCTTTCCGGGTGTATACATAGTCAGACAATGCATTGCGCGGCAGTGCATACTTCGGAACCGTTTGGAGGGTCACCCGATGGACTCACAATTACTCGCCGGAACGCTGGAAATGCTGGTGTTGCAGGTGGTAACCCCTGAGCCGGCCTATGGTTACCAAATCACCCAGGACGTGCTGGAACGGTCGAAGGGCTACTTCGAACTGAAGGAGGGAAGCCTCTACCCCGCGCTGCACCGCATGGAACGGGAGGGGTTTCTGGAGTCGTACTGGGTTCAGGTGGGGCCCAAGCGGCGGCGGAAATACTACCGCGCGACGGCGAAGGGCGTGGCGGCGCTGGAATTGAAATTGGCGGAGTGGCGGCGCTTCTCGTCGGCCGTGGACGGTGTTTTGGGGACGCCTGCCAATGCACTGGCCTAGGGAAGGTATCAACCCGTTTCCGTCGCCGCACCGGGACGAGCCGACGGGATTGCGCGCCGACATTCTGGACGAGTTGGCGGACCATCTGGCGCTGTCGGCGGAAAAGGAACTGACAAGCAACGGGCAGACCGAGGAGGGCGCCTGGACGCGCGCATTGGACCGTTTTGGCGATCCCGATGCCGTGGCCCGGCGTCTTTGGTGGGATGCCATGAAGGGGAAAGTCATGCGTGATTGGATTCAGACGGGTATCGCGGGCTTGTCGGCCGTTGTGGTGTTGTTTGTGGGTATCTACGTGATCATGAACATGCAGTCGATGCAGGCCACACAGGCACAACTCGCCGAAACGCTGCAGAAAATAAACAGTCAGTCGCAGACCCCGGCGGGCGAGTCGCTGGATATTGAGGTGCGGCGCGGCAAGCCCGACGGCCCGCCCGCGGCGGGGGTGCGGGTGGAACTTTGGGGAAAAATAGGCGGAAGAGAGAATCAGTCCGTCAGTCTGGAGACGGACGCCCAAGGTCGTATTAAGTTCTTTCCCGTGCCCGAAGGCACCTACGCGATCATTATTCACGATCCGCAATCCGGTATGACACTGCACTCAGAGCACAATATCTTCGCCGGTGTCGGCACGGCCCGAAAATTCGTGGCGCCTGACGTTGCTTTGGTGCGTGCACAGGTTGCGTTGAAGCAGCCGCTGCCCTTTCCCAACGACCGCATGCTCGTTTACGTGAAGTGCGGTGGGTCCCATAGCGTTGGGGATTGCCACTGGAGCCCCGAGGCGGAGTTCCTTGTGGGTAATGCCGGGATGTATGAACTCGTCCGAGAAGCGGGCAGCTCACAAGGTCCAATAATCAAGGCCCCGACCACCATGTTGTTGCTTCCCGCCATTGCCCTCACGTTTACGGCCTGCCCTATATTAAGAAACTCGGGGTATCCACCGGACCAGGTCTGCTGGGAAGAGATCCCTTCCCAAAAGGCGATTCAGTCTGTGACACTCACGGCAAGCCAGGAAAACGTCGTCACGATGGAACTGACGGCCAATCAGATGCAGAAGGCCGAGCAGTACATGAAGGCTTATGCGGCAAAAAGATGGATGCCTGAACGCAACGCGAGCGAACCCCCACCGCTGGACGGCTATGTGTGGGCGGCACATCCCATAGAGGACACTGTGCGTGTGCGTTGCGGGATGACGGATATAATGGCGGATGCCGCGCCGGCAACGGTGCCTGTCCCGAATGGCACTTAGTTAAGGCGATGTTGCTTTATAGTGATTTCGATGGGGGCATTCCTTGAACAGGCGCCTTGTTTGTGTGAGGTATTGGTAATTTTTGGACCGGCGTTTCTTGGCCCTGGGCTCGGAACGGTCTGG
>CAIUWO010000399.1 GCA_903902895.1 Candidatus Hydrogenedentota bacterium | reverse complement strand
TGGAAACGGTCAAGAAGGCGGGCTATACGCGTTACCTTGTGCGCTATTCCATCACGGCCGACCGCAAGACGGAGGCCTTCCTGCTGGTCCCCGACGGGCTGACCAAGCCCGCCCCGGCCGTGGTCGCGCTGCATTGCCACAGCGGGTTCTACTATTACGGCAAGGAGAAGATCACCGAAATAGAAAACACGCCACCCGTACTCCAGGAACTGATTGACAAGACCTACGGCGGACGCTGTTTCGCCGATGAACTGGCGCGGCGTGGATTCGTGGTGCTTGTGCCGGACGCCTTCTACTTTGGCGCGCAACGGCTTCCGGTGGACTCGCTGCCGGAGATGTACAAGGAGGACCTGAACGGGCTCAAGCCGGGCAGCGACGAATACATCCGAGCATTCAACGAACTCTCGGGAAGGCATGAGGACAAGATGGCCAAGACCATCTTCGACGCGGGCACCACTTGGCCGGGGATTCTGGTACAGGGTGACATTGCCAGCGTGGATTACCTGGTAACCCGGCCCGAGGTGGATGCGTCGCGCCTCTGCTGCATGGGGCTGTCCATCGGTGGCTGGCGGGCGGCCTACCTGTTCGGCCTCGACCCGCGCCTGAAGGCGGGCGTTGTCGCCGGGTGGATGACCCCCTACACCTCCCTGCTGCACCACCATTCCAAGAGCCACACCTGGATGCTGCATGTGCCGGGCCAGGTGAACTGGCTCGACCTTGCCGACATGACAGCACTCAACGGGCCCAATCCCCTGATGGTCATCGACTGTCTTCAGGACAAACTGTTCCCGCTCGACGGCATGCGCGCGGCCGAGGCCAAACTGGCCGAAATCTACAAACGCATGGGCGCGCCTGACAAGTTCCTGTGCAAGTACTACGACCTGCCCCACTCGCTCAAGGTGCCCGCCCAGGACGACGCCATCGCGTGGCTGGAGAAATCGCTCAAGTGACGCAATCCGCCATCATCTCTGGCACAAGCCTCGCCAGGCGCTTTACCGTGTGGACTTAGTCACCATCCCAATCCAGTTCGTAGTCCGGGCATTTCATTTTTCGGAGCGCTCGGGATATGGCCTCGTTAGCCTCGTCACGGTCATAGGCCCCGATCTCGAAGCGAATGGTACCATCAGCCACTAGGGACATGCCTGAGCCTAAAATCTGGCCACACTTGGCAGACTCAAGTTCATTATCAATTGCTACATCCAGAGAGGCTTTATCCCTTCCGGCGGGAAGCGAGAGTACGTAAAGGTTGCCTTCAATCATTCGACGATATTTGCGTTCCATGACAATCGGATCTCCTTTCGTTCCACTTTTGTAAATTGAATAGATGATTTCACTGGGTTGATAATCACGTTGTGGAAGGGGGTTTCAACGAAGTTCCGGACCAGTACAAGGTAATATCTATCCTGCAACGCTTCGGCCATTGCGAATTCCAGTTCGGTCATCTGTATTTGACCACACATTGCACTCAACCCCTTGACCTCAACCGCTGAAAACGAGTCACATTGGGGGCGCATCACTTTGAAGTCGAAGCCACAGCCCCATGCAGTCGTGTCAGTGACCGTTGACTCCGCGAACTCCATCATGCCGGAATAGTGAGCCAGAAAGTATTGCTCCGCAGCTTTTCCCGTGATCAGGCGCTTCGCGAATGATGTGGAGGGTTCCGGATGCTGAAGGTCCAAGACCCGCTTGACTTCCGGTATAGATTCAGCTTCGACAACAGGCAACAAAAAGCCTTTGATCAATTCACCTAGTTCGAGCAGTTCAACGTGGCTATACGCTTCAAGAATAGATTGGCAATGCTCTCGCAATGGCCGTTTGCGCCATCCCATGCGCGCATTGGGAAAGTATGGATCAAGTTCGTCGCGGTAGTTCTTTATCGATGCTGGCTTTGCCTGAAGACTGTATCCCAGTACATTGAACGCCTCGGCAAAACTGTCAAAACCAAGATACTTCAAGCCCTCCTGATCAAACTTAGAAAGGAATAGGCCGCATAGAATCTGGCGGGCTCTATGGGTCAAGTGTGGATTAGCATCAATCTTCATACTATCTCTCTTTATCGTTTGCGTCACCATAATATACGTGGACATTATCGGCGGCGCACCGCCCCCGATTCACCTTCATCTTGTCGAAGTCCGCAGTATTTGTCCAATCAACCTGCAAACAAGCCTGTTCAAACGCCGCCCACGCGAATTCAATTCCGCAAGCGACCAACTGTACTTTCAGCCTATTCCTGCCAATTGGCGAAATTCAAACGTGCCGCCCCGGCGATTGACCTTCGAGTCCGGCTACTGCTAGAGTGAACGGCCGGGCAAACCCGGCCAGCGAATGGTCATGGATGCGCCGGACAAGCCCGGCAACGAGGATGGAGAGGCGGCAAATGAGTCATTTTGGGATAATTGACTGGAGTATTCTGGTCGTCTACTTCTGCGCGCTGGCGGCGATGGGCCCCATTTTTGCACGGGTCAACAAGTCCACGGAGACCTTCTTCGTGGGCAACCGCACCTTCCCGGCATGGTTGCTGGGACTGGCCATGTTTGCCACGTCGATCAGCTCGATGACGGTCATGGCCTATCCGGCCGACGCCTACAAGACGGCCTACCTGCGGCTGCTGCCGGCGTTCATGCTGCCGATCGGCATCCTCATCGCGTCCAAGGTCTTCCTGCCCTTCTTCCGCAAGGCCCGGGTCACCTCGGCGTTTGAATACCTGGAAAGCCGCTTCGGGCCGGGCGTGCGCATGTACGCCGCCATCGCCTTCCTGTTTGGGCAGGTGCTGCGCATCGCCACGATCCTCTACCTCATCTCCATGCTCTTCCAGCAGATGACCGGCGCGACGCCGTACATGTGCATTCTGATCGGCGGCGTGGTCATTGGCATTTACACGGCCAGCGGCGGCATCAAGGCGATTGTCTGGACGCAGTTTTTTCAGACCTTCCTGCTCTGGCTCGGCGCGTTCCTGTGCATCTACACGGTTGTGCGCGGCATCAACGGGGGCGTTCCCGAAGTTTTCCGCACCGCCTTCGCCGACGGAAAATTCCAGCTCGGCGATCTGAACCCCGGCACCGGCAACATTGAGCCGTCGCCCTGGTTCTCGATCCAGCAGAAATCGATCATATTGATCATGGTCGCCGGACTCTTCAACTGGCTGTACGAGTACAGCAGCAACCAGAATGTAATCCAGAAGTACGTTTCGGCCAAGAACCCCAAGGAGGCGCTCAAGGCCATCTGGATTTGCTGTTTCTGCAGCGTGCCCACCTGGGCCTTCTTCATGTTCCTGGGCACGGCGCTCTACGTGTTCTTCAAGCAGCACCCGGACCCGATCGCCATGGACATTCTGAAGGGGGCCAACGGCCACAAGGCGGAGGAGATTCTGCCGTACTTCTGCGTGAACCATCTGCCCACCGGTGTTGCGGGGCTGGTAATCACGGGCGTGTTCGCCGCGGCCATGTCGGCCTCCTCCTCCAGTGTGAGTTCGATTTCGGCCGTAACCATCACGGACATCTACCGCCGCCACATGGTCAAGAACGGCTCGGACATGCACTATGTCTGGGCGGCGCGCGCCGTTTCGGCCGCAAGCGCCCTGCTGATGATGGGCGGCGCCGCGCTGTTCCTGGAAATGAACACGCTCACGCTTCAGGATTTGGGGACAAAAATGGCCGCAATCGTGGCGGGTGGCCTGTTCGGCCTGTACGCGCTGGGATTCCTGACCAAACGCGGTGACGGGTGGTCCGTGCTTGCGGGCATCTTGAGCACGACTTTCTTCAGCGCCTACATCACGGCGATTGAGATGAAACTCATCACTGTAGCGACGTACACAAGCCTCGGCGTTTCGGAGTCCCTGGCGAAAGTGCTGGCCAACCCGTTCCACTCCTACTACACCGGTGTGGTGGGCAACATCGTCATGTTTGTTGTAGCCTATCTGGTTGCCAGCCTGTTCCAAAAACAGAAGCGCGATTTGACCAACCTGACCATCTGGACCGGCGCGGGCACGCCCGAGGAAGCCTGACAACACGCGGAACCGCACCATGAGCAACGACCATCCCATCATCCCCGACGACCACGCTCCCAACCGCCGCTACTCCATCGGCGAGGTGAGCGATCTGCTGAAGGTGCCGCAGCACCTGCTGCGGCAGTGGGAGGAGCGGTTCAGCCAGCTGCGCCCCAAGCGCACCCGCACCAACCGCCGCTACTACCTGCGCGAGGACATCGACATCATCCTGCGCATCAAAACCCTGCTCCACAGCGACCACATGAAGGTGAAGGGCGCCCGCAAGCGGCTCGCCTACGAAATCGTCACCGACGGAAAGCCGTCCTACCGCCTGGAACACCGCGAACTGCTCGACCGTGTCGCCGCCGAGGCGCAGGCCATCCTCGCCGCGCTCGGCCCCGACGCCGAAGCCCCCTCCGCGGCCGCGCCGCCCGAACCGGAAAACATTGAGCGCTTCCAGCCCCGCGGCAGCCGCATTAGACGATAGACAACCGCCGCAAAGAGGCCTGTGCATGCTATAATTCACGAGTGCGAACGCCCGGAAACATCAAAGTGAACACATCTCTGGACAACCATAAAGAAGCCATCGAACAGCTTTGCCACCAATACGGGGTGCGGCGCCTGGAGGTCTTTGGCTCGATGGCACGCGGCAATGCTGTTGCAGGAAAGAGCGATGTGGACCTGCTTGTTTCCTTCCAGCCGTCAACTCCGACCCAGCACGCCGACCGTTACTTTGGACTCTTGGCGGCGCTTCAGGATGAATTTCACTGCCCAATCGACCTGCTTGAGATCGGCGCGCTGCGCAACCCCTATTTCATGCGCGCCATAGAAGAGCAACGGACGCTGCTTTATGCTGGATGAGGCAAAGGCATCCCTGTTTGACATGGTTCAGGCCTCGGGCCTGATTGTGGATTTTACTGCGGGAAAGGATTTCGCCGCCTACAGAAACGATGTCTACTGCAAATCCGCCGTCGAAAGACAATTTCAGATCATTGGCGAGGCATTGAACCGCCTTGCGAAAAGGCACCCCGAAGTCGCGGACCGAATCCCCTCCTGCCGAACCATCATAAACTTCCGCAACATCCTTGTTCACGGTTACGACCGAATTGAAGACGATGTCGTTTGGGGCATTATCAGCGCACATTTGCCAGCGCTGCGCTCTGCTGTGGTTCAGATGCTTCAAGAGGAATAAGGCAAAGAATAACCGGTTCAGAGGCAGCCCTCAGGCACCGTCCATAACTGCGGACAACGCCTGCTCCCATCCCCCGGGCATAACACCCCGGTCATCAAAAACCAGTTTTCGCGCATCACCGCCAGCGTGAAACAGGCGCACGTCAAGACGCTTCTGGGGCAGGAGCACGCCGGCCCGCTCGGCCCATTCCACCACGCACACGCCGTCAGGTTCGAAAAGCTCCTCATAACCCAAATCGGCCAGTTCCTCCGGGCCGCCGAGGCGGTACAGGTCGAGGTGGAACAGCGCGGGGTCAACGCCGTACTGGTTGACGAGGGTGAAGGTGGGGCTGTGCACCGGCGCGCCGCCGGCATAGTGCGCGGCCATCCCGCGCACGAGGCAGGTCTTGCCCGTGGCCAAATCGCCAAACAGCGCCACCACCACGCCGTCCGGCAGCAGGCCGGCCAGCGCCGAGCCAAGCAGCTCAGTCGCCTCGGGGGTGCGGGTGATGAGTTCCAGCCCGGCCACCGTCACAGCACGCTCCTGGCCGTCTTCCGGTACAGCGCCTCGTAGGCCTCACAGGAGCGGCCCCAGGAGAAATCGCGCGTCATACCGGCGTGCCGCAACTGCCCCATCGCCTCCGGATCGGCATAGAGCGCCACGGCGCGGTCCACCGCCCGCGCCAGCGCGGCCGCGGTCTTCGGAACGAACGACAGGCCTGTCGCCGTGCCGCGGCGCAGGTTGGCCGGGGTCGCATCAACAACTGTGTCGGCCAGCCCGCCCGTGCGCCGCACGATGGGCAGGTTCCCGTACGCCAGCGAGTACATCTGAGCCAGTCCGCAGGGCTCATAGCGCGACGGCATAAGAAAGAAGTCGCTGCCGGCAACCACCTGGTGCGACAGCGCCGCATCATATCCAAGAAACACGCCG
The DNA here is from genome assembly GCA_903902895.1 of Candidatus Hydrogenedentota bacterium. Taxonomy (GTDB): domain Bacteria; phylum Hydrogenedentota; class Hydrogenedentia; order Hydrogenedentales; family CAITNO01; genus CAITNO01. Next base: position 4,882 of record CAIUWO010000399.1, on the reverse strand, counting down.
ACCCGGCCGGGATAGCGGTGCACACACCCGCTGAGCTGCCCTTCCAGCCAGGGGTCGCCCGACCCAAGCACAACGAGCTGCGCGTCGTGCGCCATCATCCGGTCCATCGCGTCCAGCACGAAGTCGAAGCCCTTCTGCCAATAGAGGCGGCTCACCGCGCCAAACAGCGGCACGTCGCGCACGGGCAGGTCGAAGCGCCGCTGCAGCGCGGCCTTGCATTCGGCCTTGCCCAGCGGCGATTCGGCGCTGTACGGGCAGGCAATATTCGGGTCCGTCGCGGGGTTCCAGACGTCATAATCGACGCCGTTAAGCACGCCGTACAGGTCGGCGGACCGCGCGCCCAGGATCTCGTCGAGGCCGCACCCATACTCGGCGGTCTGAATTTCCTTGGCATAGCGCGGGCTGACCGTGCTGAGCGTGTCCGCAAAGAGGATCGCGCCCCTCATGAAATTCATGTCGCCGTCAAATAGAAGACACCCGGGGGCAAGCAACGCCGGGTCGAATCCGGTCGCGCCAAACCTCGACACGGCATAGCGCCCCTGGTGGGCAAGGTTGTGAATCGTGAACAGGCAGGGCACGCGGCCCCAGAAGGGGTCGCGCCGGTAGCGCGTCTTGAGGTAAATGGCGATGGGCGCGCCGTGCCAGTCGTTGCAATGGATGACATCGGGCATCCATCCTGTCTGCCGGATGCCGTGAAACAGCGCCTGACAAAAAAAACAGAACCGTTCCCCGTTGTCGTCAAACTCATAGGCGCCCACCCCGTAGGGTGCCTGGCGGCCGAAATAGCCCTCATGCTCGATCAGATACAGCGGAATGTCGGTGCCGGGCATCACGGACGCGCGCATGGCGCCGTGAACGGCCTTGCCGCCCAGTTCGGCCACGACCATGCAGTACTGTTCGCCAAGAACAGCGGCCGGGATTTGCCGGTAGCAGGGCAGCGCCACGCGCACATCGTGCCCGCGGGCGCGCAGCGCGCGGGGCAGCGCCGCAGCCACCTCGGCCAAGCCGCCGGTGCTGACCAGCGGTGCGAGTTCGGAGGTTACATAGAGAATCTTAAGGGGTTGCGCCACGATTAAGGCTCCTTTCAGGAGGCCGCATTATAGTCAACTCGACTGCCCGGTCACACCCCAAAGGGGTCGTCTTCACCGATCACGGTGACCGGCAGCCCCTCCAGCGCGGCAACAAGCCGCCGGGCGACCTCGGGCAGTACGGGAATCTCCGTGCCGTGATGCCCCGCATCGACCACCAGAAGATTGCGGGCCTGCGCCGTCAGGGCGTCATGATATTTCACATCACCCGTCACATAGGCGTCCACGTCAAGCGGCATCCGCGCGACCTGGTCGCCGCCCGAACCGCCCAACACGGCAACGCGCCGCACCGTTCGCCCCGTGCCGGGGTGCACGGCGCGGATCGAGGCGGAGGCAAGGCGTTTGCGCACGTGTTCGGCAAAAGCGGCGCCGTCCATCGGCTCCGGCAGTTCACCCACCCGGCCCAGCCCCACCGCCGGATCAGTGTTCTCCAGCGCTATCACGTCGTAGGCGACTTCCTCATAGGGGTGCGCCTGACACATGGCGCGAAGCACCGCGCCCAGGCAAGCTTTGGGAACCAGTGTCTCAAAGCGCCGCTCGGGCTCCTCGTGCAGTTTTCCGACCTCGCCGCAATAGGGTTGCGCGCCCTCGCCCGGCAGAAAGGTCCCCACGCCCGGCACGCTGAACGAGCACTGCGTGTACGCGCCCACACCGCCCGCGCCCGCGGCGCTCACCGCGTCGCGCAACCGCGCCAGGTGCGATTCGGGCACGTAAACGACCAGCTTCACCTGCCGCGCCTCGTCGGCGGCAAAGAGCGGCTTGGTCTTCTCCAGCCCGAGCGCCTTCGCCAGCGCGTCGTTCACCCCGCCCGGCGCAACATCCAAGTTGGTGTGCGCGGAAAGGCAGGCCATGCCGCCCGCCGCGACGTCGAGGCAGAGACGCACCTGCGGGTCGTCGGTGCGCAGCGCGCGAATCGGGTCCCATATGAGCGGATGGTGCGTTACTATCATGTTCGCCCCCGCCGCGCGCGCGCCGACCACCACCCCCGGGGTCACGCTCAGACACACGGCCACCCCCGCCACCTCCTGGTCGGGCCGTCCGGCGTGCAGGCCCACCCGGTCCCAGGCCGCGGCCCATGCCGGCGGCGCCCATTCATCCATCACACGCTTCACATCCGAAACGCGCCAGGTCATTGCGCCGCTTCCCGCTCGTCGTACTCCATGGAAATGGCCGCATAGCCCACCACATGGCCGGTGTCGCCGGTTGCATGGGCGCTGGTCCGATGGTCCAGCAGCCGCCAGTCCCCCGCGCAGCGCGCGTTCGCAAAGGCCATGGCCGCCACAACCGCCGCGCCGCCGCACATGGAGCACCTGCCCTCGGCAAGGCCCCGAGCAAGCTTCATCGGGTCGCGTTCCAGCACTGTTCCGAGAGACTCCCTGTCAATGGCGTCGGCTTCGGCCTCGGTTAGATAGTGGGAGAGGTCCGTGGACGCGATGACCAGGTCGCCCGGCTCCAGGTATTGGGCGAGCCGCCGGCCGAATTCCACATGCCAATCGCCCGCCTCGTCCCCGAACAGCACCGGCACAATCGGCACGGTGCCGATGGCCACCTGCACAAACGGCGCCTGCACCTCGAGCGTGTGCTCCACCTCATGCGCCTCCGTGGGCGCGCCGCCGAATTCCTGGGCCAGCATGGCCGCCATATCGACATCGACGGGCAGAATGCCCAGCGGCGATTCGTAGCCGCCCGTGGCCCATATCGACGCGCCCTGGAAGGCGTAGCGGTGCGAACGGCCCAGCAGGACGACACGCCGGGGCTTGGCCCCGCGCACGCGCGCATAGGCAAATCCGGCGGTCGGTCCCGAATACACGTAGCCCGCGTGCGGCACCACCAGCACCGCCACCTGCGCGGGGGACGCCACCACGCCCGAAGCGTCGATGTACCCCCGCACGTCCTCCTCTAGCACCTTGGGCTGTTCCGGGTAAAACTGTCCCGCCACCACTGCATGCCGCACCGTCATACAATCTCCTTTCCATCCCTCAAGGGGGCATCAAAACGGTCCGCGTCTATTCCGTCTTTGTCAGCGTCAAACTCGCCGGCATCATCCGCAACACGTGCACGGGGCCAAAAATGCCGGACTGGGTCTGATTTTCCTTCACGCCCGCGCTCGGGTGCCCATCCGCGAAATGGGGCCCCAGCGTGTTGAGCACAAGAATGGAAATCTCATTCTCTCCACCCTTTGCCGCATCGGTGACGTCAAAGCGGTAGGGATGCCAGATGCGCGTCCCGCAGGGCTTGCCGTTGACCAGCACCTCGGCGCTGCCGCGCACATGGCCCAGATCCAGCACCACATGCGCGCCGTCCCTTTCGGCAATTTGGACGCGCACAGTATAGCGCACCCCGCCCGCATAATGCGGCAGGCCCAGTTCGTCCCAGGAACCCAGCGGGATGGTGCCGGGCCCCATCTCAAAGGTAATCGGCGCCTCGATGGCCGCACCCTTCTCGAAACCCAAAACCGCCGCTATCCGCAGCGCCGCAACGCGGCGGGGGGCATCGGGGTCCGGCAGCGTTGCCGTAAGAACGCCGTCACTTCCCTCGAGCGGCACTTCCGAACCGTTCACGAACAATTGCGTTTCACATGGGGTGCGCAGGGTCATGCGGGTGGCGCCGGGCGGGACAACAAAACGGTACCGGGTGGACGTGGGCGGAATGTCATACGGCGGAGCATAGATTAACCGGTCAAACGGCGCGGGACGCGCCGCTTCGCCCGCAAGCCAGCCAGCCTGCGGAAGCGGATGGGGCCGCGGCCGCAGCAGGAGCAGCGCCGGGTCCCCCGTGTAGCCCTGGGACGGCGCGCTGAGAATACGGGCGGGGCCATTGGCGGTGGTGAAGGACGCATCCGAAACAAACACCACCTCTCCCCCGTCCTTAAGCGTCACGAGGCCGTCAAGCAGCAGGCCTACGGCTTCACCTGTGTCGCGCGCCTCAATCTCCAACTGGTTCGGGCCGGGTTTCAAGAATCGCGCAATGTCATACCGCTCAGACCGGCTCATGAAGTAGGCGTCGAAATTGCCCTGGTCCGCCACCAGTTCGCCGTTGACGCGGATTTTGTGCATGCCGGCCAAGGCCACGACCATCATGGCCGACTGGACCGCACCCGGAACCTCAACCGTATTCTTGAAAACGGTGGTTCCTGGCGTGTCCGGCTGGCTGCTCCAAATCCATTCCGGGTCCAGCGGCGTTTGTCCGTCGGGCAGAATCTGATAATAAAGTCGTAGCGGCCCCTTGGTCTCACGCTCCACCCACAATTTCAGATAGTTGTTGCCGGGATGCAGCACGACCCTGGCGTGAACCACCCGCGCATCCAGCCCACCTTCAAGGGCAAGTTCCGGCGGCCAACCGATACCCGGCACCTCTTTGGGCGGTCCCTCGTACATGCTGGTGAACGCCCGTTTCCGGCACGCGCCGCCGAGGCGCAGGATGGCGGGCACGTCGGAGGTATACTGCGGGGGCAGAATGATGCTTGCCTGAATGAGATACACGTCGCGGCCCCGCACTTCGCCCAGGTCGATGAACTCTTCCGGAATGCGCCCTTTTCCGCCAAGCGCGCTGGAGAACACCTTGTCCTCGTTGATGCCCAGACGCAGCGAGTACTCGGAGCGCTCATGGAAGATTATGCTGTAATCCCAAGGGAACTTCCACTGGGCAAAGTCGTCACCCGGAGACAAAGTCACTGGCCCGGTGCACAAGACACGCGGGCCGAAGGAGGCAAGCGCCGGCTCCCATGCACTGTCATCAAAATCCGGCTGGGTCCATGCCGTCTTGTCATCCGCTGGTTGCTCCACCTGGCACTT
>CAIUWO010000398.1 GCA_903902895.1 Candidatus Hydrogenedentota bacterium | reverse complement strand
GCCGCCGCCGCCCGAGGCCTGCTTGCGCGGCGCCATGCCGACCAGCGGCTGGATGGCCTGCTCCACAACTTCCGCGTCCGCGTTCAGCAGCTGGTAGATGTGCAGGTTGTTCGCCTCGTAGGGGGTCGGCGAGTCGAGGCGTTTCACCAGGTCGCGCACCTTGGCCATCATCCCCTCGGACGCGACCACAATAAGCGAGTTGAGCCGCTCGTCGGGCACCATCCGCAGCACCTCCTGCCGCGCCCCGATGACCTGCGAGCCGGCGCCGGGCTGCTGCGGGGCGCGCGTGGCGCGCACCGGACGCACCGGCTGCGGGGCCATTGGCTGGCCCGGACGCGGCGCGCCGCCGCCGCTCGGCGACCCCTCCTCAACCAGCACCTGGGTAATCTGGCCCATCAGCACCTCGGCCCGGGTGAACTCAAGGGTGTAGATTTCCGTGGATGTGCTCAGCCCGGCGACATCGGCCTCGTCAAGGAAGCCAAGCATGCGGCGGATGCCGTCGGCCGTGTCGGTCATGATGAGCGTGTTCGTCGGCGCGTACACGTCTATCTGCGCGTTCTTGGTGCCCAAAATCTGCAGGGCGCGCTGAATCTCCGCGCCGTCGGCGTACTTGATGGTGACGATATGCGTCGAGAAATTGTCGAAGCCCTTGCCCGGCTTCTCGGACCCGCTGATCATGGGGGTCTTGCCCGAGGTTGTCGCGTCCGCCGTGGCGATGATCTTGACCAGATGGCCGTCCACGCTCTCCACCATCGAATAGCCGCGCGTGCTCAGGATGGATTCAAGCACCTGGTACGCCATCTCGGGCGGAATGCGGTCGTGGGTGATCAGCGTCACCGTCATGGACGAAATGTTGGCGTCCACGTCAAAGTTGCGGCCCGTAAGCTTGCCTATCGCCTCCACCACGTCATACAGCGGCGCGTCGCGAAAATCGAAAGACACCGGCTCGTCGGCCTTTTCGCCCGTCTTCGCGTCGTTGGGCTCGGGCGGCTTGTCATTGGGCGAGGGCGGGCGCGCCGCCGCGGGCGGCATCGCCGCCCCCGGAGCGCCGCGGCGAACGGCCGGCATGCCCGGCCGCCCCGGGGCGGCCGGAATGGGCCGCGAGGAGCGGGGCGCCCCGTTGACCACGCGCGGGGCGGGCGGGGGCATCGGGCGCGGCGCCGGGGGTTGCGGCGCCACCTCTTCCGGCGGGGGGGCCGGTTCCTCCACCACGGAGGAGGTTTCGGGGACCGGGGCGGGCGCGGGTGCCTCGGCCACCGGGGCCGCTTCGACCACTTCCGGGTCCTGCCCGGAGGCAGGCAGGGCGAAAAGCGCGCCAGCCACCAGGAAAAGTCCCGCTGTTCCAGCCAGAATTGTCTGTGTCATTCGCCGCATATTGTGGCCTCTCTTCCGCCGTGACCGCCGCAAACCGCCCGCGGGGACCGGTTGTGCCTATTCCAGGCGATAGGTAATGACTTTTGGCTTGCCATCCCGCATAATGCCGATTCGGAACGAGTTGGCGGTCTGGTATTTCTGCACAATTTCAAGAATTTTCTGCTCGCTGTCTATCTGCTCGTTGTTGACCGTCTGCAGAACGTCGTTGTCCTTGATGCCCAGCTTTTGGGCCAGCGGAACCTGTCCAATGTTCGGCGCCGTCACGCCAATGACGTTGCCGTTCGCGTCGCGCGCCATTTCCGGTTTCACATTGGTCACAAGGTCCGCGTAGTTCGCGTACAGTTCCTGAACGACCTCGTCGCGCTTCAGGCTGATGCGCTCCGAAGAGGCGTCCCCGGCGCCTGTCGGCGGGGGCGGCGCTTTCGTCGCCGCGCCCGACTCGGGCTGCGCCTCGTCCATCTTTATCCGCTCGCGCTTCGGCGGGTCAAAGCGCTTGTTCAGCACGATCACCTCCCGCGAAAGCACCTCCTCCAGCGTCACGTTGTCCATGACCTGGTCGCTGACCCAGTAGGCCCGGCCCCGGTCGTTCGTGTCGAGATTCTCTATAAACGCCGTCGAAAACTTGCTCACCGCGCCCGACGCGATGGTGCCAACGAGGCGAAGGTTCAGCGTGGTCTCCACCACCTCCGTGTCTGCGGGCGCCACGGGTGCCGTGTCGGGCGGCGCCATGGCCTTGGGGTCCCATTTGCCCGCCTCTCCGAACAGGCCACTCTGTTTCAGGGAGGCGTAGACGGCGCGGTCGCCCACCTGGGGCAACGGCGGGGCTGTGGGCTCGGCAACGCTGCCCCCCCCGGCCAGCACCGCGTCGGGACCGGGAATCACCCGGACCATCTCCATGGCGACCAGACCCACCACCACCGCGACAAATGCCGCCAGGGCAAGGTCGACCATGATGAAAGTTTTACGGATGACTAATCCACGAACCATGTACACCTCGTAACCACGCCAAAACGTGGACACGCACGCTCATTGACCCCGCCCGGCGGAATCATCACAACAGATAGGGACACAAGAAGGGCGCACAGCGCCGCTTGAGTCAACGAAACCACTGTGTAATATGTTGACACAGGACACAATACGACTTTTCATTAGTTTAGTGCATGGACGGCACGCAACGCAATACATTTTGTCAACAATTTATCCCCGGAGAGGCACTATATATTGTGGTCCTGCCGCATTCCACCGGTCTTATAGTGTGTTGCGCGGCGATATGACCCTTTTCTTTGCCAACCCTGCGCCCTCGCCGCCTCCCCCTGAGGCATCGGCGGGCTCAGGTGGGGGTGCGGCGAAACAATTCGAGACCGCCCGCCAGAAACAGAATATTGGCCAGCCATGCGGCCACCGGGGGCGGCAGCGTGCCCATGTAGCCAAGGCCCACGCTCACGTAAAACACGGTCAGGTAGGCCAGTCCAATGCCGATGCTCGCGCCGACACCCAGCATGAATCCGCCGCGCCGCAGCCGCAGGGCGAAGGGAATGGCGAGGAAAATCATCACGAAGCACAGGGCGGGCTGCGCGAACTTCAGGTGATACTCCACCCGCTGCCGCAGCGCGGGCGTGCCCAGCCGCTCCGCGCGGCGCAGGTCCGCCGTCAGCTCCCGCACGGATTTGGAGCGGGAAGGCTCGTCGAGGGCGAACAGCGCCTCGGGACTCTCGGTGAACGGGGCCGGGGTGCGGGTGATGCGCTGCGACACCACCTCCCAGTCCTTGCCCGGGTCAAACGCGGCCCAGCGCCCGTCCTCCAGATACCAGCGCCGCTCCGTCTCGTCCCAATAAATGCGTTTGGCGCGGATTTCATCGACACGGTTGGGCCGGATGGCGTGCAGATAGACATCCTCTCCGGTCATGGCCCGGGGGTTGAACTTGAGCACATGGCAGGTCCACACGCCGCCCAGATTGGTCCAGCTCGTGCCCTGGCGCGCCGGCCCGCCGATTTTCCTGAAGTACTTCTTTTCAACGGCGTTGAAGGTGCGCGACGCGGTCACGCCCAGCGTGTCCTGAAAGACAAAGGCCCCCACGGCCATGATCAGCGCCACCAGCACGGGCGCGCGCGCAATCCGCCGCAGGCTGATGCCGCCGGCCAGCACGGCCGTCACCTCGTTGTCCTGCGCCGACTTGCCCAGCACCATCAGCCCGGCGATGAGCACCGAAAGCGCCGCCGCGTGAAACTCGAAGAGCACCTGCGGGATGAAGCAGAGATAGTACTCGGCCACGGCCCAGGCCGGAATCTTGTACTTGATGATGTTGTCCTGCTTGGAAAGAAGCACATCCACCACGATGACCAGCAGCGTCATGGACAGCACGATGCGCAGCATCGTCCCCACGATGCGCTTCGCATAGTATCGGTCGAGCAGCGTCATACCCGGTCCACCCGCCCGATGAGCACCACCCCCACCGCGGCCAGCAGCGCGTTGGGTATCTGGCCCAGCAGCACCGTCAGCGGAAGGGAGGCCAGAAAGGCCGGCTCCACCAGCTTGCGCAGCACGAAATAGACGCAGACCATCGACAGGCCCACCGCAAAGGCGTAGGAACGCCCCGACCGGTGCGTGCGCACGCCGATGGGCGCGGCCACGAGGCTGACCGCCAGGCACATGAGCGGGAAAGAAAAGCGGTTCTTGACCTCAAGCCGGACACCGCGCAGTTCCGCCGCCACGGGCAGCGACCCCGTCCCGGCAAACATGGCCCCCAGCCGCCGCTCCTCGGAGAACAGCTCGGTCATGGTCATGCCGTCGTTGGTGTTGGGGACCTTGTGCGTCTCCGGCGTGGGCACCGGCTGCTTGAGCGTTTCAAAGGTGATGTGCCGCGTCGGGTCGGCCGGCACAAGGTAGCCCTTGCGCATTTCCAGGACAGGCCGTCCGTTTTCGCGGGTCAGCCGCGCCGAGTCGGCGTAAAACGCGTTTGCGCCGCCCTCCTGCGCGGGCTGGAGCACCGTCAGGTTGCGCAGCGTGCCGTCCGCGTCCCGCCCGCCGATGTACACCCGCCAGCCGCTGTACTCCTGAATCGATCCGGTCGGAAGCATGTCTATGGACATGCGCAGCGGCAGTTCCACCATCATCAGGCCCATCATCCGGTTGTACGCCCAGGGCCGCCCCATGTCCTGCGCCACGTACACCACGCCGCTCAGGAGCGCGCCCGCCGCGATGACCGGCAGCACAATCCGCTTCAGCGGGATGCCCGCCGCCTTCATGGCAATGATTTCACTGTGCTGGGCCATGCGCGAAAAGGCGAACATGATCCCCAGCAGAAAGGTGATGGGGATGATGTAACCCGCCAGTGTCGGCAGCGCGTAGAACGAAATGCGCGACACATCCAGCACGCGCACCTGGTCGGCCGGGATCAGCTTGATCAGTTCGGCCATCTGGTTGCGCACCGTGCCGCCGACGATGAAAAAGCCGATCACCCCCGCGGCAAGCAGGGCGGGCACGCCAATCTGGCGCAGGGTGTATCGGGAAATCAGCTTCACCGGCAGGGCTCCTTGGAAAACCGCGCAATTATAGACCAACCGCGCGAATCCAAATCTATGACAGATTTCTTATGTTCTCGCGGCTGCTAAATCATTATGAAACAAGTATTTATGGAATACAGGGGGAACTAGTTGTTTTCCTAGAAATCTTTCTGTACACCGTGAGGCGGACCCCGACTCTGGACAACAGAAGCGGTTGTATAAGATGGCGGAATCTGTTGGCCGCCGTCCGGCGGGGCGCCGGACGACGGCGTGAGTATAGGCGGTGCCGGAGCGCCGGGTCAAAAGACGTTGACAGGGCCCGTTCGACGGGAGCGGGCCTCGGCCAGGGGATTTTCCAAAGACGGTGGTCAGGTTGGGGGCAGCGGGCTTTGGCGCTGTCTTGGGTTCCGGATTGTCTCCAAAGGTGGTTCTCGTGCTTGCTTGCGTTTTGGTGGCCGGTTGAACTTTAGACTGATTCTTTATCTCTCCGCCTGCGAGGGTCCAAACCGCAAGAAGTGCCCCTGACAGAATGATCTATGCAATTAGGGACACGGCACTGCAAAACGTACGCCACGTGTTACTAAACCTCGTGCCCTGCATTCTGAAACCCTTCTCGGCAATATCCTTCAAGTCATTGAGCGGAATATCAAGCCACTGCGATCTTCTGGACGACAGCCTTGGCTGACTCCAGGTCGCCCAAGAACCCCACGAATCCGCAATCCAAGCACATTGTTGCATTGATGAGGACAACTGGCGTTTTGTCAAACAGAGGTTTTGAACACCACGATATTGCAGACTGTCTTCAAGAGGAATTGGCGAGACGCTCCAAGGAGCCGTCCGAGCTGGAAGAAAGCATCGCCATGGAATCCGAAGTAAATACTCAACCTACCCCGACGGATGACCTGCCCGAGGAGTCCAACTACTTCGCCCCGCGTGGATGAGTCTTCCGTTTACAGAAGGAGGATGGCCGGCTTTCTTCACATTGTCGGGCCTAAGTCCTTCTTATTGCTGTCGTAATTTTGGACGGTTGCATAGTGTGCCGTGCTAAATTTGCATATCTACGGCGTTCTGGCAGTTCAATTCGCTGGCATGGCACTTGCCTTATCACTGGCAAGGCTAAGGAGCCGACAGTCTGGGTCATGGTGATTCGGACAGACAAGACAAGGAGTATGTGTTATGCTGAAGAAATCCATGTTACTGACCCTTTTCATCGTGCTGTGCTTCGGAGTTCTTGCTGTAACGGCCCAAGCGAAGGATCTGGCCCGCACGCAGGATCAGGTCAAAGACGTTCTTAAGACCTGCACGCAGTTCGTGGACCTGAACGGCGATGGCATCTGCGACAACTGCGGAAGCCTTGATCTGAACGGCGACGGCATCTGCGACTTCTACCCGTGCGTCGATCAGACGAGAACGGGACGGTAAGAAAGGCGTTTGCGCCCGTGATGTTTCTTAGACACAGATGGTTGTTTTCGGTCATGCTGGCGGTTGCAGGTCTTGCAACTGCCAGCATGGCACTGTTGTACCTGTGTTTTCATCTTGAAACGTTAGGGCATCGGCGCGCGTTGGCGGAGCGTGGCGAAGCCGTTTTGGACAGCTTGGCTGCGGGCATCAAATCCAGGGGCGGCTACATGCGCCAGTGTTGTCTGAAGCGTCTGGGCGAGACGCTGGGAGAACTTGCCCAGAATCCCGGGATTATCGGCGTGCAGGTGTACAATGAACCCACTCATGCATCAGTCAAAGGGGGGGTTGTATCCAAGACAGATGCAGTGAACATTGATTCGCCCCAGTGGGAGCCCGGCAAATTCACTCTTGTAAAGAAGTATACCTTCAAGCCCCCCGAAGGCGCCGAACGGCCCCCGTGCGAAGAGGAGCAGAAGAATGGCATGCCGCCCACGCCGCTCTGGACTTGCGGGTCCTACATCTTTACGGTCGTGCTGAACACGTCCGAGGTTGACGCCATGCTCCGGCGGGACCGCATTCAATTCACTGTTGCCATATTCGTGCTCTTCGGCTGCAGCGTTCTCAGCGTCGTAGCGATACGCTACCGGATGCGCCAGAACAAGCTGGAAGCGGTGCTGCTCGTAACGCAAGAGCGCTCCGTTCATCTTGATCGGCTGGCCCAACTCGGGGCCGGATTGGCCCACGAAACAAAAAACCCGCTGGGCGTTGTCCGGGGATTGGCCCAGGGAATTGAGGAGGCGCCAAACATCCCCCCGGAGGTCAAGGACCTGGCTTCTCGCATAGTGGATGAAACAGACGAGACAGTCGGTCAAATCAACGCGTTCTTGTCATTCGCACGGCCACCTGAACCACATTGCGTCAATGTATCGCTTAAAAGCTTTTGCGAAAACATCCTGGTCTTGGTAAGAACAAGCGCACAGCGTGCCGGCGTGGTGATAGAAAACAGGGCGGAGAACATCGCCATAACGGCTGATGAAATGCTGCTACGCCGGGCAATTCTCAATCTGGTCAACAACGCCCTTAAAGCCACAGGCAAAGCTGGCACAATCTCACTGGAGACGGCAGTTGGCAATGGCACCGTGACCTTGACCGTTGCGGACACCGGGACCGGTATTGCCCCGGAAGATCTGCCCCGCGTAACAGAACCATACTTTGGCCGTTTTGATGGAGGTAGCGGTTTGGGACTCCCGATTGTTGAACAAATTGCACGGGCGCATGGATGGACGCTTCTGGTCGAATCTTCCCCAGGTAACGGCGCAAGGGTCTCTCTGCAGGGACTGCGGGCGGGAACCCTTCAGGCATGACAATGCAGCGCACGGTAGCGGTGGTGGATGACGACCCGGCACAGCGTTACTTGCTGGCAAACGCAGTGGAGCGGGCCGGGTTCAAGAGTGTGCCTTGCCGGAACGGCCGGGAGGCGCTGGAAAATGCGGGGCGCTGCCAATTGATGCTTCTTGATGTGCGTCTGCCAGACATGGGCGGCTTGGAGGTCCTTGGTGCTCTGCGCAACGAGCACCCTTCGCTTCCCGTCATTCTTATAACAGCCTTCATCGACTTGCGGGACGCCATCGGCGCGGTCAAGTCCGGCGCGTTTGACTATCTTGAGAAACCGGTTGACCTTGATGAGCTTATCACCACCATGGAGGCGGCACTGGGCCCGTTGAACCAAACCGGAAACGGCAGTGCTGCTATGGACGTGCCGGACGGGGTCATCATTAGAAGTGACGTCATGCGGCAGGTGTACGCGGAAGCGTGCCGCGTTGCGAATTCAACCGCCACCGTGTTAATTCTGGGGGAAAGTGGCACCGGCAAGGAAATTCTGGCCCGTTTTGTGCACACACGAAGTCTCCGCACTTCATCTCCGTTCGTCCGTGTCGACTGCGGAGCAATGCCTGACCACCTTATCGCCAGTGAACTGTTTGGACACGAGCGCGGCGCTTTTACCGGTGCCGACAACGCACACGTGGGGCTTTTTGAAGAAGCGGATGGCGGAACAGTCTTTCTTGACGAGGTCGGCGAACTGCCGCTGGAACTACAGCCGAGGTTGCTTTATGTTATTGAAACGGGACGGTTTCGCCGGGTGGGCGGGAGCCGGGAACTAAGCACCAATGTACGCATCATTGCGGCAACCAACGTTGATCTGACTGCGGCCATAGACCGGGGTTCCTTCCGAAAAGACCTTTATTACCGCCTAAACGTCATATCGACCACAATTCCGCCGCTGCGCCAGCACCTGGAAGATGTTTTGCCCTACGCGGAACATTATCTTCGCAGTGCCCGAAAACACCTTACCCCCTCCGCTCAGCGCGTGCTCATGAACCATGCGTGGCCAGGCAACTTCAGGGAACTGCGGAACGTATTGGAGCACGCGTCCATTATGTCCCACGGCAGCGGGGTCTTGCCGGCGGATTTTCCCGATTACCTGCTGCACGAGAAATCCCCCTCCTTCCAAGATTCGATATTGGTCGGCAACATGCGCGACATCGAAAAACGCGCCATTCTTGAGGCCCTAAGAAAAACTGGCGGCAACAAGACGCACGCGGCGGACTTGCTTGGGATTAGTCGCAGCAATCTTTCGTACAAGCTGCGCGATTACCAGGTATAAGCAACAAGCCAAGACCGGATGCCAACCGGTTCAGGCCCGACCCAATTCCAAAGCAGCGCATGCCCTGTGTCAGGGCGGAAAGCGCATCGACAAGTTGTCTTTTCATCGCGCTGAGGCATCGAGACGGCCCCCCCCGTGTGCGTCCGGCCGCCTGACAGCCATCATACAGCGCTGGCGAGACAGGTTGACGGGCGGGATAATTGCTCCGCAATGTCAACGTTTACATCCAACCGGAGGTTTCATGTCGTAGCGACACCGAGCGGCTCGGGCCTTGCCATCACATACCGTAGTCACGAAGTTTATAAATGAAATTGCGGCGGCTGATGCCGAGCAACACCGCAGCGTGAGTCTTGTTTCCATTGGTCTTTTCGAGCGCTTCGAGAATCGCGCGCCGCTGGATCTCGACCATATCCCCGACAAGGACGCTTCCCGACATCTGTGTAATGGAGGGCTTCTGAAGCTGGGGAGGAAGGTCATTTGGCAGAATGAGCGAACCATTCGCCATAACGGCGGCGCGCTCCATCGCGTTTCTGAGTTCGCGCACGTTGCCGGGCCATTCATAGGCTCGCAGCAAGCGTTCGGTTGCCGGCGCCAGACGAAACTTTCGACTCTTAAGAATGTGATCTGCCAGAGGCAGGATGTCATCAGGACGTTCGCGTAATGGCGGGACTTTCAGCGGAAACACATTGAGTCGGTAGAAGAGGTCTTCCCGAAATGTTCCTTGGCGGACTTCGGCCTCCAGGTCGCGGTTGGTGGCGGCAATGACGCGGACCTCGGTGTGAAATTCCCGGCTGCCGCCCACACGGCGGAAGAGTCCCGTCTCCAGCACATTGAGGAACTTTGGCTGAACCGCCAGAGGGAGTTCGCCAACCTCATCCAGGAACACCGTACCCCCGTTGGCCGCCTCGAACTGTCCTCTGCGCTGGGTGTCGGCACCCGTGAAAGCACCCTTTTCATGACCGAATATTTCACTCTCCACCAGGTTGTCAGGAAGCGTTCCGCAGTCCACTCGCACCATGGGCATGGCTCTGCGACTGCTGGAGTCATGTATGAAGCGGGCGATGATTTCTTTTCCCACACCGCTTTCGCCCATTATCAGGACTGTGACATTAGAGTCGGCCACGCGCGCCGCTTGCACCAAAAGACGCCTTATTTGAGCGCTTTCCGCAATTACATAAGGCGGCATCTCAAGAGCCGTATCGGTGAGCGGCCGGCGGTGGGCGTTCCCCAGCGCATCATCTACTGTGGCAACCAACTCGTCGATATCAACGGGTTTTTCAAGGTAGTCCTGCGCGCCCGCTTTGATCGCCGAAACAGCGTCTCGGACATCAATGAAGGCCGTAAGGAGGATCACAGGCAGAGACGGCCATTCCGTCTTGACGCGTTCCAGGACTTCCAACCCGCTGATCCCGGGCATTCGGACATCCAAAAGCATCAGGCTGCAATGTGGAGCGGCATCCAGCGCTTCACGACCGTCGGCGCACAGTAGCGTCGTGTACCCGGCCGCATTTAGCGCAGTAGCCAACAACTCACGTTGCGCCTGCTCATCATCAACTACCGCAATGCAGGAAGAGGGGGCTGTCATTATGATTCCATCAGTGTAATGTCATCCAATGCCGCTTGAGTGCCCTGTCCCAATACGGACGAAATGCGCAATCGCCATCCGTGAGCAGCTGCAATCTGGTCCACTATGGACAACCCCAGACCGGAGCCTCCGGAGAACCGTGTGAAGTAGGGTTCGGTGACGCGAGGCAGGTCGTCCGGCGCAATTCCACAACCGGTGTCTGAAACCCGCAATGACAGGGTTGAATGGCAGCACTCCGCAACAATCTGGACCGTGCTTCCCGGCTGTGAGGCGCGTAGCGCATTGAGAATGAGGTTCAGAATGCTGCGACGCAGCAAGTCTTCATCCGCCAAAATGTTGAGTTTGCAGGGCGTATAGTGCACATCGACTTCCGCGGCTGCAGAATCCATCTCTACAAGGGGCAGAAAGATTTCGAAAAACAGGTCTAGGTCAACCTGTTTTGGGTCCGCCTCCTTGGGACGGGCAAGAGCGAGAAAGGAGTTAATGCATCCAATGACCCGGTCCACTTCGTCCACGATGTTCTTGGCCTGATCTTTAACGGGACAATCGTGGTGTGAACAGTCGCATATGGATTGCGCCAGTCCCCGGACTATGCCCAGCGGATTCCTGGTTTCATGGGCAAGCCCTGCCCCCAGCCGGGCAATTTGCTCCTGGCGTCCGGCGCGTTCCCGTTCCCGTTCAAGTTCTGCGGCCAACTCCGTCCGTTTAAGGAGCAACACGACAACCCATGAGCCGAACGCAAGCGTGGCACAGACCACGACAATGGAGACCGACAAATGAACCCGGTGCCGCCGCATCGCGCCGCGCATCTCCGTGGTATCAAGCGTCGCAGTCAGGACGTAGATTCCCTTCTGGAAGGAGGACCAGTCCTCTGTGTCTTGGCGGCCCTGTCGCCCGCGTCCTGCACCGCCGGGACCGCTCTCGGAAAGAAAATCGACATGCCTGGCCATGACCAACCTGCTCGCATCCCACTTTGGCAGTTTGGGTGGCGCATCAGGGATTTCATCGTGCTCTCCACCGAAGGCCAGTATCTCGCCGTCAGGCCCCCGCAGTTCAAGCGCAAGGATTTCCGGTGTTCGTGCGAGTTCCTCAAGAATGACCGCCAACCGGTCGCCCCGGTAGCGTCCCATGCGGCCATGCGCCAGAATTCCAGCTTTGAGCGCATCCAGCGCCGTTTGGCCCCGGCCCAGGAGCACCCTGCGGTCAGACTCGACTTCCGATTGGTAGGAACTCAACAGCGAGTAAACGCTGGCGGCCGCAATTAAGACGACCACCAGCGCCAACCAGAAGATATTTCGGCTGCGTTTGTCGTTCACCGATTGTCTTGCCCGTGTCCTTTGCGTCTGCCTTGTCCGTGTTCCTGGCGGCTACGTTGCCTGCCAGCGCCTTGATTATCGCAGATGCCGTTGCTGTTTGCATCTGCCTGACCACGCCGCATACGGCCCTGTCCGTTTCCCTGGCGGCACGTCCCGGCGCCTTGATTGTCGCAGACACCATCGCCGTCTGCATCCGCGTATCCGCCCCCGCGCCCCTTCCCTTCACTGCAGGACGCCCGATTGTCACAAACGCCGTCGTTGTTGGTATCCGCGTAGTTGGGACACTGCGCCGCGTCCGGTGTGGCATCCTGCTTCGTTGAGACATCTGAGGGCAGCGTGGCGGGTGCTGCTGACTGCGGCTTTTCCGGGGCGGGCGTCACGCCCGGGTTCATGGGCGCGGCCTCCACTGACCTGAGCAAACCTGCTCCTGTGAACAGCCCAGCACCGATCAGCGTCAGGACCAAGGTAAGGTTCTTTACGGTATGCATATTCTGTTTTCCTTTCCATCCGGAGAACATGTGTTGTTCCTTCCGGGTTGGTGCATTCTGCTACGTGTTCTGTCCGCCGCCACCATTTCCGCCGCGACCACTGTCAGTCCCCTGTTGCAGATGTGAATTCTGGTTGTCGCAAAGTCCGTCGCCATCCGCATCGACGAAGCTGTCGCACACACCGTCGCCGTTTGCGTCCTGTCCGCCGCACATGTCGCAGACGCCATCGCCGGCCCCATCCTGAAAACTGTACCCAAGGGAACCCTGGCCGAGTAGTGCGTGGGACTGCCGATTGTCGCAGATCCCGTCGCCATCCTCGTCAGCAAAGTTGTCGCACACACCGTCGCCGTTTGCGTCCTGTCCGCCGCACATCTCGCAGATGCCATCGCCGTCTCCATCCTGCAACCTGTATCCTGTGGAACCCTGGCCGAGTTGCGCATGGGACTGCCGATTGTCGCAGATCCCGTCGCCATCCGCATCGACGAAGTTGTCGCACACACCGTCACCGTCTGCATCCTGTCCACCGCACATGTCGCAGATGCCATCGCCGTCTCCATCCTGCAACCTGTATCCTGTGGAACCCTGGCCGAGTAGTGCGTGGGACTGCCGATTGTCGCAGAGTCCGTCGCCATCCGCGTCAACAAAGTTGTCGCACACACCGTCGCCGTTTGCGTCCTGTCCACCGCACATGTCGCAGACGCCATCGCCGGCCCCATCCTGAAAACTGTACCCAAGGGAACCCTGGCCGAGTAGTGCGTGGGACTGCCGATTGTCGCAGGTCCCGTCGCCATCCGCATCGACAAAGTTGTCGCACACACCGTCGCCGTTGCCGTCCGCCCCCTGGCCGCACGTATCGCAGACACCATCGCCGTTGTCATCGACGAAGGTGTATGCGGCCTTTGTGACATCGCTTAAGCTGGCCGGGCAACCGGCCAGGAGAAGCGTGCTGAACGCCATCGCCATAATCATCATTGACTTCTGCTTTGTCATCGCTACCGTCCTTTCTGGAACCGGTTCTGTATGACCGGTCCGTTTTTGCTGTCTTCGTGTTTCAACACCATGCTGCAGCACTTTGGCAAGGGCAATTACCGTGCCAATGATTTCTGGGGAGTACTCCCCCTCATACAAAGGTGCGATCAAAAACTTACTAACTCCTACTCGAACCCCGTCAGCGATTGAATGCATGCTTCGTTATGCTCCAAGGCAAACAGCGCCTCGGCGAGCAGCGCCTGGACGTCATCGAGACTTGCAAAATCAAGGTTGCCCACGCGCTGCATGCCTACCGAGGGCCGGACACCCTGTGGCGCCCAGCATCGACGGGGCGTGTTCATTCGCCCAAAACGCGCCTCGTCCTGGAACATGACGCGAAGGCCGCGGCCTAACGAGGCCTGTCTTTTCCTTACGCGCGCGATGATGCCTGGGAGGTTGTTTTGAACTCTGCACAAGCCTGCGGGTCATTCTTCGGATGATGGGGGCGCGGAACCACCTTGCGCCATCCATGGCGGTCCAGTATCCGATAGATGGTGGATTTGGGCACGCAGTGCCCCGCGGCCTCTTCATAGGCACGATGAATGTCAGAGACCACCAGCACCCCGCCAACCCTGGCCTTCTCCGCAAAACGCTCCACCATCGCCCGTTCCTGTTGCAGCGAAAGATTGGACCTTCGTCGTCCACCTCGAACCTGACAAATCAATCCTTCACACCGGCATTTAAATAGGCGGACCACACCTGCCGCACCACCCCGGGCTAAACCCCACCACTGCCGTCACCTCGCCGCAGGTAAGCCCCTGGCGAGGTCGCAACAACACGCATTGAATGCGCTGCATCTGCGATTTGCTTGATGACTCCCTGAGTAATCTTTCCAATCGCAACAGGTCGGTTTCGGCAACAACTCGGGCAGGGCGCATGGCTAGACCTCCTAAGCAAAAGCCACGCCCTTCATAGACCCTTTTGTTAGGTTATGATTGCAACTTCGTATCAGACCTGCAAAATTGGCGCGATCCCGTGACAGCCATGCAATATTTGCATGGTAGTTGAGAAGGGATAACCTGGCGCCGGACTATGGTTCGGCCCCTTGCGGCTTCCAGTCTTTTTTTGTAAGGGGACCTCCGACGTGTCGCCTGTGCAGCAAGAACTCGCCACACAGATGCCGTGTACTCCCTCTATATTGGCGCCGCGTGTCCTCCAATTCCCAATGGACGCACTCAACTTTCACCCCGTTTTTTTTCTGGGAGACTTCAGGCTGCGCCACGGCTGGCCTTCCGTCCGGTGCGTGCCTGTGTTCACAGTGCCTTGGATGCGGTTTAGTTAAAGCTGATTAATATTGACGTGCGGTAGGCGTGTGCGTATCCTTATTACATGGGAATCGCAACTTCTGATGTTAGGTCGCGTGCTATTGCGGCATACGAGGCCGGGAACGGCAGCCAAGCTGAGATAGCGAGGTTTTATGGGGTGGATCTTTCCACCTTTCAGCGCTGGCTTCAGCGGTACCGCCAGAGCGGTCTGGCTGCCCCGTTGCCGCGCGGCCACAATCCCTGTGCGCTCACAGAAAAGCAAATGCTACAACTGGACAGGCTTGTCCGGCAAAGGTCTGATGCGACACTTCAGCAACTGCGTGAGAGCCTGGGCGCCACATGCAGTCTAGTCGCGATCCACAACACCCTGAAGCGGCTTGGGTACCGCCTTAAAAGAAACTCTGCGGGTCGGCGAACAAGAACGTCCGGATAGTAGGTGGCGCCGTGCGGCGTGGTTCGCGTTGCAGAGCGGCATGGGCGTCGGCAGGCTTGCCTTCGCGGACGAATCGGGCGCAAAGATTAGCATGACCCGGTTGTGGGGGCGCGCTCCGGGCGGTTCACGCTTGCTTGACGCCGCCCCAGGGCCACTGGTGCACCACCACCATGATCAGTTCGATAAGGCTTGACGGCACCTGTGCCTGTATGGCGGTGGACAGCGCGACCGACCGGGATGTCTTTCGCGAGTACGTGCGCCAGTTGCTCGTCCCCGCCCTGCGCCCGGGGGATATTGTAATTCTGGACAACCTCTCCGCCCATGGCGAAGAGGAAACACGGCGGCTTATCGAGTCGGTTCCGGCGCGACTTGTGCCGCCGCCCCCCTGCCGTCAGCTCTCAACCCTATAGAAAAGATGTGGAGCAAGGTGAAGGCATTTATGCGCGACGCCAAGCCGCGGACACAAGCCGAATTGTTCGATACATTGCTGCGGCCTTGAACACGGTCACTCCACAAGACGCGTCAGGCTGGCTTTCCTCGTGCGACAATACCGCATCTCATGATTAAACTGCTCTAGAAATGTCGTTGAGCCAAATCGGGAGCCGAAAGGATCCAGCGCGGCATCATTTGCAGCGAGCCGTAAAAGGTGGCTCGCGGCGTGAGTTCCAGGCCAATCACGTTGTATTTGCGAACGCGGACAAGCCACCACCTCCGCAGGCGCGATGTTGTGGCCACTCTCTCCTTGGTCGATACCCATACTTCATCGTCCATTGTCCGGACTCCTTTCTCTAACTCTGGCCCGCGCAGTATCGTTGAGCTCGCTGCGTCAGCGTGCCATCCACATCTTTGATTAGCAAACGCCGTGCCACTTTTCCGAGAGAGGTGAATCTATCCGACATTCAGCGCAAGGCAAAGCGCTTCACGGCTGTAAGTGCCAAGCCCCTCAGATGGTCAATATGCGCTCGATGGCTTCGTTGCCGCGGTGTCGGCGGGTCTCGGAGCTGTTTTTTCATGCTCTGCCCCGCCCATACGTATCTCCCCCCGTCTCAGTTACATATTGATTCCATGCGGTGCCCGGCTTTACGCGTTGCACCAAGCGCAAACTTTTTTCGTGACCAGGGCCACGCGCCGCATGCAGTTC
>CAIUWO010000397.1 GCA_903902895.1 Candidatus Hydrogenedentota bacterium | reverse complement strand
CGCACCGACCTTGAGGCCGCCTTTGCCTGCGCCGTCAGGCAAAACCTCGCTCTGCCCTAGCATGAGCGTGCAGAAGAGCGGATTCGCGCCGGGGCCACTCGTCCCCACCAGCGTGCCGCCGGCGTAGTCGTTGGCCGGGTTGTTGAGCGTGACCGGGCAGTTCTCGAAGTTGATGCCAAGAAAACCTGGCCCTGTAATCGGGCTGTTGATTTGAACGCCTGCCGCCGTGTACCCGCAGCCGATGAACCCGCCGTTGGCCGTCACGGTGATGCCGCGATTGGGATGGTTCGTCAGCACCAAGTTGTTGTCATCGTTCTCCAAGCCACCATTATCGAGGATGATCGCGTCAGCACGAAGTGTCGCGGGTGCCGGACCGAAGCCGTTATCACGCGCCACACGCACGTTGCCGTTGGAAACGATTGTGCGCCCCGTCTGCAGATTGTCCATACCCAAGTAGAACTTACCCAGCCCCGTGACGGTGATATCCGCGCTGCCGGAGAGTTTCGAGGCTCGCACCGACAGGCTGTCCGCCCGCGTATAGATCAGAGCCGGAGCCTCCATCTCGTTCGTGCCGCCCAAGATGGCCCATGCCGCCGCGTTTCCGACATTCGTATTCGCGGCGAGACCGGACAGCCTGACCGTGCCGAGATTGTTGGAGACGTTCCATGTGCCCGACGCCGCATTAAAGGTTGCCACACCGCCACCGCCGGGCACAACGCCGCCCACCCAGCGGGACGTATCGCTCCAGTTGCCCGACACCGCATTGGTCCACATACCATCTGCCGCATACGCGGCATAAGTCGTCACTAGAGTCAGGAACATAGCCGACTGTTTGATATGAGCGTGGCTTTTCATTTTGAACCTCTCGACTTAAGGAATCATTTCTACGGAATAATCCAACAACTTGAATAGTAATCACTGCCATCCCATAAGGATGGCGAGGCTGTAGCAGTTTAGGCTGTAGGCTAATAAACTTTAAGAAACAAAACCTGAATTTCAACACGGACTCAACACGGACTCAACACGGGCAAAACTGGAAATTCAGGATTTTCCTAACAGTCTAACAGCCTAAAAAACTGCGTCCTATGGGACGCTACTGAACACTAATTGAACAGCTTCTTTAAGTTCTTCGCTGCGCCTTTAGCGGCGTCCGCAGCATTCTTCGCAGCATCCGTGGCGCCTTCTGTCGTACCCTTCAGCGCATCCGTTATGCCTTTAGCGGCTTCCCCGGATCCCTTTAACGAGCCTTTCAGCAAGTCTCCTGCTTTTCCAGCCATAGCCGTCACGGCCTGGCTCAGGCTGCCAACAATCTCGTTCATCACTTCCTTGACTGCCTCGACCGGCGTTGTACCGCCAGACGCCTTGCCAATGTCCTTGAGTGTCAACGAAGGCAACGGAATCGTGAACTGCTTGCCGAAGGTCCAAGCCGTCGTGCAAGACACTTTCGCCTGGTTCAGAGTGAAGACCTCGATGACCACTTTCTTCGCAGGCTTTTTCGCGTCGGGCGTCTTTGCCTTTTCTTCGCTCTCGGACTTCTTAACATTGGCTAATATTGCATCAAAGTTGGAGATGCCGTCCTTGCTCTCAAAGGAAATCGCCGGCGCATCGATTTGAATCT
>CAIUWO010000396.1 GCA_903902895.1 Candidatus Hydrogenedentota bacterium | reverse complement strand
GGCATCCGTCGCCAGGGTGCAGGCCACGGCCGGACCGGTGGCGCTGGTTTCCCGCGCAGGCAACGGTGGCGGACTCGTGCCCTCCCCTCCCCCGCCACCTGAAGGTTCCGCCGCCGCCAACCCCCGGCCGGAGACGGACCCGGTCAAAGACGCTTTCCTCGCGGAAGAATATGCCTGGATAAAGACCGCCGGCCGCGGCGACGTGGACCCCCGGCTGGTGCCCTATAACGGGCGCGTGAAGGAATATCCGCACCATGTGGGCGATGACATCCTGCCGCTGCCAACTTTGTCCGAAGCGCCCGATCTGGACGGGAGGCTCACAGACGCCTGCTGGAACGAGGCATCCCGCGGCGCGGTGCGCGTGGCCCATCCCTTTGATTTCGCCGCCACCCCGCTGGTGACCACGGACATCTGGGCCGGCCGCCACGGCGACTCGGTGTGGTTTGCCCTGCGCGCAGACCGGTTGCTGAGCAGCCATGTGGCCGTCGTTTCCTCGACGGACATGCAGGGCTGCGGCGTGGTGGAACTGACCCGCAAAGGACTGTTGTTTACGGTCCACAAGACCAAAGACGGGCAGTTGTCCGACGCCAAACCGGTGGCCCTGCAGGGTGCGTTCAGCAAGGACCTGACCCGCTTTGAGTTCGGCCTGCCGCTGGCGCTGTTCCCCGACTGTGAAAAGCAGGGACTGCGGGTGGGGCTGGGCATGGGCGGCCGTTACACCGAAGCCACAGGCCGGCCGATCACCTTCAAGTTCGCACGTTTGGGCGTTGCGGACACGTCCTCCTACGGCGACGGACAGTTCACAGTGCGGTTTACCCCTGAAAAGACCGCGACACCCGTGACCGTTCGTGCCAGCAGCCCGTTCGGTGGATTTGAACTGCCGCCAACCTCCCTCACGGTCAGTCAGGACATTCGGATTCCGGCCGAACCGGGACCGGTGGGACCGCAGGCCACGCTGTCCGTGAAGGAAGGCGACAACGAATACACGTTGCATCTGCTGCGCTATGACCCGCTCGACCACACACTGGCGCTCATGGACGACATGGTCGCGCGGCTGGAAAAGCAGGGCGTCAGCGTGGATGCGGCGCGTGCCCAACTGGCCGATTTCCGCGCGCTGCATGAGAAGCTCCTCACCGCGCCCGTGCAGGACCTGGCCGCGGAGCGCGCCGCGTTCTACGAGGCGCGGCTGGCCAAGCGCAGCCTCTTCCTGCGTGCGCCCGACCTGGACCCCATGCAGGACCTGCTCTTCATCAAACACTTCCCCTTCGAGCCGTCGCACAACTACAGCGACTACTTCGACTCCGCGTTCAAGCCGGGCGGTGGCGTGTGCCTGCTGCACCTGCCTAAGGACGGCGACCGCTTTACCCCCGAGTCCGCGCAGGTCAAAGAACTGTTCCAGTCCGGCCCGGGCATTGCGCGCAATCCCATGGCCGATTTCGATCTCAACCGCATTTACTTCTCCTACCGCCTTCCGGAAGACGGCTATTATCACGTCATGTCGATGAACGCCGACGGAAGTGAGCTGAAACAGATCACCAGCGGCCCCTTCCAGGACCTGTGGCCCACCCCGCTGCCCGACGGCGACCTCGCCGTCATCAGTTCGCGCTGCACGTCGCGCTTCATCTGCTGGCGACCGCAGGCGTCCATCCTGTTCCGCATGAAACCGGACGGCACCGATTTCCGCCCGCTGTCCTACGCCAACCTCACCGAATGGGCCCCGTCCGTGATGGAAGACGGCCGCCTCGTCTGGACGCGGTCCGAGTATCAGGACAAGGGCGCCGATTTCGGCCACACGCTGTGGGCCATCCGCCCCGACGGCACGCAGGCCGAACTGGTCTTCGGCAACGACATCATCCAACCCAACGGCTACGCCAACGGCCGGCCCGTGCCGGGCACGAAGGAGTATGTCTGCACGCTCATCTCCCACTTCGGCGACCTCAACGGGCCCATCGCGCTAGTCGATCCGTCCAAGGGCCGCTCCAACCCCAAAGCCATCACCAGTCTTACGCCCGAGGTGCCCTGGCCCGGCATGTGGCCCAACCACGAATGCTTCCGCGAGGCCAATCCGCTGTCAAAGGACTACTTCCTCTGCGCCCACGCGCCCCGCGAAACCTTCGGCCTGTATGTGATTGACCGCTTTGGCAACCGCGAAATGATCTGCATGGACCCCGCCATTTCAAGCATGTGCCCGACCGTGTTCCGCAAGCGCCCCCACCCGCCCGCGCTGGCCGCGCCGGTGCAGGAGGCCGCCGAAACAGGCGAGTTCTATCTGCAGGATGTGTACAGGGGCATCTCGCCGCCCGTCGAGCGCGGCACGGTGAAATATATCCGCATTGTCGAGGAGGTGCGCGCCACGCTCGACCAGATGCCCAACGGCGAGTTCCGCAAGGACCACCCCGAGTTCCAGGACTGGTACGCCACCCCCGTGCACAAGGTCAGCGGACCCTTCGGCTGGCCGACCTACGTGGCCAAGCAGCCCTGCGGCCTCGTGCCCGTGGCGGAGGACGGCTCGGCGCGCTTCACCGCACCGGCGGGCAGGGTCCTCTACTTCGAGGCGCTCGACAAGGACTACAACGAGCTGCAGCGCATGCGCAGCGTCGTGCAGTTGCAGCCCGGCGAGAAGCGCGGCTGCATCGGCTGCCACGAAAGCCGCCTGTCCACGCCCGCCAACGGCCATCGCCCCGAGGCAAAGCAGCTGCAAAGTCCGACGCTGGCCGCCTGGGAAGGCGTGCCCCTCTCCTTTGAAAAAGTCGTGCAGCCCGTCCTCGACGCCCGCTGCGTCTCCTGCCATAACGAGAAGCACCCCAAGGGCCTCGATTTCCGCGGCGACCTCGACAAGGAAAAAATACCCGTCTCCTACCGCACGCTGATCGAGAAGGGAATGGTCCACTACGCCGACATGGGCTGGAACTCGGGCGGCACGGAAAAGATACCCCCACTCTCGCTCGGCTCGCTCAAGAGCCGCCTCTGGGAAGTGCTCAACGCCGGCCACCACGATGTGAAACTGACCGACGATGAAACGCTCCGCATCAAGACCTGGATCGACCTCAACTGCCCGCTCTGGCCCGACTATAAGAACCGGTTGGAGCGGCCGGGGCAGGTGGCGGAAAACGCGAAGTAGTCGCTTGTTTTTGAGTGCGGTGGCCATGCCACCGCTTTTCTTCGCCGAGCCATGCTTCGGCGGGCGCACACTCAAAGAGC
>CAIUWO010000395.1 GCA_903902895.1 Candidatus Hydrogenedentota bacterium | reverse complement strand
CGCATCAAGGACGCGCGCATCTATGGCAAGGCGCTGGACGCGAAGACGATTGCCGCGATGACGCCGGGGCGGGCGGTGGACGGCTGCGACGCGTGGGCGTGGTGGTCTTTTGGGGATGAGGGTTTGCGCGAAAAGACGGGACGGTTCAACGAGATTAAGCTGGTCGGCGATGTGTCCGTCAAGGACGGGTGCCTCGTGCTTCCGGGCCATGGCGCCACCCTTGTCACAACCTTCTCACCGGACGAAGCGAAAGACGGCAGCCTGGTGTCGGCGGTTCCAAAGAAGTGGTCTATTGAGGGTGCCGTTCCCGAGGAGGTCGTGCGCTCGACCCGGATGCTGCGCGAGAAATTTCTGGCGGACCCGTACCGGCCGGGATATCACTTCTGTACGCCGGAGGACATGGGCATGCCGGGCGACCCGAACGGCGCGTTTTACCGGGACGGGCGCTATCACCTGATGTACCTGTACGCCCGCACGGGCGGCGGTTTCTGCTGGGGGCACATTTCGAGCAGGGACTTGGTGCACTGGCGGCATCACCCGGACGCGATTGGGCCGGGAAACGGCGACGAGGGCTGTTTCAGCGGCGGCGCGTTTGTGGATGACGACGGGACAGCGTACTTGTCCTACTGGATGCTGTGGGGCGCCAAGGGCATCGGCATCGCCAAGAGCAGCGATGCCGACTATGGCGTCTGGACCAAGTTGGACGCCAATCCCGTTATCCAATCCACGGAGTGGGGCGTCACCGAGACCAAGGACGCGGCCGGCAAGCCCCTCCACTACGGGTCGGCCGACCCGTCCAATATCTGGAAGAAGGACGGCCGCTACTACATGCTGACCGGCAGCCTGCTGGTGCTGGAAAAACTGGGACGCAAACCGGACGCGCCGCTGGAGGAGCAGGGCGACCGGTTGTACCTCTTTGTTTCGGACGACCTGAAGAAATGGGACTACCTGCACGTGTTCTACCAGCGGAAACCGGAATGGACCGACCGCAGCGAGGACAACATGTGCCCCAGCTTTCTCCCCCTGCCTTCGTCCGCCGACGGAGGACCGGCCAGCGGAAAGCACCTGCTGCTGTTCATCAGCCACAACAAGGGCTGCCAGTACTACGTCGGCGACTACCGCGACGACCATTTCCATCCGGACAACCACGGGCGCATGAGCTGGATCGACAACACCTATTTTGCGCCCGAGGCGCTCATCGACGGCCAGGGACGCCAGATCATGTGGGCGTGGCTGACCGACAACCCGCCGGACGAGAAACAGAAGGGGTGGTCGGGCGTCTACGGGTTGCCGCGCTCCCTTTGGCTCGGGGATGACGGAACGTTGCGCATGGCGCCGGTGAAGGAACTGGAAACGCTGCGCGACAACGAACGCGGATGGGACGGCGGCGCGCTGGCAGACGGCACACCGCTCCGCCTCGACGGCGTCACCGGCAAGTCCTGCGAACTGCGGGCAGACATCGCCTGCGGCGGCGCGAAGCGCTGCGGGTTCATCGTGCGCGCCTCCGGGGGCGGCGAGGAGGAGACGCGCGTCTATTACGACGCCGAAAAAAAGGAGCTGGTATTCGACGCGACAAAGAGCGGCGCGCCGGTCCGTTCGGCGGTCGAGCGCGCGCCCTTCGCGCTGAGGGACGGCGAAGACCTGAACCTGCGCGTGTTTGTGGACAAGTCCATTGTGGAGGTGTTCGTCAACGAGCGCCAGGCCATCGGCCGCCGCGTGTATCCCACACGGGGCGACAGCCTGGGCGTTTCCTTGTTTGCGGAAGGCGGCGCGGCGAAAGCGAATTCCGTAAAGGCCTGGCGCATGATGCCGTCCCAGCCGTATTAACAGGGTCCGCCGTCCAACTGGCAGAATATACCGCACAGGATGAATCCATGGGACGCCGCGGGGTTGCGCCGTGACGGTCAGAAACAGAGGAACAACCGCATGAAAAGGACAAGGCCATGAAAGAAGGAAAAGAGCTCTCCAGGCGCCGTTTTCTCGCCACGACACTTTCCACCGGCGCGGCGTTGACGGCCGCCACACTGGGGGGCGCACCAATGAATAGCCATGCGGCCGCCGAGGCGCGGATTGCTTTCGTCACGGCGAACCTGGTCGCCCAGGTGTCGGGGTACCGGTTCGAGTTGGCGAAGTGGGGCGACCAGCACAAGAAGACGGTGGCGGCCACGGACGCGGCCGCCTGGAAAGCCATCTGCGCCGAGATCGCGGCGCATGGGTTCAAGGCGGTGGAAATGTGGGAGGCCCATGCGGCGCCGGAAGTGATGGACCGCGGGCGCGGCAAGACGTGGAAATCCATTTTGGACGACCACGGACTCAAGGCCATCGGGTATGGGGGCGGTCTGAGCCGCAAGACCCTCGAAATTTGCCAGTGGCTGGACATTCCGCAAATCAACGGGTGGATTGGCGACAACACGCCCGAACAGGCCGCGGCCATGTGCAAGGAAACAGGCGTGCGCTTCAACGTGGAGAACCATCCGCAGAAGACCGCCAAGGAGATTCTCGACGTGGTCGGCGGCGGCAATGAGTGGCTGGGAGTCTGCATCGACACCGGCTGGCTGGGCACCCAGGGCGTCTCCGGTCCGGACATCATCCGCGCGTGCGGCCCGCTCGTCCGCCACACCCACATCAAGGACGTCAAGGCCGCCGGCGGCCACCTGACCTGCCTGCTGGGCGAGGGCACCGCCCAAGTGGCGGAATGCATCGCCGCCTTGAAGGCGGGCGGTTACACCGGCTGGTACTCCTGGGAGGATGAGCCGGAGGACCGAAACCCCTTTGACTCGGCCGTGCGCAACCGCCAGTGGATTGCGAAACAACTGGGCTAAACGCCGCAGAGACCGCGCGGCCCTCGCATCTCATGCGCCGTCAAGGTCAAGTTCCTGCGCAGCTTTCCGCAGGCGTTTGTCCAATGTCCAGAGAGCGGCTTCGCCCAATTCGGCGGACGCCAGGAGGTGCATGTCGATGAGACCGAGCCCCCGGCCCATCAAGCGATGGCTGTCGATGAAATAGAGCATCTCCCCCGCGTCGGCCACGGGCAGGGACGGCAGGGCATGCATAAGAGAAAGCGCTTCCTCGCGGTTGCCCAAGTTTCCGCAGGCCAACTCACCGATGACAAAAGGGTGGCAGGCCACGGCTTCCGTCAACAGGAGTTGCTTCAGGCGCGGATTCCCGTACCTCAGGTGGTCAATCCATACCGAGGTGTCGGCCAGAATCATGTCATGAGTGCCTGCGGCGGGGAACGGGTTTCAGCTGTTTTTCAGTCCCGCCCAGCGCCGCCAGTCGGGCGGCGCTCTCACGGGCCACCAGCGCGTCAAGCCCCATTCTGACCAAGGCCGTCTTCTCTTTCACCCCCGTGAGTTTTGCGGCCTTTTCCAGCACGGCATCGTCTATGTTGAGCGTTGTTCTCATGCATACAAGTATGTGCCATTCATGCATATATGTCAAGAAGGGGCGGCGAGAAGAGAAGAAAGAGGTGCGGGGTCAATCAGGGCGTGTTGTTCCGGAAACGCCGGCGGCGTCCTTCTTTTGGGAGCCCGCGCCGGATGCGCCGGTGGAGGCGTTCGGAGGGGCCGGAAGGTCCGCGTCTTTCACGATGAACTCGGCTTCCTGCCCGTTTGACGGTGCCGCTCCGCCAATGAGCCAGAGGTTGATGTGAATGCGCAGCCCGTCGCTTTCAGGGGGGTTGTCGCCGCCTGTATAGGTCCAGTCCTGAATCAGGTAT
>CAIUWO010000394.1 GCA_903902895.1 Candidatus Hydrogenedentota bacterium | reverse complement strand
TTCACCGGGCAGCACGGTCATCATCTGTCCTTCGAATCGGAGAATGCCCGCATGGACATAGGGTTTGCGCGAGAAGTGGCAGGCGTCATTGATCAGAAACTTTGCGGCGAAGTTGTCCGTCCCGTCAATGACAAAGTCATAGTCGGCAATGACCTTCGTGATGTTGTCCGCCTGTAGAAATAAACGGTGCGTGTTCACGGTGATGTCCGGATTTATGGCGGACATCTTCCCGGCAGCGGACAGTACCTTCTCACGGCCAATGTCCGCCGTGCGATGCGCGATCTGACGTTGCAGATTGGTGATGTCCACCGTATCTGCATCGACAATGCCAATGGTTCCGATGACGGCTGCGGCCAGATACAGCGCCGCCGGCGAACCCAGTCCCCCGGCACCAACAATCAGCACCCGTGCGGCAAGCAGACGCTCCTGCCCGGCGAGGCCGACCTGCTCCAGGATAATGTGACGGCTGTAACGTTCTATCTGAAGGTCAGTGAGTTCCACGACCGCCTCCCATGAAATAGAAGAACTCAACCTGGTCACCCTCGGAAAGGATGGTGACGCCATACTCTTCCCGGGGCAGAATGCGCCCGTTCAGCTCAATCGACACCTGGTCGGGTGATTTGACGCGCTGCTCGGTGAGGAAATCGCCAAGCGCCGGCGCTTCCGTTTCAGTCGCCTTTCCATTCACGGTCAGTCTCATGTTGCCTCCTTGGCTGTGCACGCGGATTGTGTGGCCGCGGCAATCGCCTGCTCAAAATCTGCAATAATGTCGTCAATGTCCTCTATGCCAACGGAAACGCGCAGCATGTCGTCATGCACGCCCACGGCATTGCGCTCCTCTTCGGTGTACTCCTGGTAGATGGTGGTGGCGGGATGCAACACAAGCGTCTTTGCGTCACCGATGTTGGTCATGTTCTTCGCCAGTCGCAGCGCGTTTATGAAGGCCATGGCCCGCTGGCGCGTGCCCAGGCTGAAGGTCAGCATGCCCCCCGCCCGGCCGCCAAAGCCGCGCACTACGCGGTCGTTGTAAGGGGACGACGGCAAGCCAGGATAATTGACCCAGGCCACCCGGGGATGTGCGCTCAGTCGGGTCGCGAGGTTGTGCGCGTTGGCACAGTGCAGTTCCACGCGCGGCACCAGTGTTTCCAGGCCCTGCAGCATCAGAAAAGAGTTCATCGGCGCGGGGCATCCGCCCAGGTCGCGGTAGATGACCTTGCGCAGGTGCCCCAAGAAAGAGAACCTGCCCAGCCGCAGTGCGGCCTGCCGCAAGTCGGAAAAGAGGCCCCGGCCCCAGTCATAGTTGCCCGTGTCAATCAGCGCCCCGCCTATGGCTGTTCCGTGGCCGTTGATATACTTGGAAGTGGAAAAGACCACAATATCCGCGCCGAACGGACCCGCCTGCATAATCGGCGGAGGCGTAAGCGTGCTGTCCAGAACCAGTGGGATATTGTGCTCGTGCGCCACTTGGGCGATTCCTTCAATGTCGGGCACATTCATGCGGGGATTGCCGATCGACTCGAGAAAGATAACCTTCGTCCGCTCGTTGATGCTCTTGCCAAACGAGTCCGCCTTGTCCGCACTGGCGTAGGTGGTGGTCACGCCAAAACGGCCCAGCGTGCTGGTGAAAAGGGACATCGTGCCGCCGAAGATACCGTTGGCCGAAAGTATCTCGTCGCCCGAGCGCAGCAGGCCCATCATGGTCGCCGTGATCGCGGCCATGCCGCTGGCCGTGGCGATACATCCGGTCACCGGACCCTTGCGCCCCGCTTCAAGTTCAGCCAGCCGCTTTTCCAACGCCTGCGTGGTCGGATTGGAGATGCGTGTATAGACGTCCCCGGGAGCGCGGCCGGAAAACACATCCGCCAGTTCCTCCGCCGTGCCGTAGGCATAGGCTGCGGTCTGGTACAGGGGCACGACCGTGGCACCCGTGACAGGATCGCCCGCGTAGCCTCCATGTATGGCTTTGGTCCTGGGTTTCATTGAGACTCGTTTTCCTGTAGTTGTCTACTGCGCCCGCACAAGCCGGTCAAGATGGACGAATGTCGGGTGCTTTTCCTCCTCGTGCCGTTGCCGCGCCGCCGAGGATTCATCACGAACCTCCCGCGGCTCAATGATCCACACCGCCGCCAGGTCGACATCGCCCAACTGTCGCCGCAGTGCCGCATAGTGACTCTGAAACACTGGGCCGCTGACATGGGCGCGCACCGCCACACCCTGGACTTCGTAGGCGTGCCCGTCGTGACTGGACAGCGTCACCGTGACCGGCTGGTCAAACCAGATGCTGCGCACCAGGTTTCGGTTTGTCCGGGAGGACTCAAATCTCTCCAGGTGAACCACATTGCCTTCCGGATCAAGTTTCAACGAGGGGTCCACATGGGCGCTGGGGGTTCCCCTGTCATCGACTGTTGCCAGCACCTTGACGGTGCCGGGTGCGTAGAAAAGCTCGACTAGTTCGCGGGGCAGTTCTATGGGCATGACGCAGTCTCCTTGTTCGGGTGCTTAGAGCAGGCGGGCCAGGTCGCTGTCCGGATGGTTCCCGCAGCGCCGATAGTCGTCGAAGTCCACGCCGAGCCCGTATTCCACCCGCAGGTCGTGCAGCCCCTGCGCGAGCCGGACGTAGTATTCAAGCGAGGCGTTTCGTTGGTCCTTGAAGTCCGAGCCGGGACGGGGCACCCACACGATATAGACGGTGGTCACCCCCCGGTTGGCCAGTTCGCTGGCCTCCTCCAGGGTGCGCTGCAGCGCCTCTTCCTCGGTCTTGAACCCCTGCGGCCTGGCAAGTTCAACGCCGCCAACCAGTCCATTGCCGACATTGCCCCGGCCGAAGATGTCCACGGCAGCGGCCAGCCGCCGCTTCCATTCCTTGTAGCCCACCCATTCAGCCTTTCCGGGGCAGACCCAATTGAAGATATCCTCGTTGAGCACTTCAATGTCCGCGGTGTAGCTCGTCAGCCCCGTCTCAATGTACAGCCGCGCCAGTTGCTCCTCGTTGAACGCCGTGGCGATGAGCTGGCTGGGGAAACGCCGGGTCTTGAAAACCTCGCCCACGGCCTGCAGCAATTCAATGTAGAAACTCACCTCGCTGTCGAAAGCCTTCTCACCCCGGGTATCGCTTCCGGCGGTAAGGCAGATGTTGGTGAAGCGCCCGGGTTCCTTGAGCGCCTCAATGAGCGTTTCCTTCACATCCTGCGGGCGCAGACGCGTGGGAATTCCCCACTCCTTGCGCTGCTCTTTCACATGGGTGACGATGTCGCAATAACGGCATCCCTTGCCGTTGGCCCAAAAGTGGCAGTAGCCGGATTGGAAGATGTTCAGCCGCTGCGGACGGGCCGTGATGACATATTTCATAGGAACGCCTGAACTGGTGACCTTGTCGTAATAGGCCGGTTCGGGCCAAAGTTCAACAGGTTCGACCGCCGTTCCGCCATCGGTCAGCCACAGTGCCCCGTCCACAAGGTCAACAATGTAGGGATTGTGCTCGATGGGTGCCGTATCCGCCAGAATGGTGGTTCCGTCGCGAAGAATCAGCGACTCAGGCACGGGCGTGAGTTGCCCGTCGCGCGCACCGAATATATAGGAGCCCCGGACCTGATGGAGTTTGGGGTCAACAGCCGACAAGGCCGCCTCGGTGTAGTGGACGCCCCGTCGTTGAACGTCAATCTTGGTGGCGATGAGGCGCGGAAACTGGGGATACTTGGCGCAAACATCATCTAGACTGAGTTCATGCAAGCGAGAAACCTGTTTTAGAGCAAGCGGCATGATTCATGTCCCTTTCGCTAGACGGCCAAGTTCTTCCGCAGAGAGAAGATTCGCCTGGGATTTGGCCGGTCGTTGTGTGTGTTGGCGTTCCGCCACGGCCACCTCGAAGGGGCGGTCATGGTATTGCTGCAGGGCTCGTAGAAAGAAGTCAAGGGCTTTCTTGGTCCAATTCAACATCAGCCTTCTCCCAGCCTTTCATTGGATACCGAGCTTTTCTGTGCTGTCAGGCGGTGGATACGGTCCAAATTAGGCAAGAAACGATCCTGTGCAAATGATACCAAACAATACATGACAATGTCAAGCATGATTTATATGATTCTTGATTGGCGGCGGACAATATGGTATACATGAGCACTGCGAGCGGATTTATAGCCATTCTGCACGCCTTGGAATTGTCCCAAATAGCCAGGAGGACCCATGCTTAATACTGACGCCATTCCTAACGACAAGGCCGCCTTGGACAGCTACGAGGTGGAGAACCTCTTCCCAACCTGGTCCTACCTGCCCAAGCAGGCGCCTTTGCGGGTGGTTGCGGCCAAGGGGGTGCGTTTCACCACCGAGGACGGACGGGAACGGCTCGACTTCAGTTCCTGCTTTGTCAGCCACAACATAGGCCATCAAGACCCCAGGGTCATCGAAGCAATCACGCGCCAACTGAACCAGCTGGCGTCTTTCGCGCCGACGTTTTCAACCGAACCGCGCGCGTTGCTGGCCAAGTTGCTGGAAGAAATCACCCCCGGTGACCTGTCACGCTCGTTCATTTCTCTCGGTGGCACGGAAGCCAACGAGGCGGCCATCAAGATCGCCCTGCAATACTCGGGCAGGCGGAAGATCATCTCGCGGTACCGCACCTACCACGGCGACACGGCCGCGGCGATGGGGGTGTCCGTGGGCGACTTCCGCAACTGGCCACAGGAGTCGGGTGCCGGTGATGTGACGCGGGTGCCGCAGCCGTACTGCTACCGTTGCATGTTCGGCCAAAAATACCCCGACTGCGGCATGCGTTGCGTGAAGTACATCGACGAGGTGATCGAACTGGAAGGCGGCGGCGACAAGTTCGCGGCGATTATCGCAGAGCCGGTGACCGGTGCCAACGGCATCATCGTGCCGCCCAAAGAGTACTTCCCGCTGCTGCGCGAGGTCTGCGACAAGTGGGGCATTCTCCTGATTGCCGACGAGGTCATGTCCGGGTTTGGCCGGACAGGGAAGATGTTTGCCATGGAGCATTGGGGCGTGGTGCCCGATATTCTAAGCATGTCCAAGGGCATCACCAGCGGCTATGTGCCCCTGGGTGCAACCATTGTGCGCAAACACATCGGCGACTTTTTCAAGGAGCACTTCTTTTCGCACGGGGCGACCTATGCGGGCCACGCGCTGGGTTGCGCCGCGGCACTGGCCGTGATCCCGATTTACGAGACGGACGGACTCATCGAAAATTCGCGGCTACTCGGCGAGTATCTGCTGGAAAAGGCGCGGGAACTTCAAGACAAGCATCCGAGCATCGGAGACGTTCGCGGTCTGGGACTGTTTGTCGGACTCGAATTGGTCAAGAACAGGGAGACCCGGGAGCCGATGCTTGGAGTGGACGCCAAAATCCGGCGTGAGCCAAACGCCAAAACAGCGCTGGCACAACGTCTCGCAGAACTAGGGATGATGGCGGTTACGGCCAACCCAAGCAACGTGGTGGCGCTCGCGCCGCCGCTCATCGTGACCAGGGATGAGATCGATGAGGGTATCGCCATCATGGACAAGGCGCTTGAAGTAACTGACGCCTATGTCGAAAACTAGGAGACCGGCCATGTGGACATTCACCCTTCCCACGAAAATTCAGTTCGGCGTGGGCGTTTCCCGAGACTGTGCGCAGGTGGCGCGCGAATATGGCAGCAGGCCGGTGGTCGTCACGGGAAAGACGCTGATAGGTACGGACCGGGTCCGCGAGATAATCGCGGAACTGGGCGATGTGCCCGTGTTCGCTGAGGTGACGCCCAATCCAACGGTACAGCAGGTGGACGCGCTCACCCGCCTGATTCGTGAGGAGCACTGTGACTCTGTTATCGCCATCGGTGGGGGCAGCCCCCTGGACTGCGCCAAGGCAGCATCGGCACTGGCCCCGTCCAGTGAAAGCGGCATCCGCGCCTTTCTCACAGGTGGCAGGCAGTTCGGCCGGGAGCGTCTTCCACTAATCGCGGTGCCCACCACATCGGGCACCGGTTCCGAGGTGACCCCCATTGCCGTGCTGGACGATCCGGACGCGGGCACCAAGGCGCCCGTCGCGGGGCCTGCGTTGTATCCGGCGCACGCTTTGGTGGACCCGGAACTGACACTGAGCCTCCCCCGTTTCACCACGGTCGCCACGGCGCTGGACGCATTAAGCCATGCGCTGGAGGGCTACTGGTCGAAGAACCACCAGCCCATCTGCGACCTTGCGGCCATCGAGGCGGCCCGGCGCATCTTCGCCAACCTTGAGCGCGTGTGCGAAGCGCCGGATAATCTGGAAGCCCGAGCGGAACTGTCCTATGCGGCGCTGCTGGCCGGCATGGCATTCCAGTTGCCCAAGAATGCCATGGTTCATGCCTGCTCGTTTCCCCTGTCCACGCGATACCATCTGGCCCACGGCGCAGCCTGCGCGTTTACGCTTGAGTTCGCGGTGCAGTTCAACGCGCCTGCGCTCGGCGAGCGGTTTTCCGATCTGGCCCGCGCCTGTGGCTTCTCCTCGGCGACGGAAATGGCGGCGCGCATTCACGCGTTCAAACGGCTCGGTGGCCTGCCCTGCACCCTGGCCGATGCCGGCATACCGGCGGACGCGATTCCTGATCTCGTGCAGGCCAGTTTCCACCCGCTCATGAACAACAATCCTCGCGAGGTCACAAAAGAGGACCTCGGCAGGATGTACGGTGGTCTGACGTAATCCTGCCGAGGCGAATGGGACCGGTCTGGTCAGGGACCGGATTGGGAGGGCAGTTTCAGCCTTGGTCGAGTTGGGTCTCCCCAGCGGTGCGCGCGTGAACGGCAATCGGGTCGGAGCCGGCCGAAACGGCGGATGGCCGTGGCGGTTTGCGAAGTTTCAGCCAGGACCACACCGGTTCGAAATTGCCGTTCCATACTTCCGAGATCTCGACACGGTGAATGGACACGCAGTCGTGGCAGCGTTCGCCTTCCTTGCCGGTTATCTCCCGGAGCCGCTTGCTCTTCAGCAGTTCCGCTAAGGGCGTCTGCCGAATGTTGCCGATGGGACGGGTTCCCCAGTGCATGCAGTCGACAACATCGCCGTTGGCCTCCACTGGCAGCATGAACTTGGGCCAGTGGCACCGGTAGACGGGCGGCCCGGCACTCAGCATGTCCAAATAGGTGTGCGAGTTGAGGATTGGGTAACCCTTGCGCTTGAGGTCGCTCACGGTGGCGAAGGCATTGGCCAGTTGCTCCCGTGACGGCGCATAGTCCGTGAGACTGACGCCGGTGTCGGCCGTGGCCGCATCTTCCCGCATCGCGTTGAAAACAACGAGCGTGCCGAGTTCGGCCATGAGTTCGGCCATCTCGCGAATGGCGCTCTCGGCGACGTTTGCCTTCTGCAGTGTGTAGACGAAAATGATCTGCTTGTTCGGCGCGCGCCGCCGCAGTTCCTTTGTGGACTCCACGATGCGGTCAAAGAGCCCCTTGATGCCCCGGATCCCGTCATGCACGCTCGACGGGTGATCCAGCGAGATGCAGATTCGGTCCAGATGGGGCACGATGACGTCCATCTTGCGGTCGAGCAGGTACCCGTTTGTCACCGCATGGGTCATCAGTCCAAGCCCGCTGGCATGGCTGAGAATCTCATCAAAGTCGGCGTGCAGAAGCGGCTCTCCGCCCCACATGGACACGCCGACAAAGCCGGCGCGCTTCGCGTCCTCGTACAGTTGCTTGATGGCGGCCGTCGGGAGCTGCTCCGCCGGATTGTAGAACTCCGGCTTCCACGCGCAGAAACCGCAGCGGGCGTTGCAGCGCGCCGTCACTGCATGGACAAGATAGACTGGGGGGCGCCAGCCCAGCCGGGCACCCACCACCCGGCGGGCTACCGTGAGCGCATTGGGTCGCTTGTTCATGATGTTGACCTCCTGCCTGTAAATTAAGTTCGTTGAGAGTCTTGCGGGCCGGTTATCCGGTTTCTTCAGTCTGTCCCGTGTCCATTAGTCTCAAGTGTCGAGCGCCGTGCCAACGATGGTGAAGAAACTGGCAATCACGCTGTTTGCGGGGGCCGGTCCCTTCTCCTGATATTTGAGGAACTCAACGTGGCCGTCAAGGTACAAATAGTTGCAGCCGCCGGGAAGGTGGTTGAATGTGCCAACCTTGGCGCCGGTGGCGATGTTGTCGCCCATAATCCATATCGAACTTTGCGCCTTCGCCGAAGAGCCGGCGTTGTTGATATCCGTGATAAGAAAGCGCTCGATGCCTTCGCGCAGGCGGTATACCGTGCTTCCGCCACCGTTGCCCAGACCGGGATCGGTACTTATGTCCTCGTCGAGTTTTGCCGCCTGCTCCGGCGTGGCCGAGCCGATCCAGGGGAGCACCAGCGGCACCAGCGGGGTAATCAATTGTGCAGGACCGGTATATTGAAGTACTGTCGCCGTGGGCGCCCCAAAGTCCGCGTTGTCAACCAGGTAACCGATATAGTTGTAGTTGATTTCGATCAACGTGCTGCCCCGGCCCGTACCAAGGCCCGACTGCGACAGTCGCTGGCACGCCGTGCCAAACTCCTGCTTGCCCGTGGCCGGGTTCACGAGCGGTTTGCCCCCGTGCGAGGAGGCCGACGGGCAAAAGATGATGTTCGGGTCCGTCAGGTATTCCGGATAGAGGGCACCCACTTTGGGACCGGTGGCCAACTGACCAATCTTTCCCGTCGGCGCGCCGGTGTCGCAATCGACCACGACATCCGTGGTGGCGTGAATCGGGGGCAGCTTGCCGCCTCCGGCTTCGTTGCCGTACATCTTGTAGATGATGCCCCACTGCTTGAGGTTGTTCTGGCAACTGGCCCGGCGCGCCGCCTCACGGGCACGCGCCAGTGCCGGAAGTAGAATGGCTGCCAGAATGCCTATAATGGCGATGACAACCAGCAGTTCGATGAGTGTGAAGCCGTTCCTTTTCATAAACCTTTCCTTTCTTGCCTGGAAACCCTACGGCAAATAAACAATAAAGCAGCAAACAGAAGAATTCCGATAAGCATACTCGTATATTATCATGATAAAGATGATAATGTCAAGCGGGATTTATAGGTATGATGTGACAGGGTCGCTAACACCCCGCCGAGGACATGTCTAGACCGTTCCGGCCAGTGCCTGGCTTGGTTTCGTTAGCGGGGTGGAAGAGATGGTCATGCTGCAACGAAACCTCTTATGGTTCTTGGCCCGCGCCTTGGAAAACACTGCTGATTCCAACAAGAACCGAACAGTTTGCGTCGGGTTTCTCAGGGGTGATAGTGTTTAATCTCGATTATGTATATAATCAATTGGTTCGCGCACGAGTGACCCAAGCAACTGGCAGGAAATGGACCATTTGCTTTCAGACAAGTCGAACTGAGTAGGAATCTGCAAAACGATGGAAGTCTTGGAAAAGGGAAATGGTGCGGTCTACGAGGCCAATCTGGGCGATCTGCTCAGGGAGGCAGGCGTACTGATTGTGGCGGGGGCTTTGATGGCACTGTTTGGCCAGAACGCCCCCACGATGCGGGTGCTGGTGACCGTTATTGTCGCGGCCCGCTTTGGCATGCTCTATCTACGGGGTGATGTGTTCGTGTTTCTGACGGGAGTGCTACTGGGCGGTGGCAATGACCTGCTGATGGTTTGCGGGAATATCTGCCATTACAACGCGCCAACACTGCTGCCTGTTCCGTTTCCGGACTGGATGATTCTGGTCTGGGGCGAAGTGTTCCTGTTCTTCCGTCGTCTCATGCGCTTTCGTCCTTTTCTGCGACCGACAGACAGCGCTCCGCATGGGATGGACTGGGCGTTGCTCCTGGATTTCGCCCTGCTGGTTCCCCTTAAGTTCGTCCTGTTCTGGCATTCCGCCACGCCCTGGATTGTCGGCACGGTTCTTGGGGGCATGCTGCTGGTGCGTTACCTTGTCATTGCTCCGCCGCCCCATGAACGGCGCCTGCTCTTGGCAATACTAATACTGGGACCGGCCTATGAGTTTGTGCTCGTCGCAAGTGGCCTGTATGAGTACGGGCATACCGCCTTGTTGGGAATGCCTGTGTGGTTGCCGGCCTATTGGGTCTACGTGTTTCGCGTGCTCAAGAGCCTCGATGACCGCTTGGAACCGCGCCTCGTGAAATAACATCGCAATGGCCCGCACAATGCCCTGTGCGCGTGCCAGCGTGGTCCGAAGGAATGTTTATGGCTGCCGCTACGAAACATGACTTTTCTGGAAAAGTCGTATGGATAACCGGCGCATCTTCTGGAATTGGCGAGGCGCTGGCCCACCTGTTCCTCCGCCGGGGCGCAATGGTGGTGATCTCGTCAAATGAAGCAGACGAACTGTTGCGGGTGAAAGGCAACTGCCCGGACCATGAGCACAACGTGCTGGCGCTTCCGCTCGACCTTACGGAATTCGACTCGTTTGACCGCAAGGTCAAAGAGGTACTGCGGCATTTTGGAAGAATCGACATTCTCGTAAACAACGGCGGAATCAGCCACAGGTCAGCGGTTAAAGACACAAGCCTTGACGTGCTGAGGAAAGTCATGGACGTGGACTTCACCGGCCACGCCGCGCTGACCCGCGCGGTGCTGCCCCACATGCTCGGCCGCAAGAGCGGTCATATCGTCGTCACAAGCAGTTTGGCCGGTAAAATGAGTTTTCCCACCCGCGCGGTCTATTGCGCGGCCAAACATGCGTTGCAGGGATTCTTCAATGCCCTTCGGGCGGAAGTCTGGCGCGAAAATATCGTTGTCACGCTCATTTGCCCGGCTGGCGTGCGAACCCGAATCGGGTACAATTCCCTCACTGGCAACGGGACCAAATACGACAAGACGGACAAGCATATCGAGGCGGGCTTGTCACCTGAAGCTTGTGCGGAGCTCATCATCAACGCGATAAGACGCAAGAAGGCAGAGGTATGGATCGGAAGGCCTTTACAGCGATACCCCGCATACATTGCGCGGTTCTTTCCGTCCATTTATGCGTGGCTGATAAATCACGTAAAATCACTCAACTAACGCCCTTGATGGCATGACATCTTGAGAAGACCAATGAAACGGAAGAAACTCCTGCTTTTCCTGGCGGTGGCATTCATCGCGTTTGCGACCATAACCACGCTGGTGCTGCGCAAGGCATGTGTTCTTTTTGCGCCGGACGTTTACAGGTTGAAGCCGTCGCAGTTCGAAGACCACGAGAGGGCCGCACCGGAAATGACGGCTTTGATGGATGCTACCCCGGCATCGATACCAAGACCGAACATCATCGTTATCCTGGCCGATGATTTGGGCTACGGCGATCTGAGTGTTCAGGGGAGTCCGGCCGTCAAAACGCCCTGCATCGACGCCCTCGCGGCAGAGGGGGTGCGTTTCACCTCGTTCTATGCGAGCGCGCCGGTGTGCACCCCTTCGCGGGCCGGACTGCTGACAGGGCGCTATCCGCTCCGCAGCGGCCTCATTTCGCCGTTTCCGCCGTCCAACAACAACCTCCTGCGCAAGGCCATGCGGCAGGCGGGAGCCTTGATGTCGCAGATGGGCATGGTCGACATGCCCGGCGGGCCGAACATGGTCCTGGGCCTGCCGCAAAGCGAAATCACCATCCCCGAAGCGCTCAGGCTTGCCGGCTACAGCACTGCGGCCGTCGGCAAGTGGCATCTGGGAGATTTCACCGTCCTGCCTGAATACCATCCATCCAACCACGGCTTCGATCACTTTGTCGGATTCAACGTGTCCAATGACGACTGGCCGGTGGCGTTCTGGCGGGACAAACGGGAGATTGTCAAGGACATCGGTCTCGACCAGGACAAGTATACCCGGCTGTTCACCGAAGAGGCGGTAAGTTTCATCGAGCAGTCCAATGACAGGCCGTTCTTTCTCTATCTCGCGCAAAAGGACCCGCATCAGCCCTTCTTCCCTTCCAAGGACTTTGCGAGCAAATCCGACGGTGGCCCCTTTGGAGACGCCGTCACCGAATTTGACTGGAGTGTTGGCGAAGTGGTGGCCTGCATCAAGAGACTCGGACTGCAGGACAACACGCTTGTTGTTGTAACAAGCGACAACGGCCCGTGGTTTGACGGCAGTCCCGGTGGACTGCGCGGCCGCAAAGGCCAGACCTATGAAGGCGGTTTCCGGGTTCCCTTTGTTGCCTGGTGGCCCGGCCACATTCCGGCTGGCCGGGTTATTGACGAACCCACCATAAACATCGACCTTTTTCCCACCTTCACCAGACTTGCCGGGCTAAGTCCACCCAAGGACAGGGTGATTGACGGCGTGGATATTGCGCCGCTCCTTACAGGCCAGGGTGCCGTGCCCGAACGAGCGCTCTTCTTTGCCCACGACTACGATATTGAGGCGATTCGGGTTGGCCCCTGGAAATACTTCCACGCCAACAGCCATTACGTGTGGCCCGTGCCGCTGGACAAGCAGGACAATATTGCGGGGCAGGTCGCCAGTGGAAACACCTATCATCCTGCCGATTCGCCCGAATCGGTGCCCACACTCGGCACATGGCCACTGCTCTACAACATGGCCCGGGACACCGGCGAAGCCTACAACGTGGCCAGGCAGCATCCCGATGTCGTCAAAGCCATGGAACAGCGGCTCGGCGAGTGGAGCAGGGATTACTACGCCAATCCCCGGGGCTGGAAGTAATCGCACACACCGCGTCTGACGCCGTCGACAAGCCTCCTCACCCATCGCCACCCGCGCCAGTCTCGTATGGACAGCACGGGGAGAGGAGCGAAAGCTAAATGTCAAAGACATATAGGTCGTTGCCAAAGTGAAGTTCCCCGAATGCGGGGCTTTCCCACAGCGGTGCAACAAGACCCTTTTCCCAGTCCTTTAGTGCCGCCTGCAATTCGGCAAGTTTTTCCGGGTTCCTTCCAGAGATGTCTGTCGTTTCTGACTTGTCGTCCGCCAGATTGTACAGCCAGCTCTTGCCGTTCCGGCCGCTAATGACAAGCTTCCAGTCGCCTTTGCGGACCGCTTTTGAGGTGCCTGAGCGCCAGAAGAGCGCCTCGTGGGCGGCTTCATTCTTGTTCACCTTGTCAACAAGGTCCACGCCGTCGTAGGGCCTGTCCTGCGGCAGCGGCGCGCCGATATTGGCGGCGATGGTGCTGAAAATGTCCAGGGTGCTCACGGGTTGCTTGTACACCGTATTGGGGGCTATCTTTCCCTTCCAACTCATGAGGAAGGGCACGTTGATGCCGCCCTCAAAGTGGGTCAGTTTGCCGCCCTTCAAGGGGGCATTTGTCGTGGCCCGGGTGTATGCCGCCCCGCCGTTGTCACTTGTGAATACGATCAGTGTCTTTTCCTCAAGTCCATTCTCGCGCACCTTCTTCACGATTCTGCCGACCGCGTCGTCCAGGGCGCTGACCATGGCGTAGTAGATGCGCTTGTTCTCGTCTTGAACCTTGGAGAACCGGTCGTAATATTCGGTGGGCACCTGGAACGGCGTGTGGGGCGCGTTAAATGGAACGTACAGGACAAAAGGCTTGTCCTTGTTCCTGTCGATAAACGCCTCGGCTTCCAGCGCAAACCTTTCGGTCAGGTAGTCCTTTTCGTCCAAGATTTCCCCGTTCCTGCGAATAAGTCCCGTGCCAACCCGCCCGTTCTTCCAAATATAGCTGTCCGTCGCGTCCGTGTGGTGGTGACTAACAATGTTCGGCGTGCCGACGGGCACATAAAGGGAGAAGGCCTGATAGAATCCATAGTGGTAATCAAACCCCCGTTCCAGCGGTGTAAAGCCGTTTTTGTGTCCAAGATGCCATTTGCCGATGGCACCCGTGCTGTATCCCTGGGTCTTTGCGAGGTCTGCAAAGGTGATCTCCGCCTGGGGCAGTCCCTGCGTATCCATGGATGCCCAGCTCGGATAAGTTTCCTTTTCGTTGAGTTTCCAGTCCCCAGTAAGCACGAACTGCTTGATAAGCGCCCGTTCAAGCCTGTTGGAAGGATAGCGGTCACCGGGCTGCAGCTCATGGCCGAAACGCTGCTGGTACCTGCCGGTAAGCAATCCGGCCCGGGAGGGCGAGCATATCGGAGCGGTCACATAACCGTCCGTGAAGGTGACACCCGAGGCTGCCAGGGAATCAATATGGGGCGTGGGCACATCCTGACCGCCGTACAGGGATATGTCGTACTTGCCCAGGTCGTCGGCGAACAGGACTATCACATTGGTCTTCTGCCCGGCACCACCGGGCCTGGTTCCGGCGAGGAACGCTTTCTTTCCTTCCAGAAGCCTCCTGTCAGGCACGATAAGCGTGTTGTCAGTATTGATGGGCCAGAGCAGATAGGCAAGGAAAGGCGCGACGACTATCGCGAGAAGCCCTGTGAATTTTGCGGCTCTCTTCTTGGTAATGGTCATGATTGCGTTCTCCGGTGCCGCGCCCCGGCCGGCATTGATGGTTAGGTAAGGTGCGCATCCGTGACACCGGGGATGGGACCCGGTGTCCCGGTTGCGCGGTAAGGGACTACTGGCGTTTCGCTGGGAACGGTTAGTTCCTAGGCATGGGGGGGTTGATTGGTAGGCCGCTTGGGTCCTGTGCTCATTG
This sequence comes from Candidatus Hydrogenedentota bacterium, assembly GCA_903902895.1. GTDB lineage: Bacteria > Hydrogenedentota > Hydrogenedentia > Hydrogenedentales > CAITNO01 > CAITNO01. Next base: position 965 of record CAIUWO010000394.1, on the reverse strand, counting down.
AATGACCGAGGCAGCAAAGGTGAATATGCCGGCGACGCGGCTGTTCACTGGGGCGTCTCCTTTTTCGCTGTACTTGATGAATTCCACGTGACCGTCCAGGTACAGGTAGTTGGAACCGCCGGGCAAGTGGTTGTAGATGGATGTCTTGGCGCCCAGTCCAATGTTGTCTCCCTGGATCCATATCTGGCTTTGCGCCCGGGCACTTGCGGCAGCATTGTTGATGTCGGTGATCAGGAACCGCTCGATGCCTTCGCGCAGCCGGTAGAGCTTGTCACCGCCGCCGTTGCCCAGTCCCGGAGTCTCATCGAGGTCATTGTCCAACCCCACGGCCGCAGGGCCGGTTGTCGCCAGGGTGCTCTGTCCCGAGTATGCGAGCAACAGGGGCACGAGTGGATTAAGCAACTGCGCAGGCATTTCAACGCCTTGGAAGGTTGTGATGGGGTCGTCATAGTCGGCCTTGTCCACCAGGTAGCCAAGGTAGTTGTAGTTCGTCTCTATCAGCGTCTGGCCACGGCCCGTGCCAATTCCGGACTGAACACTGCGTTTGCAGGCGGTACCAAATTCGTTCACGCCCGTTGTCTTGTTGATGAGAGGAAATTGACCGCGCGAGGCGGCCGACGGGCAGAAGATGATGTTGGGATCGGTCAGATACTCGGGATAGATCGCGGTCACTTTAGGTCCTGTCGCCAACTGCCCAATCTTTCCCGTCGGGGTGCCGGTATCGCAGTCAATCACCGCGTCGGTGGTCGCATGTATCGGAGGAAGTTTCCCACCTCCCGATTCATTGGCATACATCTTGTAAATCACGCCGAACTGTTTGAGGTTGCTGGAACAGGAAGCGCGCCGTGCCGCTTCCCGTGCCCGCGCCAGCGCTGGCAGCAGGACCGCCGCCAGAATGCCGATGATGGCGATAACGACCAGCAGTTCAATGAGTGTGAAACCGTGCTTCTTCATGGGTCGTACTC
>CAIUWO010000393.1 GCA_903902895.1 Candidatus Hydrogenedentota bacterium | reverse complement strand
GACATGTCTGTCGCTGTGCTCATGACTTCTTCGTTTCCGAGACCTCTTTTGAGGTCCCTTCCTTGTCGGCATCGCCAGGGCCTGGTGCGTTGTTAACAAATGCCATCCGGTCATCCTGCACCCAGCCTCGGTCTCCACCCGCCGTGCTGACCAGCACCCATCCCTTCTCCATGCGTTCCACACGGACGCGGTCGCCTTCATAGAGAAGGAAACGCGGCGGCTCGTCCGGGTTCTTCCCGAAAAAAACCGGGACTTCGGCCTGGGCTGCCACTGCCAACTGAAGCGGATGGGCCTTTGACCAGGCCGCCCCCAGCGACAGTGCGGCGGAAAGCCCCACAACCACCGCAAGGACCCGGACGAAGCGCATAGGCCTCCAGGCGCGCAGCGCCAGCAGCACCCAGAACAGGGTGCAGCCCAGGATTCCCAGAAAAAGGACTGCCTTGAAGGAGAAGGCCTCCGCCCAGAAGAACAGGGCCTGCTCTACTTCGCCGGCGAGGGGCCGGGCAAGGTTGCGCCGGGCAGTTTTCAGCACAATATCCAGATTCTGCCTTGCGGCCTCCATTTTCGGATCAAGTTGCAGCGCTCTCTCGTACATGGCCACCGCTTTCCCAACGCTGCCCGCACCGTGGTATGCATTGCCCAGGTTATAGAAGAGCACGGCATTCTCAACCCGGGCCGACACGAGCTGCTCGTACTGGGCAATCGCGGCGGGATAGTCGCCCGAACGGTAGGACTGGTTTGCACCGTCGAAGGTGCTTGCGTACATGTCCGCACCGAGGGCCAAAAACAGCGCCAGCAGAAGATTCATGCCCCGCCTCCCTTGCGCTGCCCCGACTGCAGCTGACCCACCGCAAGCTCGGTTGCGGCAGACAACGCCTCCACTTCTTCGGGGCTTAATTTTCCGCCCGAATAGCGCGCCCGTTCGCAGGCGCGCAGGACGGACACGACTGTGTTGATGGCTTCGGTCGGGGTCCCCTTTGTCAGCAACAGTTCCCGCGCATCCTGAGAGGTGAGCCCGGCCTCCACGGTGTTGTAGGTGTCGGACAGATAGCCGGCCAGTGCCCGGTATAGCGCCTCCCCCGGGTCTTCGGTGCAGGAAAGCCGCTCCATGTTTCCCCTGTATCGGGAAAGCGCAAAGTGCAGGCGTGCATACCGCACGTCTCCTGTCAGCCGGCGGCGGTGCCGCAGCAACAGGAGAAAAATGCCATACAGTATCGGGGGAACGATCAGAGCGCCCAGCGCCGCGGTCCAGGCGAGCGACTTTGTCGCAACGGACGGCCGCAGCGAGGCTGTGGGCGTGTCAAGAATGGGCAGGAGGCCCTCGTTGAGCAGTTCAACAGAAGAGCGGGCATCGGCGCGGCTTCCGCCTGCCGTGACCAGCGCCATCGCATCGGGGGATGCGGTGATGGCGACCTTGGTTTCCGGCGTGGTTTCGGTCTTGTAATTCTTGAGGACAGGCGCAAAATAGACAAAATTGACCGGCGGCAGCACCTGCTCGCCGATTTCAAGCGGGGTGAGGGTGTAACGGAATACCTTTGAGGCTTCCTGGGCATTGGCGGGCTGTTGAAGGTCAATTTCAGGTCCCGAGACATGCGCCCAGGATATCGCAGGAATCTTGGGCGCGCCAATGGCGTCCGGATTGCCTTCTCCGGTCACCGTCACGGTCAGGGTCACCGGGACGCCCTGAACCAGCTTTTCCGCGCCCAACACGCCCTTGACGCGGTACTTTCCTACCGCGCCGGAAAAGTCATCGGGCCGGTCGGGGAGGGGCAGCACGTTGATTGGAATCGCCGGCGCCAGGAAATCACGCTCCTCCGCCTGTGGCCGCATGAACTGGTTCCCTCGCCAAGTGGCCTCGCCCTTCCACGACCATGCCTTAATGGTCAGCGCGCCGGAAACCGTCGGATAGATCATAACCGTGATCTCCATGACACGGTAACTTATGCCATTTCGCGTCTCCATCCTGTTTGACTGCTGCTGCGGACCGGAATAGAATCCCTGCGTCTCCGGCATGGGCATGGTCCTCGGCCCTACAATCTGCACGCCATAATCGTTCGCCGCATAAATGCGCAGAGACAGCGTCACCGCCTCGCCCTGGTAGGGGGAAACCTTGTCCACGGACGATTCGATGAACGCGAGTTGTTCCGCTTTAAGCGTCTGGCCGCCGTTGCCCGCGCCATTGTCCTGCGGGCCGGCCACAGCGGCCTGGCTCACACGTATTTGCATGGGAAGCGTGAAACGCTCCTGACCGTCCACCACCACCGGAATCCGTGGTATGGTGATCGTTCCCTCCTTCGTCGCGCGCGCCGGGTAGCGCCATGTCTTTGAGGCCTCCGTCGTTACACGTCCGTTGATGTTTGCAATGTTGGTTTGCATCCGCTGCGTCGGACGGCCGGTCTGTATGCCTGTGTCCTTGAGCACGGCCTGCATGTCCGGCTCGGACACTTCACCGCCCTGCCCGCTCACCTCAATGTAAAACGTTTCACTGACGGCGGCACGGTCCGCCGAAACAGACGCGTTCACCGGGCTTTGCGCATCGGCGAAACCCGCGAAGAGAAGAATGGCGGCGCACAATAGCCTGCGCATCACCACCAGTCTCCCTTGAAGTCTATGCGATCCCTTTTGTTCCGCACTTCCGCCTGTTCCTTCCGATCAACATCCTCGAGCGACTGAAGAATGGATTCCAGATTGTTCGTGTCTTTCTTTTCTGCCGTGT
>CAIUWO010000392.1 GCA_903902895.1 Candidatus Hydrogenedentota bacterium | reverse complement strand
GGTCGGGGCCCAGGCCGCGCTGCCGCTGGCCGCGCAGGTGTTCCGGGGGCTGCCGCAGAAGTCAGCGTCGGCGTGGCCCGATACGGAAAAGGATTTGGCCAGCGTCAAGGTGTGCGCCATAAGCGGCCTTCCCGCGTCGCCCAGTTGCGGTGCGACGGCATCGGCGTGGTTCCCGGCCAACCAATACCTGCACCGCCGCTGCGCCGTGCATCAACCGGGTGCGGATGGAAAAGTGGCGCAGTCCTGGCCGGCCGACGCCCGTCATTGGGACCTTGCCGCAGTGCCCCGCAGCATTGCCGGCAGGAGCGCGTCCGCGGCGGGGGAAGAGAGCGACGGCGCGCAAAAGGCCCTTGCCATCACCTCACCGGCGAACAACAGTGAATTTGTGCTGACCGGCGAATCCAACGGCGACAAGATACAACTGTCCTCCTCCCTGGACAGCACGGGGGACGCGGTGCAATGGTATTTGAATGACCGGTATGTCGGCGCCTCCACGAGCGCGGCGCCGCTGTACCTGGCCCTTGCGGCGGGAACCCACCGGGTAAGCTGCATGGACGCGCGGGGCAACACGGCCGAGGCGAAGTTCACGGTGCTCGGGGGTCGTTGACGCTTTTGAGGGGGGCATTGACCGGCGGTTTCCCCGGGTGCGTTTGGCGCTCAGTTGGGCGGCGGCGTGGGAGCGGGGACTGGCGGGGCGGTAACCGCAAAAACGCGCATGTCGATGGAGATGTCTTCGCGGAAACGCATGCCGTGCATGTCGGGCATGTTCGGTGCCCCGTTCTCGGAAAGCACATAGCCCTCTTTGGACTTCTTGTAGACCAGCGGGTCTCCGCTCAAGGGATGCACGGGGATTTTTGAAAGGTACTGGGGAGCCAGTTCCTCCAGCTTTTCCGGATAGTCCCCGTGGTCTTTGCGGAACGCCTCAAGCCGCACGGCGAGCCCCACCAGAATCGTTCGCGCCTCGTGCACGGAGGTCACGTTCATGAGGGCGGTTTGGAGGCCCATGAATTTGGGTCCGAAAAAGCCCCTTTCGCCCGCCACCACCCTGATCTTCTTCGCATACTCCCGGAGCGGCCCGTTGACCGCCTCCCGCACCTCGGCCTCGCGCTCAACCATGATCCGCGCGTCGCGCCGCGCGAACCGGTTCGAAACGGCCATCAGCATGCGCTTGTCAAAGCGCAGGTCGGGTGGGGCATCCACGCCGGTCATCACATCATCCAGCATCATGCAGTAGGCCAGCAGCAGCGCGGACCGGTCCGGCGGGTCCTCCAGCGCGGGACGCGTCAGCTCCAGCAGCGCGTCGAGGGGGTCTTTCCGGTCAACGGCGTATTTTGCGATTGCCGGTATCGCGCGCCAGGGATATCCGGCGGTGCTGCCGAGGCCCGCCCGGAAAAAGTTCTGCGGGTCCCGGGGCCCCCCGTGGTGCGGGTCGGCAATATTCAGGTCGTACGAGCCCGACGCCTCTATTTTCTGGCAGACGGCTATGGCGTCCTTAATGATGCCGGTCGCCCTCTCCGTGTCCGCAGTGACCGTGCTCTTGTAAATGGCAAGCGCGGCCAGATGGCGCAACAGACCGCGCAGGGGCTCCAGGCTGTCCGATTCCTGCGCATCCGGGGCGAGGGTGGACCGGGTGTGAAGAATGTAGGGTTTTGCCAAGGCCGCCTGCACGGCGGCGAGGACGGGCTCCGACTTGTCCATGTATTCCCTGAACCGGGGGTCATCGTTCGGACAGAACGTGGTCGCCCCCAAAAAGCGTCCCAGCGAGGAGAACGTGTCGAGCAGATTTCCGGGATGCATGGACCGCTGCAATTGGACTTTTTGGGTGGCAAGCAGGTCATCGCATTTCGGCACCGGGCCCAGCGCCGCCAGCGCGGTCCACGCCGCGGTCAAATCGGCAAACCCGTTGTCCGCCGGATTGGCGCGCCGCTGAAGAAACTCGGCCCGTTGTTCGGGCAGCAGCACAGGCGGCGGCCCCCCCTGCACCAGGCCGACAAGAGCGATGAGCCCGCCCAGCGCCAGCAGCGCCAGCAGGATGAGCAGCAGATTGCGCCGAATGTCGCGCCTCGCGCGGCTGGCCATGAATCAGCTCCCCGCCGCCTGGCCCGTGCCGTATTCGCGGCGGCGCACGGCGACAATGCTGGACACGAGAAAGACGGCGGTCACGACGAGGATGATCAGCACGGCCCTGCCGGCGGTGACCGCAAACACCTGCTTTTGGAAGGTGCCCAGGGCGGTCTGGACCTCGACGACGTTGCGCTGCGTGGCGAGGGCGGGATAGAGCGACTCGACATACTTGGCTATGGTCAGGAAATCGACCACGCCGGGGATGATCATGGCGAGTTTCTGCCATCCGTAGAGCAGCAGCACGCCGTAGACAATGGGCCGCCGGGTAAAGACGCCCAGGAACACGGCCAGCGACCCGTAGGCGGTCAATGCGGCGAGCGCAACCAGAATGTAGTGCCCCAGCAGCAGCAGGTCGTTCGTGTTGGTCAGGCTAAGCTTGGACAGGGTTGCCGACGCGGCAAAGCACATGGCGATGGAGGTGCCGAGGATGGACAGGGAGACGGCGAGGTAGGCGAGGAAGCGGCCGAACACCCACGCGGAGCGGGGAATGGGACGGGTCAGCACATAGGGGATGGTTCCGGTTTCCACGTCCTCGGCCACAAGCATGCTGGCGAAGAACAGCGCCAGCAGCGGCGCGAGCACGGGCATGTACAGCTGCTCGCAGAGTTTGACGAAGATCGCGTTGCCCTCGTCGGCGAAGGCGGCCTTCGAAAGAAAGGCCAGCGCCAGCGGAATCAGCACCGGCATGAAGGCGATGATGGCCGCCATGGCAAAGCGCTTGCGGCGCATGATGATGGTCACCGCGTGCGCCGCGCTCCCAATCACTGCATTGACATAGCCCGCCCGTTTGGGCCGCGCCTCGGGGCGCAGCAGCAGCGCCGCGGTGTCTTCGTGGTTCATGGCTTCCTTTTTCCCTTACTTCGTCAGATAATCGAACACGGCCTGGAGACTGTCGTCGGAGCATTCCATCGAAACGATGGGGAGCCGCCCCTCCAGCATGAGGTCGTTCAGCTTCTGGTAGCAGCCGTTCGGGTCGCGCGTCCGCACGACGACCGCGTCCCTCTCCATCTCAATAATCATGATGCCCGGGTCGCCCGCAAACTCGCGCGCCAGCGGGCGCGGGTCGGGGCTCTCGATGCGGATCGTGTGGGGGTGGCGGTCAATCAGCTCGCGGATGTCGCGCACCCGGCCCTGGGCGATAAGCGCGCCGTTGTAAAGCAGCACCACGCTGTCGGTGATCCGCTCGATCTCGTAAAGAATGTGGCTGCTCACAACAACCGAAAGCCCGGACTCGCCAAGCTGCTGTATGAGCGAGTACATCTCGTCGCGGCCCTGGGGATCGAGCCCGTTCATGGGCTCGTCGAGAAACAGGAGCTCGGGGTGGGACGCCAGCGCCTGCGCTATCTTGATGCGCTGGCGCATGCCCTTGCTGTACTCCTCGATGGGGTCGTGCATGCGCCCGGTCATGCGCACCATCTCGCAGGCCTCCTCCGCCTTGACGGCCGCCACGCGGGAGCTCATGCCCCAGTAGCGGTTGAGCCAGTAGACGAATTCATAGCCCGTGGTGTTGTCGTAGAAGTTGTCTATCTCGGGGCAGTAGCCGATGCGACGGAGGACCCGCATGTTGTTGCGGGGCCGCTCGCCCAGCACGCGCACCCCCCCGCGGCTCGGGCCGTGCAGGCCCAGCGCCAGCTTGATGAAGGTGCTCTTGCCGGCGCCGTTGGGCCCCAGCAGGCCGGTGACGCCGGACTCGATCACGAGGTCCAGGTTGTTGATCGCCATGACCTCGCCAAACCACTTGGACAGCGAGTGCGCCTCGATAATCACGCTCATGCCGCCACCTCCGCGCGCCGGGCGCGCCACAGGACAATGCACAGCGCGGCCAGGCAAACCAATCCGACATACAGCAGCGGCCATTTCCAGTGCAGTTCAAACAGCAGCCGCGTTTCCCCAAAGAGGCGCTGGCCAATCCGGTCGAGCGCCATGGGGAAGGAGAGGACCAGGTAGTTGCGCTCCCGCAGGGCGCCCGCAAGCAGTCCGGCCATGGTCGAGTTGGCGATGAGCAGCATGAACACCGTGATGGCCGCGTAGTTCTGGCCGGGCATCAGCGCCGAACAGGCCAGGATGCACAGGGCGGTGGGAATCACCACCACGAGGGAAAAGCCGACCGCGGCGCTTCCCCAAAACAGCGAGTCGTTGAGGGTCTGCACGCCGGGCAGCAGCAGATTGTGCTGCAGCAGCACCAGCAGGACCGGCAGGGCGGTGAGCGCCAGGCCCAGCAGCGTCAGGGCGAGCACCTTGCCCAGCGCGTAGTCATACCAGCGCAGGGGCTTGGAGAAGTAAATCTCCATGAGGTTGTTGCGGATGTCGTTGCAGATCATGCCCGAGCCGGCGTACAGCAGCGTGATGAACATGAGCGGCGTCTGCAGCCGCACGAAGTCGAAGAACATCTTCCCGTTCACCACGATGACGTCCACCTGCTTGAGGATGGGTGCCATGGGGTGGTTTGGGTCCTGCACGATCACGTCATAGCCCACCACCTGGAGGACCCGGAAAATAACGTGAATGCCGGCCAGCAGGACGAGGAACTTGAATATGCGCGAGCGGGACAGCACGCGGAATTCCTGCTCGACCACAATCCACCATCTGAACTGGTGGCGCAACCCGCCCTCGTAGTTGCGGTATGTTTGCTCATAAACCGGCACGGATCAATCCTCCCCGATCGCTTCGATAAACGCCTCTTCCAGCGACTGCCGCGACGGCCGGAAATGACGCACCTGCGTCCCCACCGTTCTCGCCGCTTCAAACAGGTCGCCTGTGCCCATGCCCGCCGGCAGGGTCACCTGGAGGTTGCCGGAGGGCTGGACCTTTACCCAGGTCACGCCGCGCGCCGACACCTTTGCCAGAAACTCCGGCTCAAGGTCGCGCAGACGCATCTCAAAACAGTGGTCCTGCGGCGCCATCAGGTCGCCGAGCTGGCCGTCGCGGATGACTTTGCCCCGGTTGATCATGATCACCCGCTCGCACACGTGCTGCACGTCCGGCAGCAGGTGGGAGGAGAGAATTACGGTGACGCCGCGCCGTGAGGCAACCTCGCGTACCAGCTCCAGCATTTCAATGCGCCCGTCCGGGTCAAGGCCGTTGGTCGGCTCGTCCAGGAAAAGCAGCTTGGGGTCGTGCACGAGGGCCTGCGCCAGCTTCACCCGCTGCAGCATGCCTGTGGAGTAGGTCTCCATGTTGCGGTAGCGCGCCTCGCCGAGGCCCACGTAGTTGAGCACCTCGTGGGTGCGCTCCATTGCGTCCACCCGGGACATGCCGAAAAGGCGCCCGCAGTAGGTCAGGAAGGACACTGCGCTGATCTTGGGGCTCGACGCCTCGCGCTCGGGCATGTAGCCCATGCGCTGGCGCACCTGCAGCGCGTTGTCGGGCAGGGCCAACCCCATCACGCGGACGTGGCCCGACTCGGGCCGGATGAAGCCCAGCAGCGTTTTGATGATGGTGCTCTTGCCCGCACCGTTGGGGCCGAGCAGACCCACGGCGCCCTCGGAGAGGGAGCACGTGATTCCGTTGAGCGCGCGCAGACCGCCGTAGCTCACCACCAGTTCTTCAAGTTCAATCAGGGCCATTGCCGCCTCATTAGAAGTTCATAATGTTCAGCGTCAGCGGAATCACCTGTGATTCCGCCACCGTCACCAGTTCGGTGTGCACATAGCGTACCTGCAACGGGTTCGCCCCGCCAAGTTCAAAGTAATACACGTCCAACTGCCAGTCGCCCTGCGGGACGTCCTCGAGGGTGAAGTTGCCCATGGGGGTCACGCCGGTGCTCTGACCCATCAACTGCGTGATGTCGGCCATGCCGCCCAGCGGCACGGGGCCGCCGCCCGGCATGTGGAGCACGACGCGGCCGCCCAGCATGCTGGAGGGTCCGGGGATGCACTGCCCCTCAATCCGGGCGCCGGTCTGGCTGCCAAAGTCGCAGCGCGCCGTCTGCCCCTCGGTGACGGTCACCTGGAGGCCGCGGGCGCCGTAAATGCTGCTGATGTCGCCGCTGGATATCTCGGTGACCATCGCCTGGTAGGTGCCGGTGGCCAGCCCGTCGACCATGTAATGCCCGGTCTGGTCGGTCGTCGCGCTCTTTGTGGCGCCGTTGCCCGCCACCATGACCACGGCGCCCACGGAGGGCTTGCCCTCGCGGAAGACGTAGCCCTCGACGCCGCCGCCGGTGCCGAGGCGCACGCGCACGTTTTCCCGCTTGCCGCCCTGGGCCAGTTCGATCATCTCGCTTGTTCCCGTGGCGTAGCGCGGGTGCTTGGCCAGCACGACATAGCTGCCCGGGGCGAGGTTTTCAAAGAGGAAGGTTCCGTCCGCGCCCACCTGCTGCGCGCTTGCGCTCTGCGCGGTGGGCAGCAGCATCATGGCTTCGGCGGGGGTGGACGCCTCGATCACGGTGACCTCGGCACCCTGCACACTGGCGCCGTCGCCGGCGTAAACGGTGCCGGAAATCGTGCCGCCCCTGTCGTCCAGCACGAGCTTGACATCGTCCATGACCTGTCCCGCCTGCACCTCCACCTCCGCGCGCGCGGGGGCGTAGCCCTCCGCCTTGGCCTCAAGCCGGTAGGCGCCCGCGTTGACGCGCATCTCGAAGCTGCCGTCGGGATTGGAGAAGGTCATCGAATTGGTCGCGCCGCTCATCATGCTCATCATGTCGAGGCGGCCCTCGCCCCCGGCGGTCATGGGATAGGCGTCCACCGTGTAGGTGGCCGGCGCGCGGCCGGTGTCGCGCGCGGTGACAAAGCCGCGGATGGTGGCGGTCTGCTTGAGCACCACCTCAATGGCCTCGTTGAGGCGCACGCGGCGAACCGTTGTCGGGGCGAAACCCTCCTTGGAGACCTCCAGGGAGTAGTAGCCCGTGTTCACGCCGTCGAAATTGAACTTGCCGCCGCCCGAGGAGGTGGTGGACCGCTCCATGCCGTCGAAGGTGGCGCCGGACATGCCCGAAAGTTTGATGTTCGCGCCGTCCACGGCCGCCCCGACGTTGTCCTTGACCACGCCAAAGACGGCGTAGTTGCCGTCGTCGGCGGAGCTGAGGGTCAGCTCGACTTTCATGTCGCTGTAGCCGTCCGGGTAGATTGGATAGCCCATGGCCGCGATTTTAAAACCCTTCTTGCGCGCGAAGAGCTGGTATTCGCCCGGGGGCAGCTGGGTGATGGTGAACTGGCCGGTTTCATCGCTGCGCGCCCCACGGAAGGCCTGCGGCGCCTCGACTGGGCTCAGCAGCTTCGAGTACTGCGGGATGCAGGCGATGTCCGCGTCCGGCACCACCTCGCCCTTGTCGTCCCTGACCACGCCGAACACGTTGCTTCCGGAGAACATGAACACGTCGATGCGCACCGACCGCTGGTCCTTGGTCAGCAGGAAGGGGTCGGCGAGCTGGGGGGAACTCTCCTTGCAGGTGGCGTAGAGGCGCCAGGGCTGGTTGAGCGGCACACCGCGCAACTCGTAATAGCCGTCTTCGCCGGAGCGGTTGGAAAGGGGCGGCGCCTGCTTGACCATGCTGTTGAGCGCCTGGGAAAGGGGGCTGTCGGAGGTGCACAGCACGACATCGGCGTTGGGCACGGGCAGCTTGTCGCCTGTGGTGACGTAGCCCCAAACGATCCCCGCCACATCCACCTCAAAGTCCACGTTCTTCACATGGTCCCTGTCGGTGGCAATTTTCACCTTCTGGAAGGGCAGTTCCTTGCCCGGCACGAACTCGGAGCCGCGCAGCTCGACCATGACGCCGGCCTCGCCGGGCGCCAGGCCCACCAGGTCGTAACGGCCGTCCGCATCGGTCCTGGTCTCTGGACCCTGCTCCACGTAGACCTTCAGGTCCGGCGCGCCTTCGGACGAACCGGAGACCTTCACCCGCCCGGACACGGAGGCGCCCGAATTCATTTCGGCGTTCAACTCGCGCACGGGCTGCTCCAGCGTGAGCGCCTCGGAAACTTTCTTGGCGTTGATAAAACCGTTGGCGATGAATTCCACGCTGTAGATGCCGGGCTTCATAAGCACCAGCTCGTAGGACCCGTCCTCCTTGGTGGTCGCAAAGCCCAGATTGCTGGGGTCGGCGTCCGCGCCACCGCCTGGTTTGGGCGGCGGCGGCGCCTCGCCCGGGGGAGGCATGCGAACGGCCGCCACGCGCGCCATGGCCAACGGGGCCTTGTCCTCGGCGTTGATGACGATGCCGGTGATGCGGTAGGGCGTTTCACTTGCGGCGGCCGTGGCGGCGTCCGCGGCCGGCTCGTCGGTGGACGCGGCCGATGCGGGCGTGGGGGAGGGCACGGGCACGAAGGGTTCATCGTTCCCCGACGGCCTGGCTTTGGGCTTCTCCGTGGGGGCCTCCTGATAGGTAATCTTGGACTTGGGCGGGGCCTCCGGTTTCCGCTGGGCCATAAAGAAGGCAAGCCCGACCAGCACGAGGAGAATGATCACCGCCGCGGCGATAATTTGCAGGGTGGATATGGATGTGTTGTTGCGCTGTATGCGGCTCATTGCACCCTCGGGGCGGCTTCCCGCCTGACCGGTTGGCTAACACCATGCGAACGCTGTGGGTCACTGGCTTGATGCATCGCAATATGATACGTCATGCAACCCCTCAAAAGTAAATGGATGAACCGTCCCGCCCGGCGGTCAAGCCCGCGGAGTCCGCAAGATTGGCGGCGCTCTTCCGAAACATGCCAATGGCGGGCCGGAGCCCGCCATAGTATACCCGCAAGGCAGGGAATCGTTAGTGCGCGCGCCCCTTAGCGCAGGCCCAGCCGCTTGCGCAGCGGACGCCAGCCCATCGCCAGGGTGCAGACCGCGAGCAGCACGCTGAGCACCAGCGTGTAGGCGCCCTGATAGGCGTGCCAGGACTGCACCAGCGCCGTGGCGTAATAATCGTACTGGCCCTTGCCGCCGGAAACCCCGGCCTTGGCCAGCACGCTGAGATTGGTGAACCAGAGCAGGGCGCCGGCCGCGCCGAGCGCCGAGACCAGCGCGAGCAGCAGGGTGGCCATGGAAAGACGGAAGCGCATCTTCTCGCGGTCCCGAAGGTCCGCGATGCGCAGGCGCTCCTCGACACCGCGCTGGAGGGTCACGGGCGCGCGCAGCAGCGGCTCCGTGGACAGCGCCTGGTCGATCAGGGCGTCAATGTCGAAATGTTCACCACCAGCCATGGAATGCCAGTTCCTTTTCCACTATGCGCCGCAGTTGCTTGCGCGCGCGGAACATCCACGTCTTGAGCGTGCCGACGGGGATTTCCATTGTTTCGGCAATCTCATCGTATGAGGTGCCGTTCAGATAATAGAGGGTCATAATCGTCGCGTAGCGCTCCGACAGTTTATGCACGCACTGGCGGACCTGCTCCATGAAGTCCGCATTGCCCGCCTCGGGCGCGTTTTCCGCCGACGTGTCGTGCTGGGGGCCGAACTCCACCTCACCGCGGCGCTTGCGCCGGTTCAACTCGGTCAGGCAGACGCTGGAGGTCACCCGGTACATCCACGTCCGGAAACTGCAGTCACCCCGGAATCCTTTCAGTAGGCGGTAGGCCTTCAGAAAAGCTTCCTGGGCCATGTCCTCGGCCTGCGTCATGTCGCGCATGAAGCGGTAGGACACGTTGAACACCAAGTGCTGGTGCCGCCGCACCAGTTCGGAAAAAGCGTCCCTGTCGCCGGACTTGGCCTGTCCGACCAGTTCAAGGTCGGACAACTCCTGTCCAGTCTCAACCTCAGCCACCGCCGGAAATACCGAGACGGCTTCTTTAATCATGTTGTACTCCTTTGCAGGACTATGTCGCCATTCATGGAGTTCATGGAGAGCTTGGTCGCGCCGTCGCCGATGACACCCAGCAACGCGTGACGCTTGTACACCCCGGAACTGAGCACCACGCCCGGCTCGGTACGCACCGTACCCCGGCCTGTTGTGGCGCTCACTTCGGCGGAGCAGTTCTCCGTCATGACTAGTGTAATCGCTCCGTTCATTGAGGTCAAGTCGCACGCGCTGACTTCGGGGCTGGTCAGGGTGGTCATGATCGACCCGGTTATGGTCGATGCCTGCAGGGTGCCGGACTTGACCTGTGCTGTGATGTTTCCGTTCACCGTTTCCAGGGTGGTCTCAGCGGCCGCATCGTAGATGCGAATCCGGCCATTCGTGCTTTTTGCATTAACCGCACCTAACGGCCCCGTAATCTCAATGTCCGAGTTAACCCCCTCGACGGTCACCTGGTTGCATCCTGGGGCCACGCGGACATTACCATTGGAAACCTCCAGCGCGACATCCGTACCGGGCGGCACCGTAATAATATAGTCCACCCGTAAATCCAGCTCATCGGGCCGTTCCACCGGTTCCGTGACCAGTTCGAGGGCGGTATCGGTCACATTGGTCTTGATGAGGGTGGTGATGTACTGCTCCGCCACGGGCTGTTCATTGGTACTCGGCGTGTAGGCCTTAATGTCCGTATCCACTTGTATTTCAGTGACTTCCGCAACATTGACCCGCACCGTGCCGTCGGTGTTGGTGAGGCGCACCACGGGAACGGCGGCGAAGGTCATGGTCCGCTGGGCCTGGGCGCCGGGTCGGCACACTTCCCTGGGCAACCGGGGGGCGAGTATGCCCACGGCGAAAATCTGTATGGCGACCGCAATGAAGGCCGCTGTGGCTACGCTTCGATATACCATTGTTCTGTTTCCAACCCTTTGACCCTTGGGCACTTGCCGGGGTTTCACCAGCGGGTCAGGACGGGTTGCACGCAAAATGACGGCAAGCGGAAACAGCCCCTTCAGCGGATGCCTCTCTTGCATCGGCGTAACCGGGTCGGAAATTAAGTATGGTGTCCCTTTAATTCGGTCCTTTAATTCGGTGTCCCTTTAATTCCCCTAATTCTGCAATGTTGAAATAGGGGAAGGGTCACCGGGTTCGAAGTGGAACTTCGAAGACACGTGCGTTCCCAAGTGCAACTTGGGAACGAGAGGAACGAGAGGAAGTCTCCCTATTTTCCTTTGGTCTGCCACAAATACAAAGCTATACCCGGGATGAAGCAAAGCGCGCAGAGCAGATACATCGTGCCATGCCCGACCAAGCCGTGCAGAGGGTTGCCATAAAGGGGGTAGAAGGGCTTAATATCGGCATATAGAGGCGCATCCAGCAGAACATGAAACCACGTCCCGAGCACACCCGACAGGGTCATCTTTCGCTTTGACGGCGTGAAAGGAATCTTGAAGCCGTTGGGCAGCACTTGTTGGAGGGAGTCGCGGCACAGCCAGACGGAAACACCCCACACCGTGCCCACGAGAGCAGCCCCCAGAAAGGTGTGCGCGTAGCCGTGCAGGGGGTAGTGCAGATGCAATAGCATGACGGATAGCGGTTCCAAGTCAACCGCCACACTTGCCAGCACAAAAGTGAACGGGTCGAGATATCGACTCAACGGTATCCCGACAACCGCGCTGGGGCCAAAATGGAACGGGGTAAAGGGCATTGCTTCTTTCTGTGGCGTAAAATGCAACGGTTGGGAAACGATAGTGCTATCAGTCAGGTTGACCGCAGGGGGGGGGCGGCTGACGTTTTGCTTTCTTGATGCCACGACGGGGCAACGGTGCAACCACACAACGAGGACGCAGGTCCTTTGCTTTACTTTACCGCGTTCAGGGGGCGCGCGAAAGGCTTTGTCGTCTGCGGCGCGTGACTGTGTATAATGTCGGTGGCTAATGCAGCTTATGAGGGCGCTCCATGCGCATATCGGTTCTAATACTGCCTTTTCTTCTGGCGCTTGCGGCATTTTTGTATGTCGTGTTCCGGTCGCTTATCCGGGCGTGGATTGACCACCGGGTGCGGATGGCCATTTTGGAGAAGGTGGAGCACAAGCCGGAACTGCTGCGGGCGTTTGAGGACCTTGAAGAGCCGGTGGAAGCGGCTCCGACCGATGGTCCCGAGTCCCCCAAGACGGACTTGACGCTCACGGGAGTGGCGCTGACGGTGATTGGCGTGATTTTTGTGCTGATCAACGGTGTTCTGGGCCAGAGCCAGTGGGCGGTGGGGGCGTATTTCGGGGGCGTGGCGTGTATTGTGCTTGGCTTTGTGTTGTGCAGTGTGGGTCTGCTGGTGCGCTTTCTGGAGCAAAGCCCGGTGCGCGGCCGCAAGCGTAAGAACCGGGAGAGGTGAGGGGGGGGAGGGCTGAGGAATTAGGAATTAGGAATTAGGAATTAGGAATTAGGAATTAAGAATTAAGAATTAAGAATTAAAGATTAAGAATTAAGGCGGCGGACATGAATGTCTGCCACACATTGTGGAAAAGGGCGGAGGGTGAATTGACATTGATGAAGAGGATGGACAGGATAAGGGCGGGAATTGGGGGGGGCTCATTTTGTTCCATGTTTGGATGTAACCGGGTTGGGGGAAACGTGAGCGAGGATAGTTAGTGTATGGCTAATTATAATGTAAAACTTATGACCGCAAGGGTTTGTGAGTTTGTTACAGGTTTGGTCTTTGTGGTCGGCGCGCTTCCCAAGGCGGCGGACATTAACCGGTTTTCGGTGCAGATGTCGGCGTATCATGTCATCACCGACAAGGCGCTGCTGCCCTGGTTCGCCCTGGCGACTCTTTTCGCGGAGATGGCGCTGGGTGTGGCGCTTTTGCTGGGGTTGCGGTTGCGGGGGCTAACGGTTCTTGCGCTCGAACTGATGCTGGCTGTGTTTACGGGCCTGATCCTTTACGCATGGCTGGTGCATGGGCTGGAGGACTGCGGTTGTTTCCCGTTGATTAAGATGTCGCCGCCGGTTTCCATTGCCAAGAATGTGGTGCTCTTCCTCTTGGGGCTGGTTGTCTGGCAAGTCTTGGTGCGCGGGTCCGGCCCGGACGGGACGGGCACGGCCGCCATGACGACCGGCGAAACCCCTCAGTGGCGCGGTGTGGCGGTTCGTTTTGTCCTTGCCTTTGTGGCCGCCGCCGCCGCGGTGGGGTACGCCGCGCCGCGGGTGGAGCATATTGCCCAGGCGGGATCGACCACGAACCCGGGGAATGGGGGAGGGGCGGGGCTGGATTACGGCCAATTCGTGTTTGACACCGACATGGGGTCCTATGCCCTTGGGAAGGGCGTCTATCTGGTGCCCATCCTCAGCATGACCTGTGAGGACTGCATGGGCAAAGTGCCGCTGCTGAACGAGTTGATGTCCCAGCCGGGCATGCCGCCCATGGTGGCTTTGTGCTATGAGGACAAGGCGGGGGATTTGGACAATTTCCGGAATCAGGCGCAGCCCCTGTTCCCGCTGCACGCGCTGGGCGACCAGCCGCTGCTCTATTTCAACCTTCGCGGGGAAGACCCGTTCCGGCTGACCCTGGTGCGCGACGGGCGGGCCCTTATGCACTGGGACGGCAAGGTGCCCCAGGCGCAGGAGGTGAGCGACGCACTGGGCGCGGCCCCGGCGGAGCGGGCAAAATAGGCGCCCGCCTTTCGATTTCTTTGCATTGTTCGCGGGGTTCTGGTAATATCCAGCGCCTCTGAGCGTAGTTATGAAATGATATAAAGGCGGAGCGTTTCCGCACGAGACACATCGCCGCGCGTGACCGGGAGCGCCTGCTTCCGGCCGGGCTGAAAAGGACCAAGCCTGTGTCCATCGCAATCCAGACGACCAAGCTGACCAAGGTGTACGAGGGCTCTTTCCGGGCGCAGGACGTTCACGCCCTGAAGGAACTCGATCTCACCATCAACCAGGGTGAAATCTACGGGTATCTCGGCCCGAACGGTTCCGGCAAAACGACCACGATCAAGATGATGCTCGGCCTGATCTTTCCGACCTCGGGCACCATCGAGATACTGGGCAGCCGCAACGTCGGTTCGGCGTCGGTCAAGCGCAACATCGGCTACCTGCCCGAGGGCGCCTACTATCCCGACTTCCTCAAGGGCGAGGAAATCCTGGAGTACTACGGGAAACTCTACGGTCTTGGCGGCAAAGACCTGCGCCAGCGCATGGACGCGACGCTCGACCTGGTCGGCATGACGCACGCGCGCAAGCGCCTGCTGCGCGGCTACTCCAAGGGCATGCGCCAGCGCATCGGCCTTGCCCAGGCGCTGATCAGCGACCCGGCCATCCTTATTCTTGACGAGCCCACCACGGGCCTGGACCCGATAGCGCGCAAGGAGATTCGCGACATTCTGGCGAACCTGCGCGACAAGGGCAAGACCCTGCTGATCTCCAGCCATGAACTGCTGGAGGTGGAGCTTATCTGCGACCGCGTGGGCATCCTCTTCGAGGGCGTGCTGCAGGCGCAGGGCACACTGGAAGAGCTGCTGGTCCAGCGCGACGTGACGGTGGACGTGGACGGGGTGGACGACGCCGCGGCCGCGAAGCTTGCAGAGAAGGGGCTCCAGGTGGAGGACCGGGTGCAGTCGCGCGCGAAGCTGCGGGTGGCCGACGCCATCACCGCCTACGAGGCGCTGGAACTGTGCCGCGCGTTCAATCTCAAACTCGTCGGCGTCGCGCCGCGGCGCGAAACGCTTGAAGAACTGTTTGTGCGCATCGTGGGCGCCGCACAGTCGACTCGGAGAAAGTAATCATGGGTGCTATCATCGAATTCTTCCGCGGCCCCTGGTACATAGCGGTGTACACCTACCGTGAGGGCATCCGCAAGAAGACCCTTATCGGCTTTCTGGTCCTGAGCCTGCTGGTCATATTCGGCGCGAGCTTCATTTCGTCGTACCTTGACCCGACCTCGGAGACGGACATCGACCTCAAGCTGATCAAGGACATCTGCGTCGCGACGATCTCGATCTTCGGCGTGCTCATCACCATCTTCATCTCCGCGTCGGTGGTGCCCGGTGAAATCGAGAACAAGGTCATCTACACGATCCTGTCCAAGCCCGTGCGGCGGGTCCAGTACCTGCTGGGCAAGTTCATCGGCGCGCAGCTGATTATCATCGTCAACCTGCTGCTCATGGGCGTGCTTTTCTTTGCGGCGCTGTACATGCGGCAGGGGATCATGCCCACGCTGCTGCTGTGGTCGCTGCTGCTCACGTATTTTGAGTTTCTCATCATCTCGGCGTTCACCTTCGCCGTCTCCTGCGCGTCCACCTCGGCCGTGGTGCCGACAATCATCGGCCTGTTCATCTACATCACAGGCAACCTGACCGAGTTTCTCAAGGACGTGCAGAACCGGGCCGGCCAGAGCGGCCAGTGGTTCGACGACATGATCGGCTGGGTGGCCAACTCGCTGTACCAGGTGCTTCCGAACCTTCAAAATTTCAGCCTGAAGACGCAGATCATCAACGGCCAGCCGAACGATCCGCCGACAGACGTGCTCATTCCGAACCTGATGGCGTACGGCACACTGTATGCCGTGTTCGGATTCCTGCTGGCCTGGGTAATTTTCTGGCGCAAGGAAATGTAATCCGCATGAAGCGCTACCAGAAACTGGCCCTTGCGGGGGCCATGGTCCTCATCCTGCTGCTGGTCGCGGGCCAGGGGCGGCGTGTGCGCCATCTGCGCGAGTCGGAGGCCTTCTACCGCTGGATGCTGGCCGCCGCCGTGAACGAGCGCCTGTTCCAGGACGAAAGCGGCCAGTTCAAGGACAAGGAACTGTTCGAACAGTGCAATGCCGCCTCGCAGAGCCTTGCCGGGCTGGTTCCGGCGGTGACCGCGGCGCACAAGGAAGAACCCAAGACAGAGGGCGCGCCCCCCGCGGCCGACCCCGGCACCGTCAGCCAGATAGGCCAGGCCTCGCAGGAATACAAGAACGACCCCAGAATCTGGGCGCTTGCCCGAAGCAGTGAACTCGCAAGTCCCCGGGCCGCGTTCCAGACGCTGGCGCGCAGCCGGCAACTGCGCTTCGCGCAGGACATCCAGTATGCGGAGGCGCAGGAAAGCGGCGTGGGCCTGTTCAACCTTTTCTTCGGATTCCGGAAGGTGGCGGCCAACTTTATCTGGATTCAGGTGGACCGTTTCTGGCATCAGGGCGAGAATTACCGGATGATCGCGCTGATGAAAACCTGCACGGCGCTTGACCCGCATTTTGTGGAGGCCTATCTTATCGGCTCGTGGCATCTGGCCTATAATGTCACCGCGAAAATGATGGAAACGCCCTGGCCCCAGCGCAAATGGGATGCGAAGCACGGCGCGTGCGTGGGCGAGAAGGAAAAGTACTACCACGTCGCCATCGCCTTCCTCAAAGACGGCATCCGCAACAATCCGCGCAACTACAAGCTCTATTTCGACCTTGGTTTCGCCGTGTACAAGCAGAAACTCAAGGACTATCCGAACGCCGTCAAGTACCTTTCCGAAGCCATCCGGCAGCCGCATGACCGCTGGGTGCCGCGACAGCTGTTCATCTGCCAGGAGTTGAACGGCCAGTATGCGGAGGCGCTCGCGGGCTGGGAAGACTATGCCAGCCGCTTCAAGGAAACGACCACGGGACAGGATGTGGCCCCGCGCTTCATCAAGCGAAACCAGGGGCACCTGCTGGAGCAAAAGGCCGAGGCCGCCTTCAAGGCGGCGGCCGCCGCATCCGACCCGGCCGAGTCGGACCGTCTGCGCCAGGAGGCCCTGAAGTTCCGCAGCCAGGCCAAGGAGATATTCCTGGTGCTGGGCTCCACCGAGGGCGACGCGCTTCGCATGCGCATCGAGGCCACGGAACTGGCCGAGCAGAAGCGCTACATGGAGGCGGTGGCGATTCTGGACAAGGCGCGCTGGGACAGCGCGGAGCTCTGGGACGACCTGTCGCACCGGATCATGACCTACAAGAAGGAGGGGAATCTGCCCCTCTCCCTTTCCGAGCAGAAAGAGATCGAGCGCGAGAAAGACGCCGGGCTGTGCACAGGCATGCCCGATGAGGAGCGCCAGCGCGTTCTGCAGGAAAACGCGCAGCGTCTCTAGCCCAATAAAGGGCAACACACCGTCCCACCCCACTTTTCACAGAGAATAACCACAAATGCATAACGACCGCGAAGTCCGACCCCGACTGGCCGCACGGCTGCGACGGATAATTATCGGCGGCGCCCGGGACCCGCACGATCCCGACATGGCCCACAAGATGGCGCTTATCGCCTTCTTTGCCTGGGTGGGCCTTGGCGCGGACGGGCTGTCCTCGTCCTGCTACGGCCCGTCTGAAGTGTTCCTTGTTCTGCTGCAATACCCGTTCCTTGCGCTGTTCGTGGCCCTTGCCTCGGCGCTGACGGTAATCGTCATCAGCATGAGTTACGGACAGGTCATCGACCTGTTCCCCCAGGGCGGCGGCGGCTATCTGGTGGCCAGCCGCCTGCTCAGCCCCAAGCTGGGCATGATTTCGGGCTGCGCCCTCATTATCGACTACACCCTTACCATTGCCCTGTCCATTGCCAGCGGCGCGGACGCGATCTTCAGTTTTCTTCCCGCCGACCTGCTTCCGTGGAAAACCTACATGGCCGTTACGGGCGTGGTCGCGTTGACCGCGCTCAACATGCGGGGCGTCAAAGAGTCGGTGGTGCCCCTGATTCCGGTGTTCATGGTCTTTGTGTTTTCGCACCTGTTCGCCATCGGCTATGTGCTGGTCACCCATGTCGGGGAAATGGGGCGCATTGCGGGCAGCACCATGGCGGATGTGCACACCGCCTCGTCACAGATGGGCGTGATGGGGATGATCCTGCTCATGCTGCGCGCCTACGGCATGGGGGCCGGCACGTACACGGGCATTGAGGCGGTCAGCAACGGCCTGCCCATGCTGCGTGAGCCCCGCGCAAGAACGGGCAAACGGACCATGGTCTACATGGCCTCCTCGCTCGTGGTGGCGGTGGTGGGTCTGATGTTCTGCTATGTCCTCTGCGAGGTCAAGTTCCAGGACGGAAAGACGCTGAACGCGGTGATGCTGGAATCGATGACGGCGGGGTGGCGCTGGCCCTGGGCGGGACACACGTTCGTGCTGGTTACGCTGGCCTCGGAGGCGGCGATTCTTTTCGTTGCGGCGCAGACCGGCTTTCTGGGCGGTCCGCGGGTGATCGCCAACATGGCGCTCGACCGCTGGCTGCCCAACCGTTTCGCGACGCTGAGCGACCGGCTGGTGACCCAGAACGGCGTGCTGCTCATGGGCGGCGCGGCGCTGGTGCTGATTGTCGGCACCCACGGGTCGGTCCAGTACCTGGTGGTGCTGTACAGCATCACGGTGTTCATCACCTTCGTGCTGGCGCAGTCGGGCATGGTGCGCCACTGGTGGAGCGTCCGCGGCACGGCGGAGGCCTGGAAGAAGGGTCTTTTGATCAATGGCATCGGCCTGATGCTCAGCCTGTTCATCCTGGGGTGCATGACTGTGATCAAGTTTCGGGAAGGCGGCTGGCTAACACTCGTTGTGACGGGCGCGCTGGTCTTTCTTTGCCTTTCCGTACGCAGGCATTATGACAACACGCTCAAACTGCTCAAGCGGCTCGACACGCTGGTGGAGGTCTCGCAGGCGTCCCAGGGCATGCGCTTCAAGGGGGAACCGGCGCAGCCGGTGGCTTTTGACCCCGAACAGAAGACCGCCGTCATTCTTGTCAGCGGCTACAACGGGCTCGGACTGCACACCCTGTTCGGGGTGGTGCGCCTCTTCGGCAACACGTTCAAGAATTACATTTTTGTCCAGGTGGGCGTCATCGACGCGGGCAATTTCAAGGGCCCGACCGAACTGGAGAATCTGAAGGCGCACATTTCCGGGGACCTGGACAATTATGTCAAGTACATGCAGCGCCAGGGCTGCTATGCCGAGGGCCGCTCTCTGGTGGGCACCGACGCGGTGCAGTCGCTTTCGGAACTGGTTCCCGAGATTTTGGAACAGTACCCGCAGGGCATCTGTTTTGCCGGACAGTTGGTGTTCCCGGAGGAAACCAGTTTCACCCGGCTGCTGCACAACTATGTGGTGTTCGCGGTGCAGCGGCGGCTGTACAGCCGCGGCATTCCCTTTGTCATTCTGCCCATCCGGGTTTGACGCCCGGGGGGCCGGGAGTGTCGCCCTTTCAGGGTTCAGATCTTATGCGGATTGCCAACCCGGGGCTTACGCCCCGGGCTAATAAATGCCGCGCCTTCGGCGCTCCGGACAAGATAGCCGGCAGGGATGCCGGCGCTCCCAGTAGTGTCGCGCTTACAGCGCTCAGGAGTGGGGGAGAGTGTAACTCGCGGTTGGGCTTTGGCGCGGTGGTCCACATCCCCCGCCGCTTCGCGGCTGCCCCCCTCGGAAGGGGGACTTGGGGCAGGCGCGTGGTCTATTCGTGGTGAGATGTATTCTCCCTCCGGCGAATTCTGTCCCTCGCGTCTTCGAAGGGGGATTAGGGCGGGCGTGTGGTCTATTCGTGGTGAGATGTATTCTCCCTCCGGCGAATTCTGTCCCTCGCGTCTTCGAAGGGGGATTAGGGCGGGCGTGTGGTCTATTCGTGGTGAGATGTATTCTCCCTCCAGCGAATTCTGTCCCTCGCGTCTTCGAAGGGGGATTGGGGCGGGCATGTGGTCTGGTCGTGGCGGGATCTTTTCTTCCCCGGCGACTTCTGTCCCTCGCGTCTTGGAAGGCGCAGGCGCACTCCGGCGACTATTGCAGGGGACTATGGACGCCGTCTGCCCGGGGCGCGGTGCGGTCCATCGCCCAAGTTTTAGCACCGCCGACTGTTGCAGGGGACTATGGACGCCGTCCGGGGGGACTGCCGTGGGGCTCCGGGCCGATCCACGCTTCCCATGGATCGACGGACGGGTCGCTGAGTTGAATGCCTCCCGGGTCGGCGGGCAGGTTGTCCCCGCGAAATTCCACGAGACGGACAAACTCCGTTGAACCGTCCATCCAGACGACATTTGAGCCGCCGGGCACATGGTTGAAGTTCATGCCCTGGTATCCCTTGTTTGCCGTGTCCCACAGCATGGGTATCTTGGGCATGGGTGCCTCGGGCGGTGGAACCATGATGGGGGCGTTGGCAAACCAGCCGATGTAGGTATAGCTGCTCAACTTGAATTTTGGCGGGTTCCGATCCCCCTTGGCGGCCTGTTCAAAATAACTGTCCCACTGCTTCCTCTGCTCGCCCGCCTGCGCTTCCGATGGGCACATGAGCACCCTGATATCGGCGAGGTAGTCGTTTCTGAGGCGGTTGAGGCAACGCACGTCGCCGTTGCCGCCGCTCCAAGGCAGTTGGCGTTTGTGCTCGGAGGCGTAGAGCTGGAGGGCCATGTTCAACTCGGTCAGGTTGTTCATGCAGGACGTGCGCCGGGCCGCCTCGCGGGCGCGGGCAAGGGCGGGCAGGAGGATCGCCGCCAGCACGCCGATGACGGCGATGACCGCCGTCAGTTCAAGGAGTGTGAATCCGCTTCGCCGTGTCATCGACATGGCCCGCCCTCCCGCCAGTTGAGCGCCAGCACCCGCCCCTGCGCGTCCAGTTGAATGTCGGCCACCACGCGCGCCTTTGCGTGAAAAGCGCGCTGGCCGGGACGGGAGGTGCCCGTGGAAATGATTTGCCACGCGCCCGGCTGCGTCCCCGCCGCCACCGCCACGGAGAAGACGCCCTCGCCAAGCCATGTGTTCTCCTCTCCCGCATAGCCCGGAACGGCGCGCAGCGAGGCCACCGCCTTCTCCAGTCCGGCATCGGCCAGGTTCATCGCCGTTTGAAGGCGGGCGCGCTGGTAGGCGTCGGAGAGTCCGGCATTGAGCATCGTGTAGAAGGACGCGGAAAGCAGCGAGCCGATGGCCAGCAGCGCCAGCACCATCAGCATGATGGAGCCGCCCTGTCTTTTGTCCAAAACGCGCGGTTTCATACCCGGCCCTCCCCGCCCAGCATGGAGCGCATCGTTGCGGAATAGCGGTAGACCACGGGCGGCCGGTTGGGCGACTGCGCCGCGTTCTGCACGTCCATCTCCATGGACACCAGCCGCGCGTCCGCGGCGGCCGTGAAGCGAAGCGCCATGGTCCGCAACGCGTAGGTCTTCAGATAGGTTGCCTTAAAGGCGCCGTCACTTTCCTCGACGTTGAGCCGGACAAACTTCCCGGTTTCGAGCCGCCGCAGCACGGCATAGCGCCGGGCGGCGCCGCCGGGGGCGGGGGGGAGTTCCAGCACCAGGCAGTCGCCGCCTGTTTTGAATTCCAGCACCCCGTCGGCCACGCGCCCGGCCTCGCGCACGGCCGCGGTGAAGGCGTCGCGTATCTCCGCCGCCTGCCCGACACGGTCGAGCGCCCGGTTGGACGCCGCCGAGAGGCGCGAGGTTGAGATGAAGGTCTGTGACAGGACGGAGACCAGAACGGCGAGCACCGCCACCGAGCACATGCATTCCAGCAGCGTCATGCCGCAGTTGCGAAGGGTGCCTTGGGAGCGAAGGGAGGAAGGCAACATCCCCCTAAATCCCCCTTCAAAGGGGGACTTTGAGGCTGCGCGGGCAGGTGCGTTGCCAAGAGCAACTTGGAAACGCGGGGAAGACAGGGAGAGGAGGCACGGTTGCGCCATGGCGCGGTGGTCTACATCCCCCGGCCCTTCGGGCCACCCCCTTCGAAGGGGGACTGGGGCAGGCGCGTGGTCCATGGGATGACAGCCGAGGGCGGCTGTCCCACATTTGGGGGACTTTGAGGCTGCGCGGGCAGGTGTGTCGTCTATGGGATGACAGCCGAGGGCGGCTGTCCCACATTTGGGGAGATTCCCGGGTAGAACCTGGGGACGAGGGGGAAGCAAAGGCAACATCCCCCTAAATCCCTCTTCAAAGGGGGACTTTGAGGCTTCGCGGGCAGGTTCGGTGCCAAGAGTAACTTGGGAACGCGGGGAACGAGGGAAAATAAGTTTCATTGCGCCGCCCCTCCCTTGTCGCCAATCAGCGTCAGCGCCGAGGCATGCATGGTTCTTCCGCTGTCGCCGGTCCAGGAGACCCGCACCTCCACCTCGCGCAGGCTCAGTTTTGGATCGCCGTGGACGCGCACGCTTTTTTCCATCTGCACATTGACCAGTTTTTCAAGTGCGGGGCCAACGGGCATGGGGGCGTGCTCCACTTCGTTCAATTCCCCGAAGGGCGCGGCGCGCAGCCGTTCAAGCTGGTTCTGCGCCACGGTCTGCGCGGTGTGCATCTCCTGCATGGCGCGCACCTTTTCCATCCCGTAGTGGAACGAGGTGACTATGGCAAACACGCCAATGCCGAGCGCCGCCATGGACGACACCAGTTCGATGAGGGTGTACCCCGTTCGCCGCGTTTTTGGGTTCATCGGTCACTCCTCCCTGTGCGTGCCCGCGCCGGGCGCGGGAAAAAGCCGTTCCAATTCCTCGGGGGTGGTCAGCCGCGCGCGCACGCAGCGGGCCGCCTGTTCAAAGAGCGGGACCATGCCCGCCGCAAGCGCCGCGTCGTGCACGGTCTGCGTGCGCGGCCGGGTAAGCAGCAGGCCCTCCAGCGCCTCGTCCACCATGAGCACCTCGCCCAGCGCGGCGCGGCCGCGATAGCCAATGCCCAGGCATGCGGGGCACCCCACGGCGCGCAGCGTGCCCGCCCCGTCGGCAATGCCGCAGCGCAGGCGTTCCCGCGGTGCGGGCAGCGCCGTTTCGGCGCAGTCGGGGCACGCGCGGCGGTACAGCCGCTGGGCCATGACGCCGACGACGGACGAGGCCGCGAGGTAGGGCTCGACGCCCATGTCGAGCAGGCGCGTGAACACGCCCGCCGCGGTGCCGCTGTGAATCGTGCTGATGACCAGGTGTCCGGTCAGTCCGGCCTGTATGGCGGTGCGGGCCGTTTCGGGGTCGCGAATCTCGCCGAGCACGAGCACCTCCGGGTCCTGGCGCAGCGCGGCGCGCAGCGCGGCCTCGTAGGTGAATCCGGCATGGGAGTTCACTTCGGACTGCGACACGCGGCCCAGGCGGTACTCCACCGGGTCCTCGATGGCGACCACGTGGGTGGAGGGGCCGCGGCGCCCCAGAATCTCGCGAATCATGGCGTAGATGGTGGTGGTCTTGCCGCTCGACGCCGGACCGGTCAGCAGGAAGGCGCCCTGGGGCCGCGTCACAATGCCGCGCAGGGCATCGGTGGTGTCCGCGTCAAAACCGAGCACGTCGAGGTCGAATAGATTGGGATCGGGATTGAGAATGCGCAGCACCAGCTTTTCGCCGTTGACCGTTGGAAAGGTGGAGACGCGGACGGCCTTGCCGCATCCGGACGCCTCGGGGTCGATGCGGCCGTCCTGGGGCAGGTCCTTCTGGTAGGTCAGCATGCGGGCCAGCACCTTGACCCTTCCGGCGATGCGCGCATGATGCCGCACGGGAAGGCTGGCCACCTCGTGCAGCAGCCCGTCGATGCGAAAGCGCAGCGACACGCCCTCGTCCCAGGGTTCGAGATGCACATCGCTGGCGCGATGCAGGGCGGCCTGCACGAGCAGCGCGTCCACAGCCTCGATGGCCCCCGACTCGCCGGCGCCGGCCAATGCGGCCAGCGCGGTGCCGATCTGATCAAAGGGCAGGGGGCCGGTCAGGACGGCCTGGGTGTCCGGTTCCGTTTTCTTTGCAAACAAACCCATTCAATTCTTCCTAAATCTGGTAGAGAATGCTGTCCATGCTGATGCACAGCAGCCCGAAAAAGCGCGCGTGAACGGCCAAAACCAGCACCCCGCAGCCCATGATGGCCAGGGGAAACAGGATGTTGGAGAGCATGCGCCTGGCGCGCTCGGCGCGCAGCGCGTAGGCGTGCGCGATATTGGACAATGTGTCGGCCAGGCATCCCGCCTGCTCGCCAAAGGCCACGGCGCTCCGCAGCGAGCGCGGCGCGCGCCAGCGTTCCTTCTCCAGCGCATCCGACAGCGACTGGCCCGAGCGGACACGTTCACCGAGGCGGCGCAGCGTGGACCGAACTTTGCGCTGGACGTCGGAGCCGGCCGCGCTGTCCAGCGCACGGTCCAGCGTGATGCCCCGTGCAAGGAGCAGCGAAAGGACCCGGAGGGCATGCCCCCACTGGGCGCAGAGCAGGATATAACGCACCCCGGGCAGGCGTTCGAACAGGAATTTGACCGGCCTGAACAGCAGGAAGGCAATCCCCAAAAACGCCACTGCAAGCACACCCCCTCCGACAAGCAGCAAATATATCGCCGGGGGGAAATAGGCACCCGAATTCAGCGACGCCCAATCGTCGCCAGTAAACGCTTTGTTGAGAATCTGTGCTGGTTTTTTGCCTGCGGCCTCTACCGCAACAGACAGAAAACCCGTATAGCCCATAATGCTCTTGCCGAAATCGGGCAACCCTCGGAGTTGTCCGCCCAAGGCCACCGTGTTTTCTTCTGCTAACGGGAACACCTCACTGGCCGTCAGGCTGCTCACGAAAACGATAAAGGCGAGCACAATCGCGATATAGGCTATTCGATTGCGCACCACGTGGCCGGCCTGCTGACGGCTCTGTATCTCCTGCATCAGCCCGGACAATGCAGTGGCCAGTTGATCCGAGCTTTCCGCCACCTCCACCAGGTCGACATAGTAGCGCGGGAAGAATTTTGGGGACTGGCGCATGGCACCGGAAAGGGATTCGCCGGCCTGCATGTGCTGCGAGAGCCGGTTGAGATGCATGGACGCCTGATTGTTCGGACAGTCGGCGGCCATCCGGGCAAGCCCGGGCACCATGGGCGCGCGGCAGGCCGCCACCTGGCGCAACAACTCGGTCAGGAGGAGCAGGTCCTTGGTCCCGGCCTTACGGTGGAGCACGGAGACGCGCCGGAAGCGCCGACGCGTGGCCGGCACAGCCTTCAAGCCCGTTTCCTGCGACTTAACAGTCAAACCCATCGGCTCCTTCATTACATGTTGCCCATGATGCCATCAACGATGTTCGTCATGAGAATGAAAAACCGGGTGTTAACGGAGGCAATCAGCACGCCGCACCCGATAATGGCCATTGGAAAAGCGATGTCCGAGACCACCCGCAGGGTCCGCTCCGCGCCCAGCCGGTACATGTGCGACAGGCGGGACAACAGTTCGGGCAGCCGCCCGACATGATCGCCGAAAGCGACGGCGCTCTGCAGGGAGCGCGGAACCCGGCGTTTCTCCTTTTCCAGCACTTCGGGGAAGGACAAGCCCGCCCGCGTTCCGTCGCTCATCCTGAGCAACACCCTTCGCGTCGAACGGTCCAAATCCGACCCGGCCGCACTTTCCAGTGCCCGGTCCAGGGGGATGCCCCGTTCCAGCAGCATGGAGATGATCTTCAGCGCATGACCCCAGCGGGCATGAAAGAGGGCCCCGCGTATGACGGGCAGCCGGTCAAAGACAAAACGCGCGGGCCGCCGCAGGAGCAGTGAGAGCACAACTACGGTGGCCAGCAGGGCCAGTCCGGCGAAGACAGACGTCGGAATGAGCCCGTCCCAGTAGTTGGAACCGCGCCCATTCCAGCCAAGAACATGCTTGAACCATTCGGCGCCCACGCCGATTAGAAAGGACACGCGTGCCTGAAGCACCCCTGTGTAGTCCACGAGCGCTTTCCATAAACCGCCATCCCTGCCCGCCATGCCGCCGAATTCACCCCAGATATCGTCCAGCACCGTAAACACCTTGACATGCAGGAAGGTGCCTATGGCCAAGATGGACATGAGCAGGACCAGAACATACACCGTTCGACTGCGCAGCGCAT
>CAIUWO010000391.1 GCA_903902895.1 Candidatus Hydrogenedentota bacterium | reverse complement strand
TCATTTCGGGTTCGCGGATACCGGACCATGCGCCATAGTCCGTCACAGACGCCCACGCCCGGCCCGTCCGCAGCCCCTCGACATGCAGCAGGACTTCGGCCCAATGGCGCGCCAGGCTTTGAAGCCGCACATCGTCCCAGGGTTCGGCCGGGGCCTGATCGGGCCGGAAACGGAAGCGCAGCGCTTCGGCATAGAGGGCGGGCAGGTCGAAGGAGAAGGAAAGACCGAGTTCCCTGACCAAGGCGGCAATCCGCAGGTCCCGTCCCTCGTAGGCTGTAACGTGGCGCCTGTAAACGACCGTCAGCGCGTCCCCGAGCGCCATGACGCACTTGTAGGCGTTTCGGCGGATAAAATCCGGGTCGATGAGCGGGTCTATTCCGGCGGCCACGCGCCGCGCCCAGAGCAGCCCGGCGCCGCGGTTCAACAGCAGGCGCAGCGCCTCAACGCCGGGTGGCGGGTCCAGCACCCGTTTCGGCACGTGGCCGGTCAGGATGTCCTGCGGCCCGCACAGCACGGTGTGCCCCTGCACAAATTCATGCCACATGAGCCAGGGGGGCCATTGCTCAATGTCCGCGACCGTCACCGGCCGGCTGAGGTCCACCTCTATGCCCAATTCGTGGGCATAGCGTTCGGTCACGGGATGCGCGGCCTCCAGGGGAACCCCGTGCCTTTTGACCACCAGCAGCAGGTCCAGGTCGTTGTAGGGATGCTCCTGCCCGTCGCGCACCACCACGCCGCCCTCGCCGCGGCCATATCCGCCGCCCAGTACGAGCGCTTCCAGCCCGTCGCCTAGCGCGGCCGCAATATCGGCCGACAGCCGCTTTATCACCGCGTCGAGACGGGCGTTGAACGCTTCAGAACCATGGCGGGCATAGGTGTTCATGGGTGCCCTTTCCGCCGCTCGGCCCAGCCGGCCGCGAAACCCCGCCTCCGGCCCAGCATTTGCGCGCCGCGCAGCAGGGGCGACTGGCAGGCGGCACCCGCCTGTCCCGCGCGCAGGCAATATTTAAGGTCGGACATAATCTGGCGCACGCAGGGCAGCAGCGAATAGCGGGGCCAGGAGCGCTCCCAGGGGGGCCAGTCGAATATGCGCGCATCCGCCCTGCCCTCGCCGAGTTGGCGGCGGTACCACTGTTTCAGGGTGTAGTTGTGCGAGTGGTAGACCTGCGACGCCGCCACGTACCGTATCTCAAAGCCCATTTGGCGGACGGCCCAGGTCCATTCGATGTCCTCGGAATACTGAATGGCCTCGTTGAAGTTCCGTTCCCGCCACACCGACCGGCGGATGGCCGAGGAGGCCATGGAGAAGCAATGCTTCCAGTTTCTCTGGAGTCGGCCGTCACCGAAGGTGTTCTCCGTGTCGCGCGCGAAGAGGGGCAGGCAGTCCGGCCGGGGCAGCTGCCGTCCAAAGACGGCGGCGACCCGCGGCGGGTCGGACACGTCAAACCCCGACAGCAGGCGGGCGAGCCAGTTTGCGTCCAGCGGGGTGCAGTCCGAATTCAAAAACGCCACCGTGTCACCGTCGGTGGCCTCCATCGCCAGATTGAGCACACGGCCGGGCACATAGGCGCCCTCGGGGACGTCAATGATCAGGTCCGCCTGGGCGGCGGCGGCCTCGCGGGTGCCGTCCACGGAGGCGTTGTCAAAGACCGCCAGCCGGTGCGGCATGCTTTGCCGCCGGAGCATGGCGAGGGTGTCCGCCACCAGCGGCATGTCGTTTCTCGCGCGCATTATCACCCACGGTTTCATGGTGCGTCCGCCTCCGCCCGCATGATCCCGTACAGGTCCTCAAGCCGTTTGGGCGGGGTTTCCGGCGCATGACTGGCGGTATACATGGCCACGCTGTCCGGGTCTTCCGGGGCGTAGCCGTGCATCCCGGCGAGCGGTGTCAGGCCCAGGTGCCCCGGACAGAGCAGGACACCGGGATTGAGCAGAAAGAACAGGTCCCCGTACTGGCGGTCCGGGAAGTCGGCGCCCCAGTGCCGCAACTCCCCGTCAGAGACAATGTGCCCGTCCTGCACCCCGGCAAGGGTCCGGGGGATAAGGTCTCGCGCGCGGTCATTGAGCAGCCAGAACCGGGCGAGCGTGGAATCGAAAACGGCGGCATAATCGACGCCGAACTTCAACCCAAGTCCGTTGATCACCCCCATCAGCCCGGAACTGCGCGTGACCGCCGTCATGCCGTGGTCGGAAAACACGTGCATGCGGACCTCGCCGTGGTGCTGTTGGGCCGTCTGGAGCAGGCGGCGAAGCTGGGCGTCATACCAGCGGACATGGGCCCGACCCTCCTCACTCTCCGGACCGTACTGGTGCAGGGTGGCGTCCATGGCGGCGAGATAGACGTAGGCGAAGCGGAGTTTTCCGTCCCGCACCGCCTCGTCAGCCGCCGTCAGATTTTCCCGTTCACCTTTGCGCCAGTCGGAAAGGAAGAACGGGACGCCCCGCCCGCGAAGATGGTCGAAAATCGTGGGCTGGCCGTTGATAATGCCGCCCGGCTGGTAGAGGTCCTTCTTTTCCGTGTAGTCGAAGTGGGGCAGCAGGTCAAAGGGCATGCTGTACAACTGGAAATAGCCCGTGTAGTGAAGGTGCCGCTTGTACCATTTGCTGATGTGGTGGCGGACCCTTCCCCGCCCCGTAATCGAGGCGGGCAACAGCGAAAGCAGCGGCGCCAGTTTGAACGGGGAACTTTCCGGCGCATAGCGGTAGAAGGAAAAATGGCCGTGCTCGCGCGGCAGCACACCGGTCAGGATGGTGGGATCGCAGGTGGAGCTGTAGCCGAAAATGGTTCCCAGGGGACAGCGGAAGGGCAGCACATCCCGCATGAACGCGTTTCTCTGGAGGAGTTCCCATCCAAAGGCGTCCACGAAGACGAACAAGCCGAGCCTGGCGCCTGAATTTGCCATGGCAGTCTCTTTTCCTGCGGGCGCAATCGCCCATGCCTGTTTCAAAGGCCTATGCAATGAGTTTGAGCGCCTCTTCCCGCGTGTTCACGATGTCGAAAATGCGGTGCATCCGGACCAGTTCAAACAGGGTGCGCACCGGCTTGGTCATGGAGCAGAGCACGAGCGCCCCGCCCTGTCCCGATATCTGGCGCAGACAGGACAGAATCCCGCCCAGCCCGGAACTGTCCACGAACTGCACCGCCGACAGGTCCATGACCATTTTCACCGAGCCCTCGATGAGCGGGGCCATCTCGCGTTTGAAGTCGGCCACGTTTCCCGCGTCGAGACTGTCGCCGTGAAGCATCACAATCGTCGCGCTTCCGCTGGGTTCGCTTGTCACTCGCATGTTTGGTTCTCCTTTTTATTCGTCGTGAAAGTTCCTGGTCATTAACACGGTGCTGCGGCGGTCATCCGCCACGAAATACTCCACCTGGGTGAAGCACTGTTCGACGATGAACAGGCCGTATCCACTTTCGGCCATCTCTTCGGGATTGGGCGCCGAAACGGCACCGGGCTCGAAGAACGGTCCGTCGTAGTCCAAACGTATGCACATGCGGTCCCCATAGGCCTCCATGCGCAGGTCAACAACATGGCCCTCCTCGGCTCTGATGGCGTGCTTGATGATATTGGTCAGCGCCTCCACCAACCCCAGTTCCGCCTTGATGACGGCATCTTCCGGCACCTCGGCGTGGGGCAGATTGGCGCAGAAGGCCTGCACGAAGCCCCTGGCCCGCTCAATCTGGTCCAGCGCCGCCGGCAGCTGGCAGGCAGCCGTTTCCATGGGGGCGATCTTGACCACCAGGCAGGTGGCGTCATCGGACAGCCCCACGCCGCGGGTGAATTCAGAGGTGCGCTGGACGATGGTGGAGACAATTTCCTGGCTGTCGCGGTGGCGGCATTCCAAGACCACCCGCTCAATCCCCTCCACGCCAAAGTAGCGCCCTTCGGGATTGTGCGCCTCCGTAATGCCGTCCGAATATACCACAAAAATATCGCCCGAGGTGAAGGCCGTGCCGTGCTGCTCGTAGTGCTCCTGTATCAGCACGCCGATGGGCACGTTTTCGCCCTCCAGCGTGCCGCAGCATTCCTCACCCAGGCGCAGTTGCAGGGTCTTGGTGTGGCCGCAGTCCACAAAGGTGCACAAACGGGCGTTCAGGTCGAAGCGCGCATAGAAGAGCGTCACAAAGACGCCGATGTCGGGCCGGGCAAATTCGGGGGTGACCTCGGAGTGCACCTGGTTGACAATGTCCGCCGGGTCGGGGAGGTGGCCGTTCAGTCCGGGGGAAAGTTGGTTTCGGGCGCGCAGGAAATGGTTCTTGGTGGCGGCGCCCAAAAGGGCTGCCGTGGTTCCCTTTCCCATGATGTCGCCGACCACCACGTCAAGACAGTCGGAGTTGTACTCAAAGAAGTCGTAGAAATCGCCGTCCACCTGATCCGAGGGGAAGCTGGCAATGCCCACGGACAGGCCGCGGAGGTTCTCGGGCTGTTTGCCGAAGAGCAGTGTTTCCTGGATGCGCCGGCGCAGATGGAGCTCCCGCTGGTATGCCTCCTCGAGCTCCGTTTCCGTACGGACCCGTTCCGTAACGTCGCGGATGATTCCCGTGAACAGGTGCCTTCCCGCGGCGAACAACTCGCTCACGGCCAGTTCCACCGGAAAGAGTTCCCCATTGGCGCGGAGGGCCTGGGCCTGTGTGGCCTTTCCGATAACGTGCGCCTCCCCGGTGTGCAGGTAGCGTGTGATGAAGCCGCCATGAGCGCCGCTGTCCGGCTCGGGCATGAGCATCGAGACGTTCATGCCCAGCATTTCCTCGGTGGCATAGCCAAAGATGCGCGCGCTGGCCGGATTTGCAACCTCGATGAATCCGGTCTCGTTGATCGTGATGATGCCGTCCGCCACCGTGTCCAGGATGTTGCGGACGCGCCCCTCGCTCTCCCGCAGCGCCTCTGTGGCGGCCCGCCGCTGCAGTTCGCCCCGGTGGGCGCGAATGAGGCTGGTGCATGTGGTCAGGAGCGGCTGCAACTGCCCCGCCAGTGCCTCGTCGTATCCGCCGGGGCGGTTGGCCAGGCCGAGCATGCCCACGACCTCTTCGCCCAGCACGAACGGCAGGCCCATAAACGCTCTCATTTCGGGGTGCCCGCCGGGCAGCCCGCCGCTGCGGGGGTCCTGTTCGGGCGCGTTGGATATCACGGCGCCTCCGCCTGTGATGACCGCGCCGAAAAGGGTCTTCATGTTGCGGAACTCAAAACCGCGCAGCGAATTCTCGGCAAAAAGACGGCGGGTCTCCTCGTCCCAGGCGATGTTGGTCATGGCGTGGGTCTTGAGGTAGGGCCGGCCGGCCTCATCGCGGTGGACCTCGCCGATGAACCCGTATTCGCTCGCCGTGACGCCCAGGATTTCCCGGAGCAGCCGGCCGAACACGGCGCGGGGCACGCCGTCCTCGATAAACTCGGTCTGGGCGTGGCTGATGGTCTCTATCAACTGCGTCTTTTGGCGCAGCATGCGCTCAATGCGGTGCCGGCCGGTGACATCGCTCTGAATCGCCACGAAACGCGTGACGGTGCCCCGGCTGTCGCGCACGGGCGAGATGTGCAGTTCCACCGAATAGGGGGTGCGGTCCTTGCGGTAATTGACGGTCTCGCCCTCAAAAGACTCGCCGCGCATCAGCGCGGCGCGCACGCCGGCCCGGAATTCCGCAGAGGTTTCGCTCCCCTGGAGAAGGCGCGGCGACTTGCCCAGGACCTCCTCGGGCGCATATCCGCTGATGGCGGTGAACGCGGGGTTGACGAACAGAATCTGCGGCCCGGGACAGTCCAGTTCGGCCGTGGTAATCACCACGGCGTCCGCGGCATGGGTCACGGCCGATTCAAGAAGACGCAACGACTCCTCGCTTCGCCTGCGCTCGGAAATGTCCACCATCACCTCAAGCAGTTTTTCCTCGCCGCCGATTTGGATGCGCTTCACGGACTTGAGCACGGGCACCCGCGAGCCGTCGCAGCGCAGCATCTCGCGGTCCACATTCTCAACCTCCTCCCCCTCGTCTGTGCTGGGGCAGTTCCCCGCCTGGTTGGGGCGCATGAACTGGTGCCAGACCCGGCCGACCACGGCGGACTCGGGCGCGCCGAGAAGCTTTGCCGCAGCCGGATTGAGCGACTCGATGACATGCGTGGCCGCGTCCACAATGACGACGCCGGCGCTCAGGCTGGCCAGCAGGGTGCGATGGAGCGCCTCGCTTTCGCGCAGGGCCCTTTCCGCCCGCTTGCGCTCGGAGATGTCTATTGCTATGAACAGGTAGCCGGACTGGGTGTTTCTTGGGTCCGTCAGGCGGGTGACCATCAGATGGACGTCAATGCGGCGGCCGTCCTTTCGAACGTGGGTCCAGTCCCCGTCGAAGGGTTTCCCCCCGGAAGCGCCTGCGGAAAACACCTCAAAGCCCGAAACCGCTCTTCCAAGAGACTCCGAAAGGCGCCCCCCCCACTCCTCCAACTCTTCCGGCACGAGGAACTGAAGCGGGGTGAAGCGCCCCACGATCTCGCCCGACCGGTAACCAAGCATCCACTCGGCGCCGCAGTTGAACAGGTTCACGACACCGTTGTCATCGGTGGCAATGATCGCGACGTCTTTGGAGGAGTTGAGAACGCTCTTGAGAAACGCGTTGATGGCGCTGATTTTTTCCCCGTCGCGGCGGCGCAGCATGGCGGTGCCCAGGGCTGATGCGGCCGCCGTCAAAATGGCGGCCTCGTTGGCGTTCCATTCCCGTTCCTGATGGCAGTCGTCGAATCCCACGAAGCCCAGGAAATACCCCCCGGGAACGAGGTCGCTGTGCAGCAGGATGGGGGCGACAATGATGGATTTTATGTCCTGCGACTCCAGTATGGCCCTTTCCGCACCGGAAAAGTCCCGCACCCGGCCCATCAGGGCCCGCCCCGCAGAAAGCGTTTCGCGCCACCGTGAAAAATCGGGGTCGTACGGCAGGTTTTGCAGGGCCGGGCTGTCAATCTGGGCGGACACCCCGCCGACTGCCCACTCGAAACGCTGGTTCATCGTCAGAGCGCCGGTGGCCGGGTCCTGGTGGTTTTCAAAGAAGTAGACCCTGTCCACCTCCGCGGCAGCGCCCAGGATTTCCAGCGCTTTCTCAATGTCCTCCACCCGGTTGCCCATGAGCAGGGCGGACGACGCGCGCGCCGCGCCTTCCAGCAGGCGGTCGCGCTGGCGAAGCGCGAGGGAAACCCGTTCCGCCTCGGTAATGTCCGAAACGGTCCCCTGCCATCCCGCCGGGTTGCCCCAGCGGTCGACCACGGCAGTGGCCACCACCATAAAGGCGCGGGACCCATCGGTGCCCTTCGCCGCGACCGCATGCGTCTCCTGAAGCGGACCGTCCCCGGCGGCGGCCAGGACCCGCCGCCACTCGGTTCCATCCACGCGGGGAATGAATTCGTCCAGTTGGCGGCCCAGCATCTGCCCGGGAGAACAGCCCCAAAGCTGTTCCGCGTGGTCTGAACTGTACAGGAGGCGCCCCTTGGTGTCGATCTCCCAGAGCCAGTCGGAGACACACTCGGCAATGTTGCGAAAGCGCCGTTCTGAGGCGGCCAGTCGGGCGGTCCGCCGGCGCAGGTAGAGCATCAGCGCGACACTTCCGAGAAGGAGCAGGTCGATGGAGCAGACGACCCAGGCCGTAAGGCCCACATCGTGCGCCATGTCCAGCCGCCAGCGGCGGGCATCGATGTCCGCGCCGAGGCAAACGGGCTGTTCGAGCCCCGCAACGGGCACGCTGGCAAAGGCGCTTACCCATACTCCCCACCGGTCCTTTTCCGGTCCCTCGACCCCGTCGGCGCCGGAGGCCAGTATTTCGCGCAACAACGCCGAGGCCTCCGAATACTCGTCTCCGGGCAGGGAGACATCGGGGGACTCGTAGGCTTCGGAATCGGTCAGGAAGACCACCCTGCCCTGCCGAAGCGTCAGCAGATAGACAAAGTGGACATCTTTGCGGACATCTTTGATTCTTTGAAGGGACGCCCGCACCCTGTCAAGCGCGGGACTGCCCCTGTCGGCAGGGCTCGCGGTAAGCTGCGCCAGATCTCCGGGGTCGACTGAGAGCGATACGGCCCGCACCCACACGGCCAGTTGCCGGCGCATTTCCCCGTCGACAGACCGAAATTCCATGAATATGGCGAGAGCGCTTGCGCCACAGGCCAGCAGCGCAGCGGTCAGCAGTACAATGGCAACGGCGTTCCTGCGGGCCTTCGGGGAAAGCCG
Organism: Candidatus Hydrogenedentota bacterium; assembly: GCA_903902895.1. Classification (GTDB taxonomy): domain Bacteria; phylum Hydrogenedentota; class Hydrogenedentia; order Hydrogenedentales; family CAITNO01; genus CAITNO01. Next base: position 13,401 of record CAIUWO010000391.1, on the reverse strand, counting down.
GGCTATGTCAAGCCATCGCTGCATTGGACACGGACTCTTTCTTGGTTGCCCCATTCGGCGTTATCGGCCCGTCGCGCGCTTATCAAGCCGCACAAGATTTGCCGACACACCTCACAATTCAACACACAATAAGAATACTCCTGTTAACACGAATTGTGTAGATATAATTGCTTTTTTTTGTTGTCTATCCGATATTCTGTCACCCCCTTCCGCAAAACCGCCTGGTTTCCACACATTGCACCGCCCGGCCCAAGCTCCCAGAAAACAGGCTGGTATAGTGATTTTTCGGCATGAGTGGACCGACCCTGGAACCGCACCCCACCTCCGCTTGATAGGAAAGTCACCGTCACCTCTCTCGTTCCCGCAAACCTTACCAGGCCGTTGAGGCCCGGCGTGGCAGCACCAAGGCATTGCCAACGCCCGAAAACGTCACCATGCACCCCCTCCACCGCGCCTCCTCGCCGAGACGGGCCAGCATTTCCGCGAGAGACAGCGTCAACCCGTCTTCATACTCCGACAAATCGACAACCCATGTGGTTCCGCGGTACCGGTCCACCTGCGGAAGAATCTCGTCATCAATAAAGCCTCTCAGCGTCTCCGTCTCCAGACGGGGAATACGCATGCATATCTGCTCGCAACCGACACTGACGGCCACAGCGCCCCCGCACGTTTCCCGGGTGCCCGCGTTCATGTCTTCACCTCCAGCGCCGGTTGCGCCCCGAAAAACCGCGGGTGCGGGGACGTGTGGCGGCTGTTCAAAAATCTGCCGCGCAGTTCCCGCAGCAGGGTCATCTTTATGGCGGCCGCGTCACTCAGGCCCCACTGGTTTTTCCAGGCCCACAGCAGGGTTTCTCTCGCGAGATCCTCCGCCCGGCGGGAATCGCGGGTCAGCTCAAGAGCAACGGCATAGCACAGTTCAACATGCGTCAGGAGCAGGCGCCCAAAATCTGCACTTATCTCCGGTGTTTCCAGCATTGCATTTGACATGGTCATCACCATGCGGCTGCCGCCTGACGGCGGCAGGGTCCATTTGCGCAGAAAAAGGGAGGATGGGCATTTTTGCCGCACGCCCACCCCGACAAGATTGCCACGCCTGGGAAATGACCGGCCATCTGCCTGCCTCCTGGTGCCGTTCTCCACGACCCACCCGAACATGCCCGCGTAAAACAACCGCATGCCGCCACGTCTCCTGTTGATGGGCGGACTTCTACCAGTTGTATTATACCCCATGGTCCGCGTTTCTAAAATCAGGCATTCCCTGATTTGCGACTACGATAAACCTGAGGGGCAGAGGAGGCGCACGGCCGGGGAAAGACGGGTGCCGTCAGCGCCCCCGGCGCAGCACCCTGGAGACGCGGTCCCAGTAGTAGCGGCGCTCGGCGGCGTTCATTCCAAGCGCCACAAAGGCGAGGACAAAGACCACGCAGCCGACCAGTTCGAGCGCCGCAATATTCAGGAGCGAATGGGGTGCCAGGAAGCGCCCGGCAAAATGGACGGCCGCCAGCATGGGCACGCTGGCCACCAGCGAGGGCCATGCGGCCGCGCGGTAATAGGAGAAGAAGCTGAAACCATAAATCCGCCCCGCTTTGGGCTGGACAATCATGATGTCCACCACCAGCGTTGAGAGCAGCGTTGCCAGCGCGACGCCGTTCATGCCCAGGGGAACCACGAGCGCCAGCGTCATGGCGAGATTGGCGACCTGCCCCCCCATGAAGGCGTATGCCAGGAACTTCTGGTGGCCGGTCATGGACAGGATGTTGGCCGCGTTGGCGTGCAGCACGCTGCACAGCATGGCGGCAAGCAGGATGCGGCAGGCCGTCCCGGCGCTTCGGTACTCCTCCCCCATCCACGCCGCGAGCACGTCCCCCGCGAACCAGAACAGTCCGACCAGCAGCGGCGCGGCAAAGGCGAGGCTGAGTTTGGAGCCGCGCTCGAAGGTGATGCGTATGCGTTCCCTGTCGCCCAGCCCCTGAAGCTCCGCCACGAGCGGGGTGAGCGCGTTGGTCAACTGGCGGCACAGCCCCGACGCCTCCGTGGCCATGCGGGAGGCCACACTGTAGTAGGCCACCACGGCAAGCGGCAGGAACTGCTGGATAACCAGCGCATCGACGCGGGTGTAGATGAAGCCGGAAACCTGGACAAGAAACAGGCTGACCGAGAACGAGGAGATTTCCCGCACCAGCCGGCGGTCAAAGTGGCGGTAGCGGATGCTGATGCCCGGGCATTTGGCCGCGCAGAGCGTCGCGGCGAACACGCTGGTGATGAGGCCCGTCACCAGGCTGACCACGGCCAGCATCTCAATGGAGGGCCGGACAATCAGCGCCCATGCCGCGGCGACGCTGTACAGCACGGTGCCGACTATCTGGACGATGTTTGCCCACGCCTGCCGCTGAAAACCGGTGAGGATGCCAAAGAACATGCCCATGGGGGCCGCCTGGGCGGAGCGGAACGCGATCAGGATGAAGGCGATTTGCGCGGTTTGCACCTTGTCGGCCGGTATTTTGAGCAGCGAGGAAAGAAAGGGTGTCAGGCAGAAGGCGACCGTAATCACCACGAGCCCCAGCACGACATAGACCCCAAAGAGGGTTGCCGTGATGCGCTTCAGCCGGTCGGCATTGCCCTGGCCCCGGGTCTCGGCCACGAATTTCACGACTGACGTGGCGAAACCGAAGTCCAGCAGGCCCAGCAGGCCGATGGTCGCCTGGAGCACGGACCACAGGCCGAAGGCGTCGTTGCCCAGGCGAGTGGCGATCATGGGCGTGATAACGAAAAAGGCGCCCACGTTGACGAGCTGACGGAGATAGTTGGTCGCCGTGTTGGCCAGCACGGACGAGGAGTGCCCCTGGCCGGCGCCGCGCGGCGCTTCGGTTGTACCCCGTTTCAACAGGCCCATCTTCACCCCTTGCAGGACGCAGTTCCTGCTGCGGCCACTTCAAGACACCCGGACTATGGCACTGGCACTCAGGTTGCCGTTGGATTATTGCGCCGCACACGCGCACAAAATCAACCAGGCTCAGGCATCCATGTCTTTTCCGGCGATAATGCGTTCAAACTGCCCGGCGACATGGCTCCAGGAAGAAACCAGTGCCGTTGCGCGGGACCGGGCCTGGACGCCCATGCGCAGGCGGTCACGGCAGCCAAAGTAGTCGATAATGGCCTCTGCAAAGCCCGCAACGTCCCCTTTGGGGACGATGTACCCCGCGTCAGGGTTGCCGCCAAGCAGCTCCGGGGCCACGTTGAAGTCGCTCAACAGCACGGGCAGTCCGTGCAGCATCGCCTCGGCCACCACCATGCCGAAGCCCTCCGATGTGGAGGCAAAGGCGAACAACTGGGATTGGCCCAGCAGTTGGCTGAGTTCTTCCCGTGATTTCCAGCCGTCCAAAACGACCCGGTCTGTCAGGCCGGCGTCGGCTATCTGCCCGCGCAGCCGCGCCACATAGGCGGGGTCAAATTCCAGATTGCCGAGCAGGCGCAGCGTGAGGCGGCCGGCCAATTCGGGCGCGCGCCGGGCCACCTGGGCCAGCGCCCCGACAAGAACATGAAAGCCCTTGCGCTCGCCGTAATTCGCCACGGACACAATCTGGGCGGGCATGCGGCCCGTGTCGGCCTGGGGAACGTCGGCTTCGGCCCAGTCACAGCCGGGATAAACGACCCGCCCCTTGCGTTTTCCGCTGAAGATCCCCAGGTCGTCGTGCAGTATGGTGTTGCTGACCGCCACATGACGGTGGGCCGGGAGCAGGGCGGCCCAAGTCAGCACGCGGTGGAATGAACGTGAGGGAAGGGAGGCGTAGGTGTCCCAATAGCAGAGCTGGGCAAAGCTGATCAGCCTGAAGGAGCTGCGCAGGCGCAGCAGTGCCATGATGGGCCAGAGCCAGCGGTAGAGCCATGTGTCATACACCACGACGCCCGCCCTGCCGCGTTGCTCCATCAGAAGCCGGTAAATGGCGCGGCTGCCGGCGATTAGGGGCTGCCGGTTGATGTCCGGCAGGACAAGCAGCTCCACGGTCACACCCCGTTTGCGAAGCCCCTCCACGAGATGGCGGTTGTAGACCTCACCGCCCGTGCGCGGATTGTCGGGAAATGCCGGCAGCAGAAAGATTACGTTCACAGGGCTACATCCCCGCGCCGAAAGAATGGCGGTTTGGCGCTCCGGGCATTACCATCGGCCGTATTGTCCCGTGCGCCATGCCGAGGCGATCATGCCTTTCTTGCGGCCCAGCCGGTGGAGAAAGTCCAGTTTGGCGTTCATTCGGTCCGCGGGGGGGGCTCCGGGGAGGCTGGCGCCCGCGTAGTGCAGGCCGCTGCGCATCAGGTCGAGGCATTCCCAGACACTGACCTTCCAGTATTTGGGCGGCAGCGCGTCGCCCCACTTCGCCGCCAGATACGCGCCGGCGCTCGCGTTTTTGGAGGACTGCCGGGACAGTCCCCGAACGCTGCAGCGGTGGTCGTGATAGACAAGCGCCTCGGGCACCAATTCCAGACGCCCCTGGGTGGCCTCCAGAATGCGCCACGACAGGTCGCAGTCTTCGCCGCAGAGCAGGCCCGTGTCGAACCCGTTGACCTTCCAGAAGTCCTCCCGGCGGAAAAACGCGTTGGCGGTCTGCACGTAGGGCCGGAACGGGTTGGCCAGCGCGGCCCGCGCGTCGAGGATGTTGCGGGAATTCATCCACTGCTGGACCTCATTCTTGGGTTCGACCCCCATGATGAGCCCCGCCACGCCGCAAACGGCGGGATCGCCGAGAGGAGCGACACCGTGAAGAAGCCAGCCGGGCGTGACCACACAGTCCGCGTCGGTGAAGGCGATAACGGCCCCGGCGGCGGCGCGCACGCCCGCGTTTCGGGCGGCGGAAGGGCCGCGCACGGCCTTCTCCTCCACCAGCGTGATGCGGGGATGTTTGCGGATGGTCTCGGCCGTGCCGTCATCCGACCCGTTGTCTACGATGATGATCTCGTGCGGGGGGGAGTCTGGCGCGAGTTCCAGCAGGGACTGGATGCACCGTTCGATGGTGCGGGAGGCGTTGTATGCGGGAACCACGACAGAGACCTCTGGCGTCATGGGATGCATCCTATTTTCTCAGTTCAGCCCGCGCGCAACCGTGCCCCGTTGCACCGATGTTCAAAAGAAACCCACCAGAGTGTAGCACATATTTTTGCGGCCTGCGGCGGCGGCGAGCCGTGTGGAGGGCAGGACCATGGGAAAAGCGGCTGCGACCTTTCCCCCCGGAACCAGCCGCCGTGAGCTGCCCCGTTTCATGTGCCTGCTGCTCCCTGCACTGCCGTATCTTCTCAAATCGTATTTCCATGAAGCGGAACCGTCAGGTTGTTCTCTTTCCCGGGTTCCAGTTCGCGCACCTTGCCGGTTGTTTCGCCCGTCCACTGGTCCAGATGCACCACGATGCGTGAACAGGAGGTGTCGCCCAGGGGCTGCACATGCAGTGCGGCCTCTTTGCCGTCCCCGGACACGCGGAGCGTCATCGTCAATGCGCCAAAGGGCAATCGCCGGTTGGTTGAAGATGCGGGCGGCAACGGGTCTTGTAAAGGGCGGCACTCCCATTCTTGCTTCAATCGCGGCAGGCATGCCCCGCGTCACAACCCGGAAACATACTCCATGAGCCGGGTGACATTCTCCGGCGGGGTCTCGAAGGGAAGCGCGCCCGTGCCCAGGCAGACATTCGGGCGACCCTGGACCAGTTTCATCAGCCGGTCCGCATCGGCCTTAATCTGTTCCCATGTGCCCCCGGCAATCACGCGCAGGTCGCCGTTGACGCGCAGCCGGATGTCCGTGCGGTCCCAAATTCGGGCGAGAAACCTTGCCTGGTCTGTTTCAAAGGGACAGACCAGATAGGCGCTCCCGGTCTCGACCATCATGTCCAGGATGGGCTCGGTGTTGCCGCCGATTATGCAGGCGACGGGGTGATGAACCACTTCGGCGATGCGGCCCATCACCGCCTTGAGGGCGGGCAGTTCAACGTTCCGGAACAGGTCCGGCGAGAGAAGCGGCGGGCAGGCAGCCGATTCAAAGAAGGCCACATCCACGCCGGCATCCTTTACGGCCTCCGCAAACGCCACCTGGCCGTCCACGAGGTGCATCAGCGCATCGGCGACCAGCGTCGGCTCGGCAATGGCCTCGAACAGGAGGTTGTTGAAGCCGACAAGGTTGCTGGCGATGGAAAAGGGCCCGCTGATGGGAACGCGGATGTCGGCTTCGGGAAAGCTGTCGCGCAGCCGCCGCGCCACGCCCATAAGCATGGGAATGCGTCCGTCGAGCAGGGGGTTGAGCGGGGGCAGAGCCAGCAGGGCGCGCGCCGTGTCGAAGACATGGCGGCCGATGGCCGGAATATCATCGCCGTCCGGCCGCTCGACCGTCGCCCCGTAAGCCTCCGGCTCCAGATTGTAGATGTCGATGCCCGGCATGGTCGGCGTGTGCCGGTAATACCGGTAGGCGCCCGCGTGCGCCCGGTAAAGCAACTCGGCGTCGCGCGATACGTCCCAGGGACTGCGCTGCACAAAGCGCGCGGCGTGTTCATAGATGGAGGGTGAAATATCCATGATGCTCCTGCCGGTGCGTCCGTCTCGCCTGCTTTTCGGCGCGCGCGCTGTAAGAACGCTCCTTGAATTTCTTCCAAACGGCCATGGAATGCCGCAGGTACACGCCGGGTCACCGGGGAGGCGATGGCACTGCAGTCCGACCGAAACCCGGCATCCCGCAGCCTTGAACGCGTTCATCACCTCCAGGCACTCCTCTATCTGCTTCTCCTGCAGCCGAGGATGCCGGCCCCTGTCAAGAATGGGGCCGGCGGCGGCGCTAGCGCTAGCGCTAGCCCTTGCCGTCTTCCGTGTTTCTCTTTTGTCCCTTCCTCTTCCCTTTCTTTTCCGCCTTCTCTTTGCCGGGTTCAACGGCCGTTGTCATCGTGGTCCGGCGAAACCGCGCTTCGGTCTCGTCGGGGTCCTCGCCAATTTCCTTGACCAGCGCGGCGTGCATCGACGCGATCCGTTCGGCCTGTTCGGGCTGTGCGGCCAGGTTGCTCAACTCGTCCGGGTCGGCGTGGAGGTCGTACAGTTCCCGCTCGGCCGGGTGTTTGTCGTCGGCCGGGGTGTGGTAGACGTATTTGTACTGTCCCAGGCGAATCATTGCATAGCCCGAGGCGATGTTGTGCGCGTAGTACTCGCTTGCGGCGAGGTCCTTCCACTTCGTGTCGGGCCGGTCGAGCCAGCCAATCATGGAATCGCCGTCGCAGTCTTTGGGCAGGTCCGCACCGCCGATGTCGGCGATGGTCCGCACCAGGTCCACCAGCGAGCAGGCCCCGGAACGCCGCTGCCCGCCCGCCCAGCGTCCCGGCCAGCGCATGATGAGCGGCACGCGGGCGGCGCTGTCGTAGAGGCAGTTCTTCCACCACAGGCCGTGCTCGCCCATGTTCTCGCCGTGGTCGGCCGTGTAGACGACCACGGTGTCCTCCGCCATGCCCGACGCCTGGAGCGCGCGCAGCACCTCGCCGACCTGCCCATCGGTCCACTGCACCAGCCCGTAATAGAGTTCGCGGCCCTTGCGCACCTTCTCCTCAGGGACATCGTCCATGTTGAAGCCGACACGCAGGTGCCGGTAGTTGCGCGGCAGTTGGTCGAGGTAGCCCTCGGGAATGACCGGCATCGGCACTTTGCCCCTGTATTCCTCCCAGTACTTTTCGGGAACGACAAGCGGGAAGTGCGGCGTGATGTATCCGGCCAACAGGAAAAAGGGGGCATCCTCCCGGTCGCGGTCCTTCAGGAAGTCGAGCACGCCTTTCGTGACCGCAAGGTCATGGTCCATGCCGCGGGATTTGTCCGAGGTGTCAAACTCGTCAAAGCGGTCCGAAACACCCGGCACCGGCGCGAGATCGTCGGCGGCGCGGCGAACGCCCCGGTTGGACTTTGTGGAGCGGTTCATGTTGCCGCCAATTTCCGTGAAGCCGTAGCGGCGGTCGGCGGCGTAGTGCATCTTGCCGCACAGGTACGACTCATAGCCCGCCGCGTTAAGTGCGGCCGGCAGCGAAGGATGGTCCGGCGCCGACAGTTCACAGTCGTTGTTCCATGCGCCCACGCGGGATGCGTACTTGCCCGTGGTGAAGGACAGGCGCGACGGCACACACAGGGGCGAGTTGCAGTAGCAGGCGTCGAAAACCACGCCGTCGCCCGCCAAGCCGTCCAGATTCGGTGTCTTTATGACCGGGTTGCCCGCACAGCCCATCACCGACGCGTTGTGCTCGTCGGACATGATGACCAGGATGTTGGGCCGACGCCCACGCCTCGGCGGGTCAGCGGCGTTTGCCGCGCCCGGCAGGCCGAGCGCCGTTGCGGCGAGGGTTGCCCGCAGCAGGAAATCGCGGCGGGAGCACTTCTTCGAAGCCATCGTTGTCATTTCCTTGCCGGAATGGAATCCCGCGGTTCTGCCTGCCCCCCCGCGTGCATGCCCGTCAGACGCGGCACACTACTCGGCGGTGCGGCTCAGCCGGTTGTTGATTATGTGGGCGGCAACGGTTGTCGTCAAGGACACTTTACCACCTGAAACCCGCGCGCACGCAGCGGGAACGATTCCGCCGTTCCGGCCCGGGTACCAAAGCGGACCGGCATCACATCCAGTTGCCGCGGATGGGGCGCTCCAGCAACGCATTGGCCTGACCATCATCCGGGAAGCGCTCCGTGTCCGGGTTCCACGCGAGTTTGCGACCTGTCTGCACCGCGATGTGGGCAAGCTGTCCCAGGGAGCAGGTGCGGTGGCCGACTTCCGCGTCGATCATGACCGGTTGCCCCGTGCAGATGCCGTGGATGAAATCCTCCTTGTCGGCGCGCCGCGGCAGAAGGATATCGCTGCCCTTGGACGCGGCCGACAGGATGGATTCGGCGCTGGCGGTCAGGCCCTCCTTGAGATTTCCGGAGGTCATCCAAACGCTCTGAATCCAGCCCTCCTCGCCTTCAAACCGGATATAGGGCGCGTCGCCGGTGGCATAGTCGACGGTCACGCCGTCCGCGTAGCGGAAACGCGCCTTGAAGTTCAGCAGCACGTTCCATAGCCCCGATCCGGCTGCCGGATATCCCCCCGAACCCTCGACTTCCACCGGGCCGGTGCGTTCGGAGTCGTGCGCGAGTTGGAACACATCGAGCAAGTGCGTGCCCCAGTTGGTGGTCATACCCTCGCAATAGTCGCGGCAGCGCATCCACCCCGGCCTGCCGTAGCCCCGGTGCGGGTGAACCCGGTCGGGCGTGTAGGGTTTGTCGGGCGCCGGGCCGAGCCACATGTCATAATCCAGCCCCTCGGGAACGGGCATGGCATCGGCTTTTCCGCCCGCCACATCCCCCGTCGGCACGCGGACCTCGGCATGTTTCAGCCTGCCGATGCAACCGTTCCGCACGAGTTCGGCGGCCCGGCGCATGCTTTCGTTCGACCGGCATTCGGTGTCGGTTCGAAACACAACCCCTTGCTGTTTCACCGCATCGGCCAGGATGCGACCCTCTGCGATCGACAGCGTCAGCGGTTTCTCACAACTCACATGCCTGCCCGCCTTCACGGCGGCAAGCGAAATCGGAACATGCCAGTGGTCCGGCGTGCTGTTCATGACGGCGTCCACATCGTCCCGCGCAATCACCTCTCGCCAGTCCCGATAGGTCTTGCAGTCACCATTGCCGTAAAACTTGTCCACCTCTTCCTTGGCCTGTGCGAGCCGCCATGCGTCCACGTCGCACAGCGCCGTGACCACGCAGCGCCCGGACTGAAGGAAGGGTTTGAAATTTGCGTGGCGGGCCTGCCGTCCCAGACCGATCAGCGCCACGCTGATCTTCTTGGACGGCGCGGCGGCGCCGAAGACTGTCGATGGAAGGATTGCGGGGAAGGCCGCGGCGGCCATTCCCTTCAGAACCTGCCGCCGTGAGATGCCCCGTTTCATGTGCCTGCTGCTCCCTGCACTGCCGTATCTTATCAAATTGTATTTCCATGAAGCGGAACCGTCAGGTTGTTCTCTTTCCCGGGTTCCAGTTCAAGCACCTTGCCGGTTGTTTCGCCCGTCCACTGGTCCAGATGCACCACAATGCGCGAACAGGAGGCGTCGCCCAGGGGCTGCACATGCAGTGCGGCCTCTTTGCCGTCCCCGGACACGCGGAGCGTCATCGTCAATGCGCCAAAGGGCGTGGCAGCGCCGTTGAGCGCGGTGGTCATGCCGGGCTTCGCCCATGCGGCGGGCATGCCCTCGAACAGATGCAGTTCATTGCCGCGGTCCAGCGCCAGCAGATGGATGAGCAGCCGTACGAATTCGGCGCTCGCCCAATTGTGCGGCATGTCGCCCACCTTGCTGAAACGCTGCCCCTTGGGCGTCTGCTCCTCGCGCCAGACCAGCGTGGGCGCGGCGTGGTTCGCAAACGCGTAGAGGGCCCGCCCGGCCTTCTGTCCGTTGCCCTGCCACAGCCATGCGTGGCCGTAGAACGACGCGAAATAGTTCCAGAAGCCCTTCTCGGCCCAGCCGGTGCCGTAGACCATCCCCTCCTGCTCGGTGGCGGCAAGCATGGCCAGGTTCCCGGCCACGAGCGGGTCGGTCTTCTCAAACAACTGGCCGGGATAGACCGCGTGGCAGAACGCCCATTGCGCGCGCTGCGGCAGTTCACGGCCGATGTTGTTCATGATGATGGGAAGATAGCTGTTGCCCGACGGGTCCTGCCGCATGTCGCGCACGGCGGTCTTGCGAAACACGCCGTAGAAGTCGTCATATTCGCGCTGCCATGCGTCCGCCTGGTCGTTCTTGCCGAGCCAGCGCGCGGCATTGATCACCGCCTTCAGTCCAAGCAGGTTCCAATAAACGTTGGTGTACTCCCCGTTCCGCGGGTTCGACAGCCCCCCGTCGATGTCCCCCGGCGGAATAAGCCCCTTGCACAGCCACTTTGGATTGTCGCCCGAGCGCTGCCGCAGCGTCTTAATGTACGCCACCGCCCCCTCCAGTTGCGGCCAGACCGAGTTGAGCCAATCCTTGTCCTGCGTCAACAGCGCGTGCCGCACGCAGGTCCACAGCACGATGCCGTTTTCCTTGTAATACGTGGGCGAAAGCACCTCAAACGCGCCCGTGTCCTTTTGCTTGCCCAGAGTGTATTTGATTCCGGCGCGCGCCTGGTCGCCGGCGCCGACCATGGCCGCCGCCTCCAGGAGAAAGGCCCCGTCCACGACCCACAGGCCCCGATAGCAGGTCGGGCCCACCTGGAAGGCGGGAAGGCCGTCCTTGATCTCGCGGGCCTGCCAAATGTTGCGCACACAGGAATCGAACATTGCCTGAATCTGCGAATCAGGGACCGACAGCACGCCGTGGGGAAGAATGTCCGACTGCCAGTAGGCCCGGGTGGAAGCCAGCGCGGCCTGGGCCTCCTCCACCGTCCAAACGCGCGCGGCCGCATTGCGGTGCACGGCCACGATGAACGTGTCCGCGGCGCCCGGTGCAAGACGTTGCGGCGGCGGGTCCAGCGCCAGCACACGGCCGTCCAGTTTCCCCGCCGTGTTGCGCGAAACCGTGGCAAAGGGCAGGCCGTGCAACAGCGCCGTGCCTGCGGCCCGGTCATACGCAAGGGCGCGATCAGACTGGATACGGATGCGGGCCGCGGCACCTTCGGCCGTATTGCCGCGGTTGCGAAGCGTCACGCGCATCAGATCAACGCGCGGCGCGCCCTTCTGCGCAGGCAGTGCGCCGCCACAGGACAAATAGGCACAGGCGCCGCGCGTGGCCGCGCCGCTTACGACCTCTTTCTCCTCCGGCTTCTGCTCAAACACCCACAGCGCGTTGATGATGGTGTTCACATCCTTTGCGGATGCCGCCGCGGCCACTTCAATGTCAATAAACCCGTCGTTGTTGCCGTCGGCGGCCTTGATGCTGACGGCAAAGGGCGTGTTCTTTCCGGCCTTCCTGACGGGGTCAACCGTTTCGCAGGTTTGGCCTTCGATCTTCAGATCGAGCACGCGCTGGCCCTTTTCCGACCACCAGCCCTCGCAAAGGCCAAAAACCACCCAGTACGGCTTGTTGGGCTGTGCCGCAAACCGATACCGGAGTGAATGACCCATGCCGACGTCCACGTCCTTGAACACCGGGTCGGCGGACCCGTCCGGCGCCGCCCAACCCGGCTGCGGACCGTGGTCACCGACCGTTTCGATGCCGCGCGACTGGTTCTGTTCCAGCAGGGCCGGGTCCGGAGGCGCGAGCGCTTTGGCGCTGTCGCCGGCCACCGCAAATGCGCACAGCTCCATCTCGAGCGGCCCTTTACGCAGGAGGGTCGTCAATATGGGCGTGCGCCCGTCTTCGAGGCTCTGCGAAACCCATTCCGCGTCACCGTCGGCAAATCCGGCCTGCACCCGCGTTCCGAAATCGCCGAACGGTCCCGGGTAGTCGTAGAGCAGATCGCCCGACTTGTCCACCAGTGTCTTTTGCCAGTCGTCGACCAGACAAATGGCGGTCTGCCACTGGGGCGGCTCAAATCGGAAATCCAATTCGTAGGGGCGCTCAAGCTCGGTTCCGACGGCTGCATCGGCCGCCCCATACGCCGCCAGCGGGACAAACAGCATGGCCGCCGCCACGAACGAAAGCCTCTTTCGCTTCTTCCCCCATATCGCTGTGTGTGCCATTGAAGCCATCCTTCTGTCCGGCGTTCTCACCGCGGAACTGACCGGCCTGAACCTGCCTTTTCCTTCAGATACGCCGACTGGAGCGCCACTGCGTCCTCATCCTTCGGCAAAACCCGCACGACCAGCCGGGCCTGGGCCGAGGCGGTCTCGCCCGCCTTGACGTCGCGGCCGAAGAGGCACAGGTAGAGCGAGCGGTGGCCTTCGCCCGCATTCGGCGTCATCACGCAGTAGCAGTCTTCCGGCCGCGACATCAGGACCGCGCAAAGGCCGTTGTCCTTGTTGCGGCGGATGCCGAGGGGTGCGGCGAACTCATCGCGAATCACCCAGTCCACCGGATTGGGCTCAATCTTCCAGCGGCCGTCCTGAATGATCGGCACCGCGGCGGCATCGCGCGGGAAGGCCTGCCAAACCCCGGCATCGGCTCCGGTGGTCTGGAAAAAGGGCTCTTTCCCCGGTGCGCCCTTGGCGTACACCGTCGAGGCGGGAAAGGCCTCGGCAAAATAGGAGGAAAGGAAAGACTCGAAGTCTTTCAGGTCGGTCTTGGCCGTGACGCTCGTCGTGAGGTCGAGCGTGTCGGGCGTGACCCACCGGTACACGGCGCCCATTTCAAAGGGCCTGTCCTCGGCCGCGGGCCAGCGCACCTCTAGCGCCCCGTCGGTCAGCACCTTCGCGGTGCTCGGCCATTCCCACGCCCCGTGGCCGTAGCGCTTGTTTGCCGTGAACACGCGGTAATGGCTGAAGATGCCGTAATCGTTGCCCTCAATGCGGGTTCCCGTCGG
>CAIUWO010000390.1 GCA_903902895.1 Candidatus Hydrogenedentota bacterium | reverse complement strand
CTGGTCCCCTTCGAACAGAACGGCAAGGTGCTTGGGCAGCGAATACCGGGCGCGGCGCTTCTTTCCGTCTCAGGGGACGAACATGTGAACATCTTCACCCACCGCGGCACGGTCACACCGCGGGTTGTCCAGTTTCTTCATGCTGTTGCCAGCGTGGAGACAGAGGACAGGGCCACGGCCCCACTTTTTGGCATGACCCAGTGATTTCTGTTGGCTGCGTGAAAACGGTCCAAAGTCACGGCGCGTTCAAACTGTAGTTGTGAAAGTCACACACGGGCTCATAGCCAATCTTCTCGTAAATCGAATTGGAGGTGGGATTCGCAAGGTCGGTGAAAAGGAAGCAGTAGGCGGCGCCTTCGGCGAGGCATTGTGCGCTGAGTTGCGCGACGCAGGCGCTTGCATAGCCGTGCCGGCGGTGTTCCGGGGGCGTGTGCACACCCGTAATCCACACGCCGTCCAGCACGCGGCGCAGGACCAGCGCCATGGACACCGGTTCAGCGTCTTCCCACACGTACCGGGTTCCGGCGTCGATGCTTGCAGCCATCTGATTCCGCGCCGTTTCCTCTGTGATGGGCTCCTCGGGCAGGGCTTCGCGCTGGAACTCCATCAGCCAGGCGGTGAGCAGGTCCGCGTCGTCGGGCCCGGCTTTCCGCAGTGTGCCCGGGCTGCATGCGGTCGGGCGTACCCGGCGCAGTGCCAGTATGCGCTCGGCAATTAAAGGCGACGCGGAAGTGCCCGTAAGTCCCGACCATGCTGCCGTGAACGCTTCAGCCGCTTCCGGATTCACATACACCATCGGAACGGACCAGCCGTGCGCATGAATTTCCCGCGCCACGTCGGCTGCCATATGCGACGGACACTGCAGCAGCAGTTTGCGCGGCGGTGACATGAACGCCGCACCCTGGAATCCGTTCCCATCCTCGATGGTCAGCAGGAGCGGGAGGGGCTTGGAGTCTTCGGCGCGTTCAAGCGCCCATAGGGCGCACCCGACGGTCAGGCTGTACCGGACCATGTCTTGACGCGCTCCCGCCTGAAGCGCGTCAAGAAAGGACTGCGCCGAATCGTGCCAGAGGCAATTCATCATTTCAGCGTCACTCCCTCCGTCATGTCCGCGCAGTTAAACTTCCACGCCCATCACAAGGTCGGCGTCACTGGGAACGCCGGCATCCTTGCCGGCTGTCCCACATTTCCAATGCGCTCTTCTTCTGCGAATCGCCGCCAACAACGGTCCGGGACTCGCATTTACGCAACCGGACCTTTCCGCAATGACGGTCTTGTTCACGTTCCGTCCGAAATCGGACCCTTTTCCGGGCCGGGACCCCAGATGCTGGTCTTGCCCTCGTTCTGCTGGGGCGCGCCGGGCGTGCTGCGCCCGTCGTCGACATATTTCTGCAGGAGTTTGGTCAGGCGCTCTACAACGTCCGGATGCTTGTCCTGCACGTTTTCCTTCTCGCCAATGTCCGCGCTGAGGTCATACAACTGAACGGTCGGCGCGCCGGGTTTGTCCACCTCGCCCCGCTTCGTCTTTCCCTCCAGGTCCGAGCCCGCGCAGAGTTCGAGCTTCCATTGGCCCTGGCGAATGGAAAGGGCACCGCCTCCGGACTGGTGCACGACGGCTTCGCGCGCGGGCTGCGCCGCCCGTCCTGCGAGTGCGGAAAGCAGGCTGACGCTGTCCTCGCCGGCGTTGTCCAGCAGGGCGGCCCCCGTAACCTCTGCCGCAGTGGCCATCAGATCGGTGAGGCAAATCGGATGGTCGCAGGTGGACCCGGATTTAATCTCTTTCGGCCAGCGGGCGACGAAGGGGATGCGGTGGCCGCCCTCATAGATATTGCCCTTCCAGCCGCGGAAATGGTAGTTGGGCTCGTGACCCAGCTCGTGCAGTTTCTTGAAGTCCGACATGGGCGAGGCGCCGTTGTCGCTGGTGAAGATGACCAGTGTGTTCTCGGCCATGCCGTTCCGTTCCAGCGCGTCCAGCACCTGGCCCACGCTCCAGTCCGCCTCGCACACGAAGTCGCCGTAAACGGCGGCCTTGCTCTTTCCCTCAAATTCGGGCGTGGGCATGATGGGCGTGTGCGGCGCG
>CAIUWO010000389.1 GCA_903902895.1 Candidatus Hydrogenedentota bacterium | reverse complement strand
GTTTGAAATCCAGCCGGGCCAGCAAGGACAGCACCGCAATCTGCCCCTCGGGACACGCGGGCGCGTCGAAGGTAAAGCTTTGATCCTTGCCCGGCTCCAATCGCAGTTCGGAAAACACCGTGGCCACCGGCGGCGCCGCGGTCGCCTTGCCGTCCGTGCCGGTCAGCACCGCGGCACTGGCGCCGTCCTTCGGCCATCCGCTGTCCGGTGTGCCCGCAGCCCGCCGAACTTCAACGTTCAGCGCGGCGCCGTTCTTGGGTTTCTCCGGACCCAGCAGCGCCCAAGGCACGGCCGCCTCCATCGTCCAACCGCCCTGCGCGGCATTCTTGGATGCGGCCATGATACCCGTCACCTCGCCGCCTTCGGGCGCAAGACACACGATGCCCGGCTTCGCGGTTGCGTTGAACGAGAAGATGTGGGGCTGTCCGTCGGTGCCTCTTACCATGAGCAGGAGCGTCTTTTCTCCCGGTGCGTCCGCTTCCTGCTTCACCTCCAGCGCGAAGAACAGGCACTCCTCGCGCCACGCCGCATGCGCCGTTAGGGCATCACCGAGCGGCCATGCGCTGGGCACCGTCGCCCAGTCGCCCAAATCGCCGTCGATGGCAATGGGTGGGTCGGGCTTGTAGGGGATGCACCGCGGCTCCGCCGCCGCAGGGTTGGAGCATGCCAGGGCCATGGTCCATAGTCCCGTCGCGAACCACGCCCATCTTATGCGAATATTCATGGCCTATTCTCCAGTGTCCGCCCGCATTGTTGGTGCCGCGCGGCTACCCTATTTGGAGTGCGGCGGCAAAGACGCCGCTTTGGCTGATCTATTGCGCTGGACCAGCCAAAGCGGTGTCGCCGCTGCGCTCTGCCACCGCACTCCAAAATGGAGAACGCGCTTTCTATCTGGGCGCTGGCGTGCATGACACGTCAGCCTGTCAAAACGCGCCGCACTAAGGTGTCCCCAGGAACCCGTCGCTCCAGAACACGGGTTCATATCCCTTGTCCGTGGCCCACTGCAGCGCCGTGCGCACCTTGTCCAGCACGGTCGGCTGGTAGAGGTCCAGTTCCTTCCGGAAATACTGCTCGTGGATGAGCAGTTCCACCAGTTCGGCCGTGTGCGGGGAAACCGTGCGCTCGTCAAGTTTGGGCGCGATCTCCTCCACCGCAAATGAGTTGACGACCATCGCGCAGGGGATGAAGTTCATCCCCGTCTCGCGGTCGTGCCACGCCGGACGGCTGTCGATGCGCGCGCACTGTTCCAGGGGAAAGTAATAGCCCGTGTTGCAGGAACCGTTGTGCGCGGTGAAGATTCCGACAAGGTTCTCGATGCCCCGGTCGCGCAGCGCCAACGCGGCGTCTTTCGGGCATTCGGCCCAGTGCACGGTCGTTGTGTTGCCCAGCACCTCGGTCCCCGCAAAGCGCCGGATGTGGCCGCACACCAAATCGTAATCATGTGCCATCTGCGCGTAGCGGGCGTTGCGGTAGGGCCGGTCGGGCTTGTCCTGCAGCGCGTGGAAACTGAGGTGGAGCCACGACGCGCTGGCGCGCCACTCGTCCTTCCAGGTGTCGGGCATCTGCGACAGGTCGAAGCCGTCAGTCTGGTAGTAGATGTTGATGTGTATCTTCGCGCCGTACTTCCCGTGCATCTCGCGCCAGAAGGCCAGATACCAATGGTCGAACAGGGACGGATACGCGCCCGGATTGAGCCCGAGGTCCTTCAGGAACTGGATGTTGTCGTCCACCGAAAAGCGGTAACGCTTTTGGCTGCCCCTGTTCCAGAAGACCCCCGATTCGGCGCGGGCCTCCCCGCTTTCAGCGACGATGCGCGTTTGCCGCGCGGTGAGGCGCAGCGCGCAGGAAAAGGCGTCGCCGGAGCGCTCCGCCGCGGTGCCGTTGACCAGCACCGTGGCCCCGGCAGGCGCGCTGCCCCTCACCGTGATGGAGAGCCCGTCGGTCGTCTCGTCGCCGTCATGGCGTGT
>CAIUWO010000388.1 GCA_903902895.1 Candidatus Hydrogenedentota bacterium | reverse complement strand
TGAGAGGCCACACCGGAAACACGTATAATGAGCGTTGTGATGAACTCGCCGCCGCGGCCATACAGGCCGTGCGGCGGGGAGGCGTGGTTCCCGTTCCGGGAAGCCGGGCCGGAACTTGTCGAGGTGCGGAGAATGCCTGATTCAGGATGAAAGCCCAGGACGCCAGCCTAAAGAACGCCCGGCGCGCCGATACCCAGCGGCGCCTGACCCTCTTTGTCATTCCAGTATTGATAGGGCTGGGCGGGGTTGTCTTCTCGCAGCAGTTCGCCAGTCCGCTGTGGCGCTGGATGACCGTGCTTATTTCCCTGGCGCTGCCGATCTACGCCGGCGGCAATCTGCTGGCCCGTTTTCACACCAGCCGCATCGAGCGCCTCGCCATGCTTTCCGGCGTGCTCATGCTCATACTGGGCGCCGTTTTCAGTGTGTCCGGTCTGGCAGGCGCCGTGCTCGGCGACTTTATGGAGTTCGAGGGCGTGGCCGACACGTCGCGCATTATCGGCCTCAGCAGCCTGTTTCTCGGGCTCTTCGTGGTTCTCTTCAGCGTTGCGCGCACCGGTGAGGACACCGCCGAACTCGCCGAGCGGTTTCGCCTTCTGGCCGAGCAGATTTCCGAGGGCTTTGTGCTGAGCACCGCCGACGGCACGGTCTGCCTCGTCAACCAGCGCCTGCTGGACATGTTTGGCACCACCCGCGAGGAGGTCATCGGACGCAACGCCCGCGAACTTGCCGACCAGCTCAACATGATGCCCATTCAGGAGCAGCTTAAGAACCGCGCCCTCGGTGTTGCCTCGGAATACGAGGTGCACATCCAGGTCGACGGGCGTGAGAAGGTGCTCATGTTCAACGGCGCCCCGGTGTTCAACCGGCAGGGAGGCCACACCGCCACCATTGCCACCGTCCGCGACATGACCGAGCTGGTCATGCTCACCCGCCGCGTTGAGCAGTACGCCAAGGGCCTCCAGCAGCTTGTCGAGGAGCAGACCCGCAGGCTCCAAGCCTCTGAAGAGCGGTTTCGCGGACTGCTGCTGACGATGAACGAGGGGTTCCTCACGGTGGATGCCAACTACCGCATACGTTTCGTCAACCCGCGCATGAACGATTTGCTGCAGTTGTCCGAGGCGGACATGACCGGACGGGAGATATTTTCGTTTGTTGAGGACTCCAGCCGGTCCCGGCTCCTGGGTCTGCTGGCGCGCAGCTCGGAGCGGAGTGAAAAGGCGCTCAAGCAGGAGATCGAATTCATAGACGCAGAGGGCAGGCTTGTCCCCACCGTCGTGGCCGCGGCCGCACTGCCCGAGGGTGCCGAGGACGAGCGGGGGCATTCTCTGGTGGTCACCGGAATCGCCGAAATCAAGCGCATGCAGCAGAAGCTCGCCCTGCGCGCCCGCGAACTGGAGCGCGCCAACGAGGAACTGCGCATGCATGACCGCGCCAAGGACAGTTTTCTTTCCAACGTCAGCCATGAATTGCGCACGCCCCTCAGCACCATACAGGGCTATGTCGAAATGTTCGGCACCGGCTCTCTGGGGCCCATGGGTGACGCTCAGGCCAGCGCCATAAAGGTGGTGGACAGGAACGTCGAGCGCCTGCTGGCCCTTATTAATGAAATGATTGAGTTCAGCCGCATGCAGATTCGCGGCATTCAGATCGTGCAGAACCTGTTCCGGCCGGACGCCGTGGCAAACGAGGCTGCGGCCGCGATACACCCCGACACCCTCGAGAAAAAGGTCGAGGTGTCCGTCGACTGCGCCAACGCCCCCGCATTTGTCTGGGCCGACCGCGACAAGATTGTGCAGGTGTTCGGCATCCTCCTGAACAATGCCGTCAAGTTCACCCCGCGCGGGGGGCGCATTCGGGTTGTTGTGGAGCAGGCCGGCGACCGGGACCTTGTGCTTTCGGTTGCCGACAC
>CAIUWO010000387.1 GCA_903902895.1 Candidatus Hydrogenedentota bacterium | reverse complement strand
CTCCTCTGCTATACTTCCCCGAAATGAGCGAACCTCTGCTACATGTGCTGGTGATCAACTGGAACGGCCGCGAACATCTTCGCGACTGTTTTGACTCACTTTTGACGAGCCACTATGAAAATGCCCGTTTTGTATTGGTGGACAACGGCAGCACGGACGGCTCCGCGGCCTTCGTCCGAGAGCAGTACGGCCATGACCCGCGCGTGGAGATTCTGGAACTCCCGAAAAACCACGGCTGGAGCGGGGGCAACAATGCGGGCATGCACCGGGCGCTCGATGCGGACGCGGAATACGTCTTCCTGCTCAACAATGACACACGGGTGGCGCCTGACGTGTTTGAGAAAACTGTTGCGCTCGCTGAAAGCCACCCCGAGATTGGCGTGGTGGCCCCCAAGATGGTGCTTTTTGGTCAACCCTTTGTGATCAATTCCGTGGGGCTGCTGTGCAGCCGCGCCGGGGCGAGTTGGGACCTTGGGGCGGGGCGTCTGGACAGTCCGCAATGGGACCGTTTGGAACCGGTCATTGGCGCCTGCGGCGGCGCCTGCCTGATACGGACGGAAGCGCTCAGGAAGACCGGCCTGCTGCCGGAAGCGTTTGTCATCTACCTGGACGACCTCGACCTTTGCCTGCGCGTCTGGGACGCCGGGTATGAAGTGCGCCCCTGTCCCGACGCGGCGGTGGAGCACAAATTCAGCGCGTCGATGGGGGAGGGGGGCCGGGCGCGTTACAAGTACTACCTGGCCACCCGCAACCGGTTTCTGGTGGTGCTGCGCAACTTTCCGTTATTGCGCATCGCACAGTGCCTGCCCTGGATTGTTCTGGCGGAGTTGAAATCGCTCGGTCGCGCCGCGCTGGACGGGCTGTGGTGGCGCATTGGCGCGCACTTTCGGGCGTGGGCGTCCGCCCTGGTCAACCTCCCCGGTGCGTTGCGCTGGCGCCGGGAACGCAAAAAACAGGGCCTTTCCATGGGCCGTTTCTGGCCAATGATTCACCGGGAGCACCTCTTTTGTCCCGGCGTTGAACTGCCCTGCGACGGCTGGTACGCGCCCTGTTCCGTGGAGGGACATTCCCTTCGTCCGATGAGTTCCACCGCCTGGACCGACACGGCCGGGGGCCAGTTGCGCGTTTTCCATGCAAATTGCTATCCTCACCTGGGATTGACACGCGTGCGCGTGGAAGCCCGGGGGGAGACCCTGGCCGTTTTGTCCACGCTCGGGGTGGATGCCGTCCTGCTCGAGGTCCCGCCCGGCCGGATTCTATTTTTTGCCGAGCGCATTTTTGGTCCCGAAGAAACGGGTGCTTTGACCGAATTCGGCGGCTGGGTCTCGGTCCAACCGGAATGACCCACCGTCATTGGAAACATCTCTGATGACTGCTGACAAGCTTGACATGTTTCGGGAGCGCATCCGCCTGGTGGATGACGCCCTCGGCGCGCGCCTGCCCTCCGCCGCCACCGCCCCGGAAAAGGTCCACGAGGCGATGCGTTACGCCGTGCTCAGCGGCGGCAAGCGTCTTCGTCCTGTCGCGCTGCTGGCGGCGGCCGAGGCCCTGGGCCGCCGTCCCGAGGCCTTCTTTGAGGCGGCGTGCGCGGTTGAACTGGCCCACACGGCCTCCCTGATCCTTGATGACCTTCCGTGCATGGACAACGCGGCGCTGCGCCGCGGCCGTCCCTGCACCCACAAGGAATACGGGGAGTCCACAGCCATACTTGCGGCCATTGCGCTGCTGAGCGAGTCATTTCGCCTCGTGGCGCGCAATGCATGCACGCTTGGCAACCCCGAAAACGCGGCGGCCGCGGTGGCGCTGCTGGACGACGCTTTGGGCCCGCGCGGGCTTGTGGGCGGCCAGGAACTTGACCTGCAGCTCACGGGAAAAGACGCCTCGCTGGAAACGGTGATGCGCGTGCACGCGCAGAAGGCGGGGGCATTGTTTGTGGCGGCGGTGCGTTTGCCGGCCGTGCTGGCAGGGGCCGACGACGACACCGGAGAGCGGCTGGCGCGATTTGCCGCCCCCGTCGGTCTGGCGTTTCAAATCACCGACGACCTCATAGACACCGCCGACCCCAGCGAAGACGCGGGCAAATGCACTTTCGTGCGGCTGCTTGGCGCGGAGGGCGCGCAATCACGCGTTGCCGACCTGATTGACGAGGCAATTTCGGCCATTTCCCCCTTCGGCGAGGGTGCGGAGGGCCTGAGGCAACTGGCAAGCTATGTCCGAAACCGGCAAGTCTGACAACTCGGCGTTTTACCTGCGCATCTTCATCCTGCTGGTCTTGATGGCCCTTGCGGGCGCGGGCGGTTTGTGGATGGGCAAGCGCTCCGTTCCCGAAGAGACGCCGGCGCTGCCCAAATCCGCCGGAGAACGGGCGCCACTTGTGCCGGGAAAGCCCGCCCCTGAAACCCCGGCCACGGACCCAACAGCGCCCCCCGTCTATTTCTACGCCCATCCGCAAAACGAGGAAGCCTGGAAAACGGTGCTGGACGAGGTGGCCATGGCCTCGGACGCGAACATCCACCAGTACATCGTGCCTATTGCGCTCGCCTGGACGGAAGACGCGGCCACGGAAGACCCGCTCGCCGTGCTCAAGCGCTATATCGCGGTCGACCCCAAGGCAACTTTCTTCGTTCAGGTGAGCCTCAATCCGGATGAGACGTGGCGCCAGGCCCACCCCGGCGAGCTCATGGCCGTGAACGGCACCCCCCAGCCGCTTCCCAGCGCCGCCTCACAGCAGTGGCTGGAGGATGCCCGGGGCGCGCTCACGCGACTCATGGAATCGGTGGAGGGCGGCGAGGTGAGCCGGAGAATCACCGGGTATGTGCTGCGCGGTCTGAACGACGACCTCTGGCTGCAGCCGACGGAGTATGACCGTTCCGAGGTCAACCGCCAGGGTTTCAGGGACTGGCTTATCCGCCACTACCAGACCGAGGAGGGATTGCGGCAGGCCTGGCAGATGCCCGAACTCAAGGCGGGGGCGGTGGACATTCCACAACGCCCGGACACGGACAACCTGGGACAGGTCTTCTTTTCGCTTCCCGGGGCCCAGCCGTCCGTGGACTTCCTGCGCTATTCCTCCGAGATCACGGCGGACGCATTGGCCGCCATGGCATCGCATCTTGCCGCCACGTCCGCCATCAAACCGATGCTCCTGGCCTGCTACGGCTACAGTTTTGAACTCACATCAAACGCCGCAGGGCACTTCGCCCTGGCCAATCTGCTGGAAAGCGACCTTGACGGCTTTATAAGCCCCATTTCCTCCGTGGACCGGGGCCTCGGTGGCGTTGGCGGGTTTATGGGGCCCATCCACAGTCTGACGGCGCGGGGCCGGACATGGCTTGTTCTGGACGACACGCGCACCGGCGTGCAGCGGGACGAAAGCACCGGCCAGTTTTCGCGGATGCGCGGTGTGCGCCCCGAGGACATTTTTGACGTGCAGCGGCGCAATTTTTCCGCCGCGCTGGTCAACGGGCTCGGCGTGGTCTGGTCCGACCCCGGCGGCGAGGGCTGGCTGCACGACAAGGAGCAGTTTGCCGAATTTGGGCGCATGCGCGAAATTTATGCCGCCCATCCCGCGCCGCTGCCCGGTGAACCGGCCAGTTCGGCCTCCATCGGCGTCAATGTGGTGGTCGACGACGACTCCCGTTTTTACCAGCAGTGCGACGTGAAGGTAAACACGCTGCTGCTCAACGGCGGGCGCGATGCCGTGCTGCGGGCCGGTGTCCCGGCGCGTTTCGTCCTGCTTCGCGATGTCATCGAGGGCCTCGCCCCGCCCGCGCCCGTGTACATTTTCACCAACGCGTTCAGGCTGTCCGCCGCGGACCGGGCCTCCCTTCATGACCACCTGGGCCGGGAGAAGGCCTGCGCCGTCTGGCTCTACGCGCCCGGCTATATCGACGCCGGCGCCTCGGCGGACAACATCTCGGCGACCATCGGCATGACCGTAAAGGCCTTTGACAAGCCGATGGAGAGTTCCTCCCAGTTCATGATCCCGGGGCAGTATCTTGAGGAAAATGCCGTCATTGGCCTGCCGCAAACCTGGAATCCGCTTTTCTACATTGACGACGCGGACGCGGATGTGCTGGCGCAGTACAAGTCATCGGCCAAGCCGAGCATTGCGGTAAAGCCGCAGCCGAGCGGCTGGACCTCGGTCTATGTCGCCGAACCGGGCCTGGCACCCGCGCTGGTCTGCGAGCTGCTTCGCATACTGGAGCAGCCGCTCTTCGTGCAGCCGGGGGACCCCAATTTCTATGACGCCTTGTTTGCGGGCGGAAACCTGATGGCCGTTCACAGCAGCCAGGCGGGCAAACGCACGGTGGCGCTGGGCGCCTTCTATGACGTCCAAGACCTCTTTGACGCTTCCATCGGATGGGTGCAAAAGGACGGATTTCTGCTTCCGTTGCGCACCGGAGAGACGCGCCTGCTGTCGCTTAAGTCCATCTGACGGCCGGTGCGCGGCGCCCCGAAAGCCTGAAATCACTACTTTTTGCAGGCCCGCCTGGAACCCGGCGCGGGGCATGGCGGGTGCGGGCATGCAGGTTTTCCTGTGGCCTCCTTGGATGACTGTGCTGTTAAGGGTGTCTTCTGCTTGCATTACGGTTGAAAAACGGCTATTCTGCGAACCATGAGCATATTGCTCAGTACGCAGGCGGGCTGCGTGGTGGGTTGTCAGTTGAGGGTGAGACTTGGTAAATTCGCGGTCAAGCGAACAATCAGGCCTTTGAGGGAGTATCATGGCAGGCGATTCTGACAAAAGCGGCCGTTATGAAGACCCAATGCGGTTGTGTCCGGAGTGCCGGATGCCCATCAGCATTCTGGCGAACCGGTGCCGGTATTGCGGGTCAAACGTGGGCAAGCCGCGCAAGGAAGTGGAAACGCTGACCGTTCAGGACCTGGGCGGTGAGGCGCACTCCAGCTACACCGTTTCGGGCAATGTGAAAGAGGCGCTTCAGTCCTTTATGACTGAGGAAAAGGCGACCTCGGAGGCCAAGGCCCGTGAAAAAGAGCGGCAGCGGGGCTGGTTTGGCCGAAAAAAGTCATCCGACAACCACACAAATGGTGCCGGCGGAGCGTCCCTGCCCCCCTTGGACACGGCGCGTCATGACTTGGCCTCGTCGCTGGGGCTTGACGACCTGTCGACCAGTCGCCGACCCAACCGGCCCTCCGCCGCCCAGGAATTGCTGCGCAAGATGATGTTCGGCGCCGCGATAGTGGTGGGACTGGCCCTCTTATGGTTTGGCGGAAACCTTGCCCGCGCCAAGTACTCCGAATACAAAGAGCGCAGCAAACCGCAAGCCCCGCTGTACCCCAACCGCGCGATGGATATGCTGGCTGCCGGAAAGCCTGTGGGCGATGTGATGGAAGAGGCGCTGACAGCGGTGAGACACAATGACACGCCCGAATACCGCACCATCCTCGAAACGGTGCGCCTGAAATTCCTTGAGGACGTTGAAAAACGCCTCAACGCGACACCCTATGACCGCACTGCCATGGAATCCGCCTCAACAGACGCCTCGCGGGCGGGTATGAAAGACAGTGATGAGCGTGTTATCAAGCTCATGGACAAGGTGAACCAGGAATTGAACTACTACAAATTTGTTCTAACCGCCATTGATCAGGAGAAGAAGAGGGCAACTTTCCGGCTAAACAACCCCAACATTCCGGAAGCCGAGCAGACTGTGTCCGAGGGCGAACTTTTTCAGAACAGGTTTATTGTGAAACGCATCGGGCCCAATTTTGTGCGGGTGGACGACTCCAAAGTTGCCTCCTCGGTCGGCACGCCCAGGTCGATTATCGCGCGGGTGATGATGCCCATCTCCGCCAATTGACTGTGGCGCCGATGCCAACTGTGCTATAGTTTCGAACGAAAAACAAACGACAAAGGGCGCGCATGACGCCCATGTAAAGGGTTTTCAAGCAATGAAGTCACATACCATGGGACTGCTCCTCTCGGCGGCAATTGTCGTTGGCCTGTCCTCCTGCAGTACCGTCGGCGGCTGGTTCGGGGGCGGCAAAGACAGCAAGAAAGAGGATGTCGCGGCCAACGCGGGCGAGGGTCCCGTGGCGGTCGCGTCAAAAGATGAGGCCGAGTCGCGGCTTCAGGACACGGTCAAGGCATACACCCAGGCCGAACTCCGCCGCGGCAACAAGGGAAATCCCGACCTCGTGCGCAAGCGCCCCTATTACTACCGCGAGTATGTGGAGTATCCGGACGGTGCCGACAAGTTTGACATTGACATGCGCGACAATGAATCGCGGACGCGTCCGTTCATCGCGGAGGTGAAGGTGAACAAGACCCGTTTCAGCACGCGAATGTACCGGGAACGGGATACGGCGCAGGAGGATGCCAACTTCCTTCGCGACACGGGCACGGAAACGCTCAACTATGAACTGCGCAATGGACGCTGGCACCGCGTCGGCGGTCTCTATGTGGCGGCCAAGACGGAAGAGAATGTGGCGGGCGAATGGGTTCCCCGGCGCGATGACACGGTGCGCGTCAATCCGGCGGAAAGCAAACCGGGCTGGTTCTCCCGCTCGTGGTCAAAAGTCACGGGCAAGGACCTTGAATAGGCCTGGCCGGGGTCATGATGCCTGACCCCAACACTGAAACATCCCCGCAGGGCATGAGTTCACCTGTGATTCGTTGCGTGTTTTTCGCCGTGATCATCTCGCTGGCGGCAATGCTGGCGGCGGCGCTGCGGCCGGGGCTCGTTGTGGGCGATACGGTCACCAGCCGCCTTGCAACGGTCTACGCGCTCACCCATGACGGCACCTGGCGCATTGACCGCCCCGTCAATCTCGCTCCAAACCCCTTTGAACCGCTGTGCGTCGACAAGGTCGTGGTCAACGGCCGGCTCGTGTCGAGCAAACCGCCGCTGCTGCCGCTGCTCATGACCGGCGAGTATCTGCTGCTGCGCTCGGTGACGGGCTTGGACCTGGACAACAGGAGTGACCTGCGCCCCATTCTAAATTTCATGGTGCTCACCCTCTGTCAGGCCAGTTTCGCAATCGGCATGGCCTTTTTCGCCGCCACCGTTTCACTGTTTGTCCGCAACCCGCTGCGGGCCGCCATTCCCCTGGTCCTGCTCGGCTTTGCCTCGCCCCTTCCAGGATACGCCCAGCAGTTGAACAACCACACCCCGGCCGCGGCGGCGTTGA
Source organism: Candidatus Hydrogenedentota bacterium (assembly GCA_903902895.1). GTDB lineage: Bacteria > Hydrogenedentota > Hydrogenedentia > Hydrogenedentales > CAITNO01 > CAITNO01. The sequence goes on along the minus strand of CAIUWO010000387.1, from coordinate 3,874 downwards.
TGGCCGCGCTCTATTTTGCGCTCGCGCTGGGAACGGGCAAACGGGCGCCGAAGGCGTGGCGCTTCGCCGCGTTCGGCTTCTGCTCGGCGCTCGTGTTTGCGATGGACATGCCGGTTGTCATTTACACGGCCCTTGCCGCCGCGTGGCTGGCATGGCGTTTCCCCCGGCAGGCGCTCCTGTGGGCTCCCGTTGGGGCCGCGCTGCCGCTGTTGGCGCATTTCGGCGGGCTTTGGCTGGCCACCGGGGACCTCCGTCCAGTCCAAATGCGGGGCGGCACGTACCTCTACGAATCGTCCTACTGGCGCAACCCGCTGGGCATCGACGCGCTTAACGAGCCGAAACTGGTGTACCTCTTCCACATCACCTTTGGGCGTCTGGGCCTGTTTCTGCTCTTTCCCGCGCTGCTTGCGTCGGTGTGGGGGACGGGGAAAGTCCTGCGGTCGGGGCCTGCCGGCCTGCGCCTCCCGGTGGCCCTGGCGGCCTGCGCCTTCCTCGTGCTCACCGCCTACTATGTCAAGAGCACCAACAATTACGGGGGCGCTTCCTACGGGTTCCGTTGGTACTTGGGGTCCGTGCCGGTGCTGCTGTTGCTGGGCGCGCCGCTCTTTGACCGTATGCGCTCGCCTCTCGGGTGGGTGGCGATGGCCTGCGCCGCGGCGGTTTCCGCGTACTCGGCCTGGGAATGCCTTCAGGCCCCGTGGGGAACGGGCAATGAATGGACCTGCCGCCTGCTATTCGGCCCAGTCGTCTGAGGAAACGCTTTCTTCCGCCTTTTCCGGCTCCTGCCTGGGCAGCCGCTTTCGGATTTCTTCGGCAAGCCTGATCCAGTCCTGAACCTTAACGGTCTGGGGACGGCGTCCGGGATCAATGCCCACCGCCTCAAGCGCTTCAATGACGGACTCTTTGGGCGCGCCGAAAGCGCCCGAATGGGTCAGTCCGTTGCGCAGGGTCTTGCGCCGCTGGCTGAATGCGGCGCGCACAACCCGCATCACAAAGCGTATCTCCGACTCGGGCATGAGGGCGGGCTGGCGCAGTCTGAAGCGGACAATGGCGCTGTCCACCTTGGGCCGGGGCACAAAGCAGGTTGCCGGCACGCGGTGCACAAGGTCCACCTCGGCGCGCAATGCGGCGGCGATGGTGAGCACGCCATAGTCGGAGGTGTTCACCCCCGCCACGAGCCGCTGGCCCACCTCAAGCTGCACCATGATCACGATGCGCGAAAAGAAGACGGGCGCCTCCAGGAAATGGAACAGTATGGGCGTGGTGATGTAGTAGGGGAGGTTGGACACCATCTTCAGCTCGGTCGCGCCGGGCAGGTACTCGTTGACCAGGTCCCCAAGGCTGTGGTTCAGGATGTCGCCGCGAAAGAGGCGCACATTGGGCATCCCGCCAAACTGGTCCTGCAGGCAGGGCATGAACGACTGGTCAATCTCGACGCAGAGCAGCCGGCCCGCCTTGCGGCACAAACGCCGCGTCAGCGCCCCCAGTCCGGAACCCACCTCGATAACGCTGTCCTGGGGGCCCAGTCCCGCGGCCTCCACCATGATCGTGTTGATATTGTCGTCGAGCAGCAGATTCTGGCCGAGACCCTTCTTGAAGCGTATGCCGTACTTGTGGCAAAGCTCCCGCAGCGGCATCGCCTTGGGCACAGGGGTCTGATTGGGACCGACGGCAGTTTCGTTTTCGTTGTCGTTTGTCATGAATGCCCGTTACTTCTGGGTGAGGGTCACGGTAAACTGGGCCGATTCGGGGGCGTCCATTTCCAGCGAAACGGGAATGATGCGCGGCGTGCTTCCCTCCGGTGCCCGCCCGGCCGGCGGACTGACGGGGATCGCAATCATCATCAAAGAGGCGTCCGTGGTCATCGCAGGCCCCGTGTTGTTCGGGTTGAAGGTCCCCATTGAACTGACCTCCGGCGCCCCAACGGCAAAATCCGGCTCCGCCATGCTGAACTGCCCGCTGAATTTCCACTTTCCCGGGCCGGTCGGGACAATCGTTCCGCTCAGGTTAAAGGTTCCGTGCACGGTAAAGCCCGGCCCGTCCTTCATCCGGTCAACGGTCACGCTCACATTCGGCGCGGAAGTGGTGTCTATCTTCAGCGATGAGCGCTGGTTGCCGTCGCTGTCGGGAGGCAGCACCTCGTTCGTCACAGACGGCTTGGCCGGGGCCGCGGGCACCGCGGGTACCGCAGGAACCGCAGGCACTGCGGGTACCGCCTGGGCCGCTTCGGGGGACGGCTTTGCCTCCGGCGCCGGCGCGGAGGGAATACACCCGGCAATCAGCACCGCGGCCGCTATAAATGGCAACACCGCCTTCGGGCAGTAAACCAACCGCGCGAGGAACAATTTCATATGGTACAGACTCCCTGTTTCGGCCGGACTCACCGCGCCGGACCACCTGGGGCAAACCCTGCGCAATAGGCCGGTTCGCCTGAAAACGTAATCCTACAACACCGGCCCGCACAAAGCAATTTCGCGGGAAAGAATGGGCGATTTCCCTTTGGGAATGCCGCCCTCACTTGGTATACTCCGGGGGATTTGAGGACTGTGTAGGGGATACACACCATGCCGAGCCTTATCATTGCCGTCTGCGTCTCGTTGGGCGCACTTCCCATTCCTTTCGATTACGGGAAGCAGCGCGACCATGCAATGGTGGTTGTGCCGAACTACCTGGCCGATGTCGCGGTGCATGATTATGCGGTGAAAGACGGCAAATTCTATCGCCACTCCAACAGCTATTTTGGCCCCCTTCTGGCGGTCCTGAACACTGACGAGATTATCTTTAGGCCAAAGGGTGAGGTCGGAAGAGGAAGCATGCTTCATTCCCGCGCGCGGCGGCAGTATTCACACTTAATGGGGGAAGCGTCCTCAGGTTTCCTGCCTATAGCTTAGAATAGCTGATGGCTGTCCCTATTTACTTACAAGGAGGTAGCATGGAGCTATAATTATTGTGTTTTGTGGCGTGCCTGTTCTTTGTAGTGCTTGGGCTGAAGGTTCTAACAATGATACTATCATATAGTCCTGTTATTGGCCGAATTGTGTTATATATATTTCTTGGCATTTGTTTCTTGACATTGTGCATCCTTGTGCAACGCCTAGGCCCTATGATGCTGGAGAGATAATGGTAAGGGCTGTTTCACAGATTCACAGCCACACACGGGTTTAGTATTAGTACTAGACAGTCGGGCCTTGTGACAGGATTCGAAGATGGCGATAGATTTAGGAAATTAAAGGGACACCTTACTTAATTACTCTGTAGCGACCCTTTTTGCATCGGGTATTCCAGGGATACCTGATTCAATTCCGGGGGCGGGCGCGTTGGGTCTGGCACGGGGGCGGGACGGCTTGACGGGCTTTGGGGCGTTGGGTAGGCTTGGCGGGCCGGGACCGTGGAATCTTTCGCGAATGGGTGCTTGTCCTTGTTTGCGGTCTTTTCGTTCTATGCGGTTTGGCATGAAAGAGTTTGGCCACAAAGGGCACAAACAGCACAAAATTAGGACACCATGATCTGTGGGCCTAAGCAAGGTGGCCTGGGCCCGCGGTGGCAAGGACAGCTCCTTGGCTGTGTTCGATGTAATTCGTAGAAGCGACGTCCCCGTCGCTTTCTTTCAGACACCCAAGTCATTTCCAGAACGCGGCGGGGACGCCGCGTCTACGATTTGTGGCATGCGATGGCAAGTGGCGTCTGGAGCAACTCGAGAACACTACCGCCAAGTGATGCGTTGGATGTGGGTTGAAGTCCAATAAGGGGTGACAGTCAAACGTTATCGGTGGGACCTTTTTTAAAGTAGAAGAGGCTTCCAGCCTCTTTGGGGTCTTGGCTGACGCCAAGACAACGCGGCAGGATGCCGCGTCTACTTTGGCGGCCCGTGCCG
>CAIUWO010000386.1 GCA_903902895.1 Candidatus Hydrogenedentota bacterium | reverse complement strand
TGGAATGAGCACAGCTTCACTGGTGTGGTTGCGTTTGGATTTGCGGCTGACGGACCACCCGGCCCTGTGCGCGGCCGCCGCGCGCGGCAACGGGGTGGCGGTCCTGTTTGTGCTGCCGATGGAAGGGGACCGGGCATGGCTTGGCGGGGCGGCCTCGCGCTGGTGGCTGCACCACTCCCTGGCCGCGCTGTCCAAGGCGATTGCGGACCGGGGCGGACGGCTCATACTGCGCGCGGGCGAACCCGCGGAACAGGTGGCGCAGGTCGCGCGCCAGTGCGGCGCCGACACGGTGTTCTGCCACCGCATCATTGACCCGGACGAGGATTCCCGGCTGCAACGGGTGCGCGCCTCAGTGGAAGATGCGGGCGGGCGGTTGCGCGTGCTTTCGCCCAACCTCCTGGCGGAGCCCGGGGCGCTCATGAACCGCGCAGGCGACCCGTTCAAGGTCTTCACGCCCTTTCACAGAACCGCGCGGCAGGCGTCCGTGGCGCAGCCGATTCCCGCCCCGGCGCGTCTTGACGGTCCGGAACGGGCCGCGGACTCGCTTTCGCTGGAGGCGTTGGAACTGCTGCCCCGGCATGACTGGGCGGGCGGCTTGCGCGGGGGCTGGATGCCCGGCGAGATTGGCGCACTCCGGCGCATGGACGCGTTTCTCGACGGTCCCGTGGCACGGTATCCCGAAGACCGGGATGTGCCCGGCGTGGAGGGCACCGCGAAAATCTCCCCCCACCTGCATTTTGGCGAGGTCAGCGCGCGCACCCTTTTCCACGAGGCCGTTCTCCGCACGGAGGCGGCGGGAAAAGAGGGTGCGCTGCAGGGCGGCGAGGCATGGCTGCGCCAGCTTTATTGGCGGGAATTTGCGCACCATCTGCTGTTCCATTACCCGCGCTTGGCGACCGACCCGATGCGGCCCGAGTTTTCGGCGTTTCCCTGGCGCGGGGATGCCGCGTTTCTGGACGCATGGCAGCGCGGCCGCACTGGATATCCCATGGTGGACGCGGGCATGCGCGAACTGTGGCATACGGGCTGGATGCACAACCGGGTGCGCATGATTGTCGCGTCGTTTCTGGTGAAGCATCTCCTCCAGCCCTGGCAGGCCGGCGCGGAATGGTTCGCCGACACGCTGGTCGACGCGGACCTGGCCAACAACACGCTGGGCTGGCAGTGGACGGCGGGTTGCGGCCCCGATGCGGCGCCCTATTTCCGCGTGTTCAATCCGGCGCTGCAGGGGAAGCGCTTCGACCCCGACGGGGCCTATGTGCGCCGCTGGGTGCCCGAACTGGCCGGCATGGATGCAAAACACATTCACGGTCCCGGGGGCGTGTCGTTGGGCGACGGCTATCCCCGCCCAATAGTGGAGCACGCCGGCGCGCGCCAGCGCGCGCTGCTGGCCTATGAACAGGTGCGGCGGCACCAAAAGACAGAGAAGGAGAATCAGCCATGAAGAACCTGGCCATAAACGCGGCGATGCTTGTCCTCAGCATAGCGCTGGTGATGGTTGCGGCCTCGATGGGCGGCCTTTTCGGCATCGGCGACTGGTACCGTGCCCTGATTAAGCCGTCCTGGAATCCGCCCAACTGGATTTTCGGGCCGGTCTGGTCGACGCTGTACCTGATGATGGCGGTGGCGGCATGGCTGATTTGGATGAAGCGCGGCACCCATCCCGTGGGACTGCCCCTGGGCCTCTATGCGGTGCAATTGGCACTCAATGCCGCATGGACGGCCATCTTCTTCGGGGCGCACCAAATGGGCTGGGCCTTTGCCGAAATCGCGCTGCTCGACGCGCTCATCCTGGCCTGCGTGGTCGCCTTTTGGCCCGTCAGCCGCCCCGCATCGCTGATGATGGTTCCCTACTTCGCGTGGGTGAGTTTCGCCTCTTTCCTGAACTTCACCCTGTGGCGGCTGAACGCGTAGGCCGGAGGCACTGTCAGATTTTGACGATCATGCGGTTGTTGTACAGGTAGCGCGCGACCACCCAGCAGCCCAGGTAGAAGACCGCAAAGGCGGCCAGGGCCGCGGGCGCGCTGCTGCTGAAGGGAATGATGCCGCCGTGGATGTCGGTGTACATGCCGTGCAGCATGTAGATCACCAGCGGGTTGGCGCCGACCACGGTGAAGGTGGGCAACTCGATGCCGCCCCGGTCGCAAAGCAGGTAAAAGGGCAGGTAACAGAGAAAAGCGATGCCCGTGGCCAGCACCGGATACGGCGCCGTCATGGCGTGCTGGGAGAAGCGCCAGAAACTGGGCTCGTCCGGCCACAGGGCGCGCATGCCGAAATGCAGGACGCAGCCGGCCGCGCACAGGCCCACGCCCCAGGCAAGGCAACCGCGCAGAATCCCTTTTGGGTCCCCCTTGGCGACAAGATCGTAGATGATAGTGCCGAAGAGCAGGCTGAAGCACCAGCTCAGCGGGCCCAGCGGACCGCCGTCAAAACTGTGTTCCATGTCCCATGCGCCGTAGGCGGTGAACATGAACAGGACCTGGTACAGGGCAACGTAGAAGCACGCCGCGCCGACACGCCAGGCGGTGCCCAAACCCATGAAGGGCAGCGCCAGGATGCCCGACAGGCCGATATCGACCAGTGCGTCCCACCAGCCGCGCCAGTTGAGCGGGTCATAGTACACGATACCGATCAGCGTGAGCAGCATGTAACGGCGCAGCCCCAGCCACAGCGCCTGCCGCAACCCCAGTTTGGCCCGGTTGCGCAGGAAGGACAGGCGAAATCCAACACCGGCAACAAAGAGAAAGATTGGCGCGATGGTGTCGGCATAGGTGATGTATTCGCTGTGATGCTTGAAGAACTCGGGGATGTTGTCGAAACGTCCCAGAAAGTTCACGAAGATCATGCCGAATATCGTGTAACCCCGGTACTGGTCCAGGGAGAGGATGCGCCCCGCGGTGGGGGATTTGTCGGTCATGGCGGACATATGGACCCGTTTTTCTGTTGGTTCTCTTCCCCCCCCCACCGCATTTCCATGGTGTGATTATATCATCGCCAGAATGGGCGTGTACATGAGACGCTTTGCGGAGCCTTCATGCGTTTGGGCCTTCAGCCGGGCCGATGAGCCCGCCCTGGGCGCCACAAAGCGGCGGCGG
>CAIUWO010000385.1 GCA_903902895.1 Candidatus Hydrogenedentota bacterium | reverse complement strand
TCAAAGACGGCGGTTGCCGCCAGCGAGCGCAACACGTTCGCGCTGATCGGCTGCGGCGGCCAGGGCAATCACGTCAGCGGCGGCGTGCTCGAGCTTCAGCGCAAGGGGACGCAGGTGGTGGCGCTCTGCGACGTGAACAAGAAGAACCTGGAAGCCACGAAGAAGAAGATTGACGATCACTATGACAACAAGGACTGCGCCACCTATTCGGATTTCCGCGAGTTGCTGGCGCGCAAGGACATCGACGCGGTTGTGATCGCGACGCCGGACCACTGGCACACGCTGGTCGCCATTGAGGCGGCAAAGCAGGGCAAGGACATCTACTGCGAGAAGCCGCTGGCCTGGTCGCTGGGCGAGGGCCGCGCGATTGTCAACGCGGTTCGGGAAAACAAGCGCGTTCTCCAGGTCGGCAGCATGCAGCGCTCCGGCGGCGAGTTCAAGTACGCCTGCGAGGTGGTGCGCAACGGCTATCTTGGCAAGATCAAGCACATCAACGTCGGCCTGCCCAACGGCGGCAACGCCAAGTGGGTGGACGAATACCCCGCGCCGCCGGCGGATTTGGACTACGATTTCTACGTGGGCCCGGCCGAATGGGCGCCCTACCACGTGGACCGGCTCGACTGGAACTGGCGCTGGTGGATGGGCTTCGGCGGCGGCCAGATGATGGACTGGATCGGCCATCACGGCGACATCGCCCACATGGGCATGGGATGGGACGACCACGGCCCGAGCGAGATCGAGGCGGTGTTCTGGGAAATGTCCCCGGAGAAGAACAACCTGTACAACGGTCCGGCCAAGTACATGATCAACTACAAGTACGAGGACGGCACGACCATGCAGCTGGGCAGCCAGGCGGAAATGCCGGAGGTGTTCAAGGAATGCGGAGACACGGGCACGCAGTGGTTCGGCGAGGACGGTCGGTGGATTTACGTGTCGCGCAAGGGCATCAAGGCCAGTTCCAAGGACCTGATGCACATCAAATTCAATGACAAGGATTTCCGGTTCCGCAAGGAAGGCAACCATGTGCGCGACTTCCTGAACTGCGTCCGTGACCGCACCGACCCCATCGCGCCCGTCGAGGCGGGCCACCGCTCGGCGTCTATCGGCCACCTGGGCAAGATCGCCACCATGCTCCAGAGCAAGCTGAAGTGGGATCCGAAGGCAGAGAAGTTCATCGACAACGACGCGGTGAATTCGCTGCTGACGCGCAAGTACCGCGGAGACTGGAAACTCAGCTAGTCACCGCGACATAACCAGACAAGTTGAGGGACGCTTTCCATTGCGGAGAGCGTCCCTCATTTGTTCGCCCCCTTCGGGGCCGTAGTTGTTTTGTCCTGTTAACCCCGGGTTCCGCTTCGCTCCACCCGGGCTACTGTTGTTTGGCCCCTCCGGGGCCGTGCGCTGTTGTCATCGCGAGCCTCAGACCTCCTGCGGCGGCGATTTGCGGCAGAAAGTTGGTTCGGGCATGTAGGACAGCCGCCTTCGGCTGTCGGCTTGCAACAAACACCCTGGGACGACAGGCGAGGGCGCCTGTCCCACACTTTCTTGGCAGCGGAGCGAAGGATATTTCCCCCGGCAACGACGCCGGAAAACAGTCAAGGTCCCTCACGGCGCTTCGCTCCGTAAGGGATGACAAAGCGAAGGCTCCTATTTCGGCATGGGCTCCACGGTGATGGAATGGGCGAAGGAGGCGCTTTCGCCGGGGGCGAGGGTGACGGGCTTCATCCACAACTCGGCCTCAAGCTCGTTGAGGTAGTCTGGATAGGCGTAGAGCCAGGCATAGTCCAGCTTGGCATCATCGAAGGATTGCGTCACTTTCAGGCCCTTGGTGCCGGTGAACACCCAGGCGTCCTTCGGCGCGTTCTGGTCGAGGTAGTGCTCCCCCTCGCGGAGCCCGTCCACGATGGGCTTCATGCCCCGGCGGACTTCCTGTCCCTTTCTGTCAGTGAAAGCAATCCGCGTCTGCATCAGGTCGCCCAGGTTGAATTCGGTGTGGCTGCGCATGTGGGCCTCGCGGGGCTTGTCACCCTTGTTGGTGAAGGTGGACTCGACGGTGAGTGTCGGCGCATCCCCCTCCAGCCGCACCAACCGCCTCAACTCGAAGCCGCCGGCGGTGGCGGTCAGCGTGATGGATGCCGGGGTGGTCTCGGTGACGGAGAACTGCATGAACATGCCTTCCGGCGAGAACAGTCCGCCCAGGCGCGTTTCCTCGCCGCCGTTGAACGGGAAGAAGAGGCCGCGCGACACCTCGTTGGCCGTAATACACTGTCCGCTCTGCCTGTCGGTGACGCGCAGCACGCGCCCGCCGAAGAAGGGCACCACGTCCGCCGTCAGGCGGGCGTTGCCGATGGACGGGGCGGACTGGGGCAGGTTGAACACGGCGCACAGCATGGGCATCTGGCTCGGTTCCCCCGACACTTCGCGCAGGGCCTGGAAACCGTGCTTTTCCATTCGTCCCACGAAATCCATCGCCTCCGGCAGCTGCGCCAGCGGCGTGCGGAAGGTCAGCAGGCCGCTGTCGATGCTGTACCCGTTGCGGGGAAACATGTTCGCGTAGACCAGCGGCATGCGCGCGACTCGGACGCGCTCCAGCAGTTCGGCGTCGTCCTTGACGGCCGCCTCGGCCTGGTCAAACAGCCCGGTGGCCTGGTCCATGACCGCATCGGGAAGATAGCCCTGGGCCGGGTTGGTATACAGGTGCATGTGGACGTTTTCTTTGTCGACCTTGTCCTGCAGCAGCCTGATGTACGACCCGATGGGCGCCGCCGCGGCCCCGTAGTAGCCTTCCAAGAACTCGCGCATCACGGCGTTTGCGTCGGCGTCTGGATTCCACAGGAGCTTCATGCCGTAGTAGGGGCGCAGCAGGCTGAACTCGCCGCCCCCCCCGCCGTTGCCCATGCCCTGAAGGAACACGCCTTCCACGCCGATTCCCCGGTAGAACTTCATGTCGGCCGCCATGGCGCCGAAGTTGGGGAAGGGGTTGTAGTAGTGGGCGAAGTCGACGATGTAGTGCCAGATGTACAGGTGCGACGTGAGCTTGGCCCATGCCTCGGCGCGCCTCTTGTAGTCGGCGTTGTAGGGGCAGGTCGCGATGGGGTGACTGTCGCAGCTTGGGAACATGTGGCAAAGCCACACCGCCGCGTTGGGGTGCATCGTGAGCCCGCTGGGCGGCTGCTCGGTGTACATGTAGGCCAGCGTGCCGATGACCTTGTCGGGGTACACCTTGGATGTGCGCTCGGCCAACTGGTTTACAAACCAGAACTGCGTGCCGCCCGTGGTGCCATACTGCTCGTTCATGGCGGCGCACTTGGGGCACTGGCAGTAGTTGTAGTAATCCAACTGCGAGAAGTTGTACTGCCGGAATTCGGGCGCTTGTTTCATGCGCTTGAGCATGCGCTCGGTCACGATATCGAGCACTTCCGGATTGGTCAGGCAGAGCTGCGTTTCCATGCTGCGCCGTACCCCGCCGATCTCGCTGAAGTATTCGGGGTGTGCTGAGAAGAACTCCTCCGGCGAGAGATAACGAAAATAGCTGTGGCACCGGCCGTCATGGGCGTGCTGGATGCCCTGCGGGTTGTCCGGACCGCCACTGCCCGCGTTTTCGCGCTGCCGCGCGCGGAAATCCTTGTCGCCGCCGGGCCACGCATAGGAAATGTCGCGCATGAGAAACGCGGGCTTCACCAGTCTGTCCAGGGACGGGAGCGGCACATCCCTCGCGGCCGGAGTCTTGGTGACGCCCGGTGCGAGCCAGCGGACGCCGAAGGCGGTTTCCAGGAAGTCATAGGCGCCGTAGAGGGTGCCCGCAGCGGCGGTGCCCGCAATCACCACGTGGGAGCCGACGGTCCTGAGCATGTAGCCCTGCTCTCCCAGCGCGTCCGCCGACGGGTCCACGCCCAGGCTCTTTGCCACGGGGCCACAGCCCAGCACGATCATGGGCGCGTTTGCCGCGGGTTCCGTCACGATGGGCAACTGCGCGCCCGTGCACTCCTTCACATGCGACTGAACATCCCTGGCGGCCTGTTGTTCCGACGGACTGGCGCCGGCGGGGAGCACGATCTGGCAGGCGCTGGCACCGTCACGCACCAGCATGGGATTCTCCGCCGCATGCAGCGGAAGGCTAACTGCCAGCGTGAGCGCCACGAAAAGTCCCCAGCCATGCACCGCTTTCATGCACCAGTCTCCTTTGGGTTGGACAGCAGTCTTCATGGCATTGGACTGTGTCGCCCGCGGGACGGTGTCCGGGGCGCTTGGAGAGCGGAATGCCCTGCCCGAAGGCGGAGCGAGGCATGAAGATCCGTTACTGTTTAGCCGATTGGCGTGGGCT
>CAIUWO010000384.1 GCA_903902895.1 Candidatus Hydrogenedentota bacterium | reverse complement strand
TTCACTTCCACCAGGATAAGTGCCAGCCCAATCCAAGCACCATTCCCAGACGTTTCCATGCATATCGTACAAACCCCACGCATTCGGAGCATAGGAACCAACTTTGGTGGTGGCTCTTAAATTCGGCCCTTTGGTAATCACAACATACGGATAGTCTCCAGGAAAACTCAGCTGCCGGGGAAGGCCCCGAAGGAACCTACGCATTTCAGGGGACGGGGAAGAATGGAAACCGTGACGGCGGATGAAAATCCCGGGTGAAGGTGTCATGGCATGATGGAATGTCGCTATGAAACGAAGGCGGGGCAAGAACCTCTGGCAGGCCTCGGTAAACTACGCCTATGGACGGATTGTATGGAATAAATTTGACTATACGCGGTCATATAGGCTTGCGCGAGTTCCGCCGCTTGAATCGAGCGGAGGCACTCCGTCTGGCGCAGGCCAAAGGTCTAGACATGCCCGACCAGCGGGATTTCAGTTTGGCGAAATTATACTGCGCCCGTACAGAACCCACACGTATTGGGCAGCAACAAAGCATCGGATTCGCATAAAACGATGACGGAGCTGAAATACTGGATTGCATGGCGATCCCCTCAAAAGGATCGCTTGCTGGCCAGACGGATTCCGGTTACACTGGCCGTTGATGGTAAACAAGAAATGATGAAATAGCTTTAATGACAACAATTTAGCGTAGCTTCGGCTGCGGCCCATCTGGAAACCGCGAATTTCAAGTGTAAGGGGTGCGCTGAGTACGCGCCCATCGGGCGCTGCTTGGTGCATTCTCTTCGCGGGCGCTTCTCGGTGCCTATAGGGCAGGGTGCGTTAAGTTCGCGCCCCTATTTTTGGCTGTGGCTGGTCTCCGCGATAAGGAAAAAAGCCATGAAATATACCCATCGGAATCAGCGCAACAGTATCGTGGCCGTGCTCTCGGCTGTGATCCTCCACGCCTTCATCCTCACTGCATCTGGTCAACATGCCCAATCCATCTACGCCGTGCCGTTGAGATTAACGGGTTGGAATGCCGACTTTGTGTCAGAAAACACTGCTTCGCACTACAGCTCGCCTTGGGATTACAGTGTTCTCTGGACGCGCCCAGGTTTCAAACATTGTCTTTTTGAAACTGGACTTGAGGGCCACATGGATGGGCTTCTCAGTTCGCGCCAATTCCTCAGCGATGTGGACGGCGGCGTGTTGTTCCAAATGGAACTCTACGACACCAATAATGTTCTATGCCTTCGCGGCGATGGCAGCCCACAACAGCGACAAGGGGTGCTCATATTGTTGGAGCCAGGCAAGTATTCTCGACTGTTTGTTCTGGCCACCTCACAATCAGCTACAGTTTCGACCTATCTCGATTTAGTGCTCACCTTTGCCGATGGCACAGTCAATTCTCCTATAGAGATTCTAGCGCGAAACTGGTGGGTTGGCACCAATCAATGGTCGGGTGACTTTCCAAGAAGACCGGCAATTACACGGTTAGGAGCCAATGATGTTTCAGGTAGCGCTTTTTCCTATGTCAATGGCGCTTCGTATGGTTTTGAACTGCATCAGACTGACATCGATTTGGCCACTTTAGGATTGGATGACAATGTGCTGACTGGAATGTCATACAGTCGTTCTTCGGGCGATCCTGAAACTGCCATTGTTCTGGCTGTAAGCGGTGAACCCAACTTTAAAGGGCACCCCGTTGACCTTGAAAAGGACTTAATCGCGTATTACCCGTTCAACAATAACCTGAAAGATGAGAGCGGTCATTCGTTGGACGGCGCTCCCTTGGGGCAATGTAATTTCACCGCAGACCGGTTTGGCACGCCGACCAAATCAAACGAGCGGTTTCCGAAAACGCGGCCAGTCTTGCGTTCAAGAACAATACATGCGAGTGATTGAAAGAGTCGCTTCAGATGACTGTGTTATGAAAAAGATATTATTATTTCTCATCCTGTGGATGGTTCCATCGTTTGTTAGTTTTGCGCAAACCGTTGCGCCACGCCTGGATCTGTTGCGTCAACCCTATCCATGGATGATGCTCCATTGGAGTAATAATCCTAGCTCTCTGGTGCTGGAATCTACTGATTTATTACGTGAAGGCGGCGTGTGGACATCTGTTACACAGATGCCCGAGTCATTCGAAAACCAGACTTTTCTTGCTTTAGGTAAAGCGGGTGGAATCCGATATTTCCGACTGCGATCATTGGATCGAAATCCTGTCCCATTCCGCATTGAAATTGATCGTTTCGTGTTTACCTTGGCTTGGAACGCATCTGATCCCAATTTTGCGCTTGAATCAACGGACTCACTCGGTTCCATCAACTCTTGGAGTTTGTTTCCGTTCCCGCCAAAACTCAATGACGGGTCCTTCAGTGTCGGTGTGAATCCGTATAACAAAGGGACATTCTATCGGCTTCGATCTCTGCCACGCGATCCCAATCAACTGGCAGGCACACTCAGCCAGCAGACAATCACGACTCTGGAGAATTCCACATCCTTCTTGTACACCGGCATTAACCCTCTGCAAACTGGGGTGACCAATGGAACGATTCAATTCCAACGTACCGCCATTCTGCGTGGCCTCGTGAAACGCTCGGATGGAACACCTCTGGCGGGGGTGACTGTTGCCATCCAAAACCACCCGGAATTTGGTCAGACATCCAGCCGGGTGGATGGTCGTTTTGATCTGGTTGTGAATGGCGGAGAAATTCTTCAGGTCAACTACCATGCCAACGGATTCCTTGATGTTCATCAACAGGTCTATACGCCCTGGAAAGATTATGTAACTGTGCCTGACATTGTTTTGCTGGCAGCCACCTCCCCCGGCGCCGCATTAACACTCAATTCAAATCCGGGTGTCCTCGTCGCTGAGGGGCGAACGGTCGCCGATGAGAGCGGTATCCGTCGTCCACTACTGATGATTCCAGCAGGCACCACTGCCGCCGTCATCTCTTCACTCGGCGTGACGCAGACGGTGAACACGTTGACTCCTAGGTTTACCGAGTACACTGTTGGCCCCTCTGGATTACAGGCAATGCCCGCACCACTACCTCCGTCTGTGGGTTACACCTATTGCATTGAACTCGCCACCAGCGAAGCCCAGGCAAAAGTAGCGGGTAAGGATGTGCTGTTTAACCAGCCGGTGTTCTTCTATGTCGATAATTTTCTCGGGATGCCCGCAGGCATTCAAGTGCCTTCAGCCTACTTCGATCCGGACCGGGGATTATGGGTTCCATCTCCCGATGGCAGAGTCATTCAACTGCTGGGCACCAACACCCGTGGCCTGCGCGAAATCGATTTGGCTGGCAGTGGCACACCCGCCACCGATGACCAACTGGCCGCTCTCGGTTTCAGTGAGCCGGAGCGCCGCCAACTCACTGTCTCGTATCCGTTTACACAGAGTGTATGGCGGGTACCGATGACCCATCTTAGCACCTACGATTGCAACTTTGGTGTGCTGCCTCCTCAAGATGCCGTATCACCCAGTCCTCAGGATTCATTCTCCAATCAAAAGATCGACGAAAGTAATACATCGCAACAGCCAGGCTACGGTAGCCTGGTCATGCAAAATCGAATATTTCGGGAAAACATCAAAGTGGTGGGGACGCCTTTCTGGCTCCACTACAGCAGTGACCTTGTACCAGGCTCCGAGCGTTCTGATAACACCATCGTGATTCCGTTAAGTGGTTCGACTATCCCTGCGAGTCTAAAAGAGATCCATTTGGAAATTCACATTGCCGGCAATGTCATAACAAACTCCTTTCCGGCCCAAACCAACCTGCAATATACCTTTGAATGGGATGGCAAGGACAGTTACGGCCGGAAACTTGTCGGGGAACAGCCCGTGACCATTCGTATTGGGTATGTCTATGATGGCTACTATGCCTTGCCGGCGGCAGTGGCGAAGAGTTTTGGTCTTCCGAGTGGCACGCGAATCCCCGGTAATATTCCCGCTCGTCGTGCGTTGGTTCTCTGGTCTCAAAAAAGCGATTATATCGGCGTTTATTCCCTGCCGACATCACATTTAGGCGGTTGGAGCCTGACTCCCTATCATCGCTATGACGTTCAGGGAAGAACTCTCTATATGGGTGATGGCCGAAGAAGGAGTTCACAAACATTTCAATCGGAGTATTCTGTGGATACTTATGCGGGTGGTCAAGATTACCCCTATGGCGCTGGTTTTGGGGATGGTGGACCTGCAAAGGATGCCCAGATTAGTGTGCCTACTGCAATGGTCATGGCGCCAGATGGGACCATTTATGTGGCCGAAGAGCACACCAGCCGTGTACGCAAGATCGACCCGCAAGGAATTATTAGCACAATAGCTGGACGCATTGACGATGGACACCGCAATGGCCAGC
>CAIUWO010000383.1 GCA_903902895.1 Candidatus Hydrogenedentota bacterium | reverse complement strand
CTTTCCTGAACCGCAGCCGCTGTGGCGGCGGGGTGAGGCGGCGGCCGCGCGCCATCTGCGCTGGAAGGGGTTTCGCATCCTCGCGCGCAACGCGCGTTTCGGCCACAACGAGGTGGACCTCATCGCCCGCGACGGCGACACCATCGTGTTTGTCGAGGTCCGCACCCGGGCCAGCGCCGAACCCATGCCGCCGGAGGACAGCATCACCTATCCCAAGCGGCGGCATTTGCGGGCCGCGGCGCGGATGTGGCTTTCACGCCAGCCCGACCCGGAGCAGTATTTCCGTTTCGACGTGGTTGGCGTGGTCATGCCGGAACATGGCAAGCCCCAGATAGCCCATTACCCCGACGCCTTCCAGATGGATGAGTGACGGCGTTTCCGCGCAATGCGCCACCCCTGCCGATTGGGCTATAATCGGACTGAATCAGCATAACGCATTGTCTATAAAGCAGATAGAAGTTCTCGGCAGTGTGCAAAAATGGTTATTGTCGCTACATTTGTTAACCATTCCTTTTCTTGCTGGAACTGGCGGTTTGAGTGGTAGGCGTAAGATCGACCTTGGTCCATGCGGGGACGACCCTTCACCAATGGCAGCCGCTAACATTAAACGACTTAGACTTATACGGTTCTACGAGTCCCCTGGAACCCACAGCCTGTATGCCACTCCTCCCTGACACCGCGCGGTTTTCACTTACGTTTTTGGCGGACATTACTTGTTTTTCCGGATGTATCGCTCTATACAACGTCTGTATATTGATTTGTATGGTACGTGAAGCTCAGTTGCAACCATCGTAGGTTCCTGTCCATCAACAAGGACTGGTTTTCGGGACCAACAGCGGTCAGCGATGTCCTGCAAGGCGACCGTAAAATACGAAAGGATGTAACAGATGAAACATGTGAAGAAGAACAGCATTCCAACCCTTGCGTTTTGTTGTCCCAACGCATTCATCCTTCATGGGATTCTTGACTGGCTGAACAAAGTGCTTGGAGGAGTGTTGACCCCGCTTATCCAGCGCATATTCGGCGAGGGCAACTGACAGTCAGGTGGATGAGCCACCTCAGCCAACTGGTGTTGTGCCGATTTGAGTGGAGGGCTCATGGACGGGTTCTTTATTCAAGAATGTCCATGCATGCCAACCGTCAGCACTCGACATTCGAGAACTCTAGGACGGCACGGGAGGTATGGCAGGTTGATCGCTGTGTGCCGCGAGCATAGGATTGCTGGTGAGTATCTTGACATTGCACAGTGGCACGCAGCAAGATCGGCGGGAAGCCCCCTCGTTGCCAGATCGGCCGTTGCGGAATGGGAAAACGCCGTGACCGGGTTCTTGGGAATGCCTCATGCGGTAGCCGTGAGCATGGGGCGCCGTGCCATGACACTGACCTTGGAACACCTTGGTGTCGGACGCGGAGACGAGGTTATACTTCCTGCGTTCACCTGTTCAATTCTTCCCTGGTTGGTTGAGCAGATGGGGGCAAAAGTCGTTCCGGCGGACATAGACCCTTTTACCTTCAACGTCACGCCGGATTCAGTGACCCGCCGGATCTCCGACCGGACCCGGGCAATCGTGGTTCTTCACGCCTTTGGAGCACCCTGTCCCGTCGATGCTATCATCCAATGCGTGGCCGAACGCGGCATTCCCGTGATCGAGGATTGCGCGCATGCGCTGGGTGCGGAGGTGCGGGGAAGGCCCGCTGGCACATCAGGCTACGCCTCGTTCTTGAGTTTCCAACCCGGCAAGCCAATAAACACCTATGGCGGGGGAATGGTGGTGACTCGGGACCTCTCCTTGGTCGAGTACATCCGGCAAAGGACGGTCCATGATGCGGACGACCCCGGTCCGATGGCGAGCAGTGTGCGTCACTGTCAAGTGGACGACTGGCTGTATTCATCCCGGTTCTGGCCGGCACTACACTTCTTCCTTTCCCGACCGTGGGTTCAATCCAGGGCAAGAGAGGCCATTCGCTTAAAGGCGCGGGTGCCTCTGGCCCCCATCCAATACTTGTCTGAACAGGCAAAACTGGGATTAGCAAAACTGCCTGTCTTGAGCCGGCATCTTGCGCGCCGGAGGGAAATGGCCGCGTTGTTGAAATCGCTTCTCAACCCGCGCATCCGCGTGCAACACGTGGAATCGGACGACCTGTCATCATGGCATCTATTTGTGGTTCTGTTGCCATGCAGGGCAGTTCCAGTGCAGAGAAGGCTGTTCTGGCGAGGTGTCATTGCCAGGACAGGCGAAGACCTTCTTGAGAATTGCGCCCGACTTTTGGGTTATGGCGATTGCCCGAATACCGCCCACCTGCTTGCGTACGCCATGGGTTTGCCCATGTATGACGACATAACTGAGGCCGAAATCAGCCACGTCGCCGCGGCCCTCAACTCCTGTCTCTTCTGATGCAAGGGGGTTGCGGCGCGGGACCCAAGGTTGTTCGGCGGCGGAGTGGGAGTATGCGTGCCGTGGGGGGGCGTTATCCCGGCTCTACTGGGGTGTTGTCGGAGCGACCAAAGAGAAACTCACGTACATCGGTCCCAGCCTGTACAAGATTGACCCAAAAAAAGGCGGGCAGATACTGTTGACCAACGGACAGGATAACCGCACGCAACGGATTGAAGCGACACCTCCAAAGAAGAGTGAGCGAAACTATTTCGGAGGTTGGCTGCAGAAGGCCCCGTGGTCGCGGCAAACGGCCAAGTAATTGGGATTCGTTTCGCCTCAAGATGCCGTTCGTTCCCGAAAACCCATCCGCACGAATTGTCGGCCCTTCTGAAAGCATAGAGATCGCGGGCGTCACGCGGCACCCGGACGCCGCTTGGGTGGATGTGCCTTGTCTAAGTCGGGCCACGGATGTCATACTGCCTTGACCTTATCGGAGTTTGTGTTGGCCGCCGGTGGGTCTCTTTGTATGTATCTCTCAGAAGGAACCACGAAACGAAAGGCCAACTCAGGAGCCTCGGACTTCAATGAAACATCTTGGAATCTCAGCACCCCTGGCGTGCCTGTTTGTTCTTTGCTCGGTGTCAGCCATTAGCGCTGGTGATGAGCCGATGGCGCGTTACAATGTTGTTTGGGAAAGCCCGTCGAAAGACGCGACCGGCCAGATGCCGTTGGGCAATGGCGACATCGCCGCCGGGGTTTATACCATTGAAAATGGCGATTTGTATCTCTTGCTGGCCAAGAACGATGCCTTCACATACAACGGCGACATCTTCAAGACAGGCCGAGTGCGCGTCGCGTTGAATCCCACCCCATTCATCAAAGGAAAGCCGTTCCGGCAAACACTCGATTTGGCGACCGGTTCGATTCGCATCGAGGCGGACAATGTGCGCTTGCGTATCTGGGCGGATGCGAATCGGCCCGTCTACCACGTGCAAGTCGATTCACCTGATGAAATCGCCGTCTCTGTCACCCCGGAATTCTGGACGCGTTTCGACAGTTGCGCACACAACGCTTCAAGGACGCCTATCGATAAGCCCACGCAGGACGTATGCCTGAAGTCTGGAAGCCGCATTCTCTGGTATTTGTCGGTTGGCGACCGGAGCGTGTTTCCCGCCGAAATGGAGCATTACGGCGTTAGAGACATGGTGTCGGAGCACCCCGACCCTTACCGATTCAATACTTTCGGCAATCTCCTTGAAGGCCCCGGTTTGGCCTTGGAGAACGACGGGCTAACAGGGAAAGGATCGAGCTTCGACATACGCATCCATGCCCTGACCAAACAGACCTCCGACACTTCGCTTTGGATTAAAACCATTGAAGAGCAGGCGGCACGGACAGTAGATGTGACCGAGGACTGGAACAAACACTGTCAATGGTGGTCGGCATTCTGGAATCGAAGCTGGATCATCGCCTCTGACAACACCCTTTCCGTCGAGAAGCGGGAAAGGCTGGACGGCGACGCGTTATCCGGCAGGCGCATGGAAGAAGACGGCGGCGCACTGGCGGCACAAAGCTACAATGTCTTTCGCTTCCTGATGGCCTGCCAGAGCCGAGGGCGCATTCAGACCAAATTCAACGGCGGACTGTTTACGCAGCCATTACCCTTTGACAAGAAAAGAGAAAATGCATATCGACAAACAGACGATACCTGGCTGAGTCACGAGGATGACCGTGACTGGGGGCGGCGTTTCACATTCCAGAACCAACGCCTGCTCTACTGGCCGTTGTTGATGAGCGGCGACTTTGATCTCATGAAACCGTTTTTCGACTACTACTGGAACCTGCTCCCGATCCGCAAAGCCATCACCAAAGCGTGGTTCGGGCACGAGGGCGCCTACTACCGCGAAAACATCGAACCAACCGGGGGAGAGAGAGATTGCGAAGAAGGCGGAAGACCGCCAAAGACCAAGCCGGGCATGAACACGGGAAAGGGATTCTATCACAGCTATTATTTCACCAGCGGTCTGGAAATCGTGGCTATGATGATCGACTGTGCGAAGTATTCCGGGGACGCGACCTTCCGCGACACGGTGCTGGTTCCTTTTGCCCGTGAAGTGTTGCTGTTCTTCGATAAACACTACGCGCGTGATGCTAACGGGAAGCTTCGCCTTGATCCCGCCATGGTGCTGGAAACTTGGTGGATTGCCATCAACCCCGCACCCGACGTCGCCGGACTCCAGTTCTGCCTCGATGGGTTGCTGGCGATGCAGGCAGGAAACGCGGACGATCAGAATAACTGGCGGCGTTTCAGGTCAGAGATACCGCCCGTTTGCCTACACGAAATCGA
Organism: Candidatus Hydrogenedentota bacterium; assembly: GCA_903902895.1. Lineage (GTDB taxonomy): Bacteria > Hydrogenedentota > Hydrogenedentia > Hydrogenedentales > CAITNO01 > CAITNO01. The sequence continues at coordinate 2,748 of CAIUWO010000383.1, read as the reverse complement.
TGGGCAAAATGCCATCGCGCCTGCCGAAAAATGGGAAAAGAAGTGCAACGCTGAAAATGGAGAGCTTTATCCGGTGTTTCCCTTCCGATGTTTCGGTTTGGGCCAGGGAACCGGCGACATTGTGGACTGGACCATGCAACACCGGACGGAGAAGGATGCCTTCGGGTGCAAGTGCTGGACCCAGGACCAGATCCATTGGGCCTATGCAGGACGGGCCGCTGAAGCAAGAGACGGGCTCGTTAATCGTTTCCGCCATGCATCCCTCCAATGCCGTTTTCCGCTGTATGGAAGTGCGGGACCAGACTCCTGTCCTGACTTAGATCATTTCGGCGCCGGCTCCACCGCACTTCAGCGCATGCTTGTCCAGGACACCGGCGACAAGATACTGCTTCTGCCGGCTTGGCCCGCAAACTGGGATGCCGACTTCAAGTTACACGTTTCAGGAGAGACGGTTGTCTGCGGCAAGGTCATTCGTGGCCAGCTGACGGAATGGTCCATCGAACCTGCCACACGCAAGAGCGATGTGACGGTGTATGCACCGCAAGAGGAGACCGCCGGTAGATAAATGCCTGGCTGGCGATTATCCGCCGTTATCTCTTCTTGACTCGCGCACTTGTGGTTCCCGAAAACCCGTCCTGATTGGCGTGCAAGGACAGAATATTAGTCGCACCGCGCGGTGAATTCGCTGAACTCTGTCCTCGTCTGTTAGAGTTGACACTTGCCAGTTTCTTCAAGAGGTTTTAGCGAGAGCGTCGGAGGTTTCAAACGGTGAACACTCGAAACTATGTTATGTCACCAATCCTTTCAGGCACGTTCGGGATTTCATGGTTCGCGATTGGGTTGACAGGGCTGGCCTGCTTGACCCTGGCTTTCACAAGCTTCGCTCAGGAGTCAAAACCTGCCCCAGCCAAAACATTCATTGACTATTTTTTGCCAATGCCGATCACGGGTCAGTTGTCCTCGGACGTGTGGGGCGCTGCGGAAGTCGGCCCCCGCGATGCCAAGAACGGTCTGGAAGACTCCTCCATGAAGCAGTGGTGCTATTGGGACGGACAGGTCATCAAGGGGCCGGACGGCAAATATCATATCTTTGCCAGTCGTTGGGACCAAAGCAAGGGCCACAACGATTGGGTTAACTCGAAAGCCGTTCATGCCGTCAGCGATACAGTCACCGGTCCTTACGTCGACAAGGGCCTCTGCTGGCCGAAGGATCAGGAGGGTAAAGGCCACAATGTGACCGCGCTGGTTCTACCGGACGGCCGTTTTGCGGTGGTGGTCAGCTGCACCCGGCCAGGGGATGTTTTTGTTTCGAAGTCTCTGGACGGTCCTTGGAAACACTTGGGGAAGCTCAAAGGCAAAGAGCTTTGCAGGTCCAACATCAGCATTATGGTGCGGCCCGATGGCGACTACATGATTGTGGCGAGTTCCGGGCAGGTCTTCATCAGCAAGGCTGCCGACGGCATTCTGGGACCCTATAAATCGATGGGGCCGTCCGTCTTCCCCAAAGGCATTCCCGATTTCGAAGATCCTGTTGTCTTTTATTCCGGCGGTCTCTATCAGATTGTCGTCAACTCCTGGAGCACCCGAAAGGCCTACCATCTCAGTTCCAAAGATGGCAAGCATGACTGGGTTAACCGGGGTTTGGCGTATGACCCGACTGCGAATTTCGCCCGTTACACGGATGGCACGGTCAATCATTGGCACAAGCTGGAACGGCCCGGAGTACTACTCGAAAACGGCCATGTGACCGCCGTCACCCTGGCGGTCTTGGACGCTCCCAAAGAGGAGCAAGCGGGAAACAATGGTCACGGCAGCAAGATCATCGTTATTCCCTTTGATGGCGCCGCCTTGGACCGTGACCTGCAAAACGCTTGCGCCGAAAAGTCCCCGGTCACGCCAGCCCGCTAGGCCGCGTAATCATCGTGTCGGTTGCCGCGGTTCCAACGGGTGGCACTGATGCGCGTTAGCCAGGCAAGAATGAATTGAACTAATGGCTACTATGACCAAAAGAGACTTGGTGACGCTGGTGGCCAATAAGCTGGGCATGACTCAAAGTGACGCATCCCGAATCACAGAGGGCGCTTTCGAGACCATAACGAAATCCCTTGCCGAGGGACGCCGTTGGGAACTGCGAGATTTCGGCGTATTCGAAGTGAGGGTCCGTGTCTCTCGTATTGGGCGCAATCCACGTACAGGAGATCGGGTGAACCTTGTGCTCCGCGGCGATCTCGTTGACTGTCTGCGCCTCGCGCAGCGCGGCAAGCGCAACACGGGCTTTCTCGGTTCCGCTGAACACACGACGACTCCTCTTGCTCATGACATACCCTTTCTTGCAGGCCTTGGGCCTCAGCATGCCATCTTATGCAACTGTCCAGAAAACCGGGCCCACCTCAGCAACGGGGAAGCCAGACCGCTCTGGCGGTACCGCTGAAGCCAGCGCTGAAAGGTGGAAAGATCCACCCCATAAAACCTCGCCACCTCAGCTTGTCTGCCGTTCCCGGCCTCGTATGTCGCAATAGCACGCGACCTAACATCAGAAGTTGCGATTCCCATGTAATAAGGACACGCACACGCCTACCGCGCGTCCATATTGATTAGCTTTAACGAAACCGCATCCAAGGCACTGTGAACACAGGCACACACCGGACGGAAGGCCAGCCGTGGCGCAGCCTGAAGTCTCCCAGAAAAAAGACGGGGTGACAGTTGAGTGCGTCCATTGGGAATTTGGAGGACACGCGGCGCCAATAT